>CAWIUZ010000217.1:0-21752 GCA_963838915.1 uncultured Acidobacteriota bacterium
GCGCCGACGTAGTGAAGCGATTGTTCAAGGCGGAAGACCCCATCGGCAAGACCATCAGCGTCAACGGACGCAATCTCGAAGTAATCGGCACGCTGAACAAACTCAAGCAGTTCCTGGGCGACAACGGCAACGATCGCAACATCTACATTCCCTATTTCACCTTCAGGAAGTACCATCCCGAGGCCAAGGAGAACTTCATAACAGCCATCGCGTATACCGGCAAGCTCGACCAGGCGAGGGATGAGGTGGAAAGCCTGCTGCGACGGCGGCGGAACGTGAAGTGGTCCGAGCCTGATAACTTCGGCATCTCCTCAGCCGATGCCATCATCAAACAATTCCGGGAGATCATGGGAACGGTGGTTCTGGTGACCGTTGTGATTTCCTCCATCGGCTTGATGGTGGGCGGCATTGGCGTGATGAATATCATGTTGGTTTCCGTCACCGAACGAACCCGGGAGATTGGAGTGCGTAAGGCCATCGGCGCTCGGCGCAGCGACATCGCATGGCAGTTTCTGCTCGAGGCCATGAGCCTGACTGGAGCAGGTGGACTGTTGGGAATTCTGTGTGGATATACGCTGAGCTTGCTCATCCGAACCCTCGTTCCCGCCCTGCCTTCCGCCGTTCCGCTATGGTCGGCGATAGCTGGCTTCATGGTCTCGGTCAGTATAGGTCTGTTCTTCGGCCTCTGGCCTGCCGTAAAAGCCTCCCGTCTCGACCCGATTGTGGCCTTGCGCTACGAATGAACTGAGTTCCTTTTCCGAACCAGGGCTTCTGGAATTGCGTATTTGGATTATAGGAGCGGTTGTAGGGGCGGCTCTTTTGGCGTCCTTGGGGCAACCACCGGGGATGCCGCCACATCTTTTTGAGTTGCGGGCCGCTGGCCTCCTGAGTCAGAAGTTCGTGGAAGAATTCAGCCCGCGGAGCGAGCCGCAGTCTGTTGCCCCAGCGCAAGCCGCAGAAGCGGCAACCTCAAGACGCGAGGGCTACGAGAGCCGCGGAGCGGCGGCAGAAGATAGCCCACGGCGTAAGCCGTGGGTCCCCTGTGCTACCCCTCCCCCAGCCCTCTCCCCCGCCGGGCGGGGGAAGGGGGAAGAAAGGGGGGTGGGGGCCCGCTCTTCCCAGGGCTTGCGCCCTGGGCTACTATCTTTCGCCCCTACCGGGGCTGCTGGGACTTGGATCGCGAACCACGGGGACGGGATACCGGCGATGGTAAGGAGGTTTCGTGGCTGAGCTTAGCCAAACACAAGCACTCTTACACAGGCTGAAACCGCGCGCCCAACGCAGGACGGGGATTTGGGTCACCTCGCGCGAAGGCTTCTGGATTGCCCTCGAGGCGCTGCGCACGCACAAATTGCGATCCTTCCTCACACTGCTGGGCGTGGTGATTGCCACCACCACCCTGATCGTCGTCATGTCCATCATCAATGGTATGAACCTCTACATCGCCGACCACATTGCCAACCTGGGGGCCAACGTTTTCATTGTCCACCAGTACAAATGGGCGCAGGGATACGAGGAATGGTTAAAGGCGCGCCGCCGCAATCAACCCATACGGATCGACGATTTCGAATTCCTGCGTGACAACCTGAAAGGCTACAAGAACATCGGCGCCGAAGCCTATATGGGCAACACGGATACGAATGAGGTGCGATACAAAGGCAAGACCGTTTACGAGGTCCAGATCGCCGGTGAAACGCCGAACATGGTGGACATCGGGCAGATGAAGGTGGGCGCCGGCCGCTACATCAACGACGGCGACTACACTCACGAATCGGCGGTATGCTTCGTGGGCCAGGATCTGGTGAACGCGTTTTTTCCCAATGTTGATGCTGTCGACAAAGACATTCAGATCAACGGGATTCCTTTCCGCATCATTGGCGTTGCCGAGAAACTTGGCTCGATGTTCGGCGAAAGTCAGGACAACTTCGTGCAAGTGCCGCTAACCACCTTCCAAAAGGTGTTTCGAAATCGGCCCTCGCTGGCAGTGAGCGTCCAGGCCGGCACTTCTGCCCAGATGGCGGTGCTCGAGGATGAAACCAGGGCCCTGATGCGAGCCCGGCGCCATACACCCTACAACGAGAGCGATACCTTTGGAATTAATGCCTCCGAAACTATTATGGAGTCGTGGCATCAGTTGACGGCCTCCGTCTTCGCCGTGACCATCGCAATCGTCGCCGTGTTTATGGTGGTGGGCGGCATCGTGATCATGAATATCATGCTGGCCAGCGTCACCGAGCGCACGCACGAGATCGGCATTCGCAAGTCCCTGGGCGCGCGGCGCCTCGATATCCTGATGCAGTTCCTGATCGAATCGGGCCTGATGGCGGGTACGGGAGGGTCCATCGGCATCCTGATCGCGCTTCTGATCAGCAAGATTGTGGATGTGTTCTTCACTTCCTCCGTGCCCCTGAACGCAGTTCTGGTTGGACTTTTCCTCTCCACGGCGATCGGATTGTTCTTCGGAATCTACCCCGCTAACAAGGCCGCGCGCCTCGACCCCATTGAAGCCCTGCGGACGGAGGCGTGACGATGACTCGACGCGGCCAATTTGTTGGCGAAAACCTGCTGCTGGCGCTGGACACGCTCCGCACCCACAAGTTCCGCGCTTTTCTCACCATTCTGGGCGTGCTGATCGGAACGGCTACGGTGATTGGCGTAGCCTCGATCTTCAAGGGCCTCGACCAGCAAATGGTCGAACTGGCGCAGGGGTTCGGCACTCGCACCCTATACATTTATAAGTTCCAACCCGGGATCCACTTCAATCTTTCCCGCGAAGAACGGATGCGCAAGCCCCTCACCTACGAACAGGCGATGGGCATCAAGGAACAATGCCCGGACGTGGAATCCGTGGCTGTGGAGATGTTCGCCTGGGGGCCCCCGGTGACGGCAAAATTCAAGGGTCTTCAGATGGTGGACGCCCAGTTACAGGGTAATACGGCCGAAGACTTTCGTAACACCAACGCCGTCCTGAAGGACGGCCGCTTGTACACGGATATTGACGACATGCACCGCCGGGACGTGGTGGTGATCGGGGCTGACGTCGTCGAGAGACTCTTCCTGAACGAAGACCCCATCGGGAAAGAGATCAATGTAGACGGCCATGCTTATCAAGTGATCGGCACCCTCGCGAAACGAAAGGCGTTTCTGGGCGACAACGGGAACGACAAAATCATCTGTGTTCCGTATTTTACCTATAAGAAGTCTTATCCCAATGCTAAAGAAAACCTCATCACGGCCGTGGCGTCCCCGGGCCGGGTGCCTCAGGCGATCGACGAAATCACGGCCCTGCTGCGGCGGCTGCGAAATGACAAGCCCGCTGCCCCCGACAGCTTTGGCATCGCCACTGCCGACACATTCATCAAGCAATTTCGCGACATGATGGGCACCATCGTCCTGGTCACCGTCGTGATCTCCTCGATCGGCTTGATGGTGGGCGGCATCGGCGTCATGAATATCATGCTGGTATCCGTGACGGAACGCACGCGAGAGATCGGTGTCCGCAAAGCCATCGGCGCCCGCAGCAGCGATATCACCTGGCAGTTCCTGCTTGAAGCCATGAGCCTTACGGGAGCCGGCGGAGTGATGGGAGTACTGGCCGGCTATACGATCAGTTTCCTGATTCGAACCCTCGTTCCCACCCTGCCTTCCACCGTGCCTATGTGGTCCGTAGTGACGGGATTCGTGGTTTCGGTCGCCATCGGCCTCTTCTTCGGCCTCTGGCCAGCCATGAAAGCCGCCCGCCTCGACCCGATTGTGGCCTTGCGGTACGAGTGAAACCCGCCCTGATAGCCGCGCCGCCGACTGAACGCCTGTCAGGTTTGGAAAAAAGTCCACCGAACTGTCATCCTGAGCGCAGACTCCATGATCCTTCGGCTCACCACTGTGCATGAAAATGGCTCTTTGGAGGTAACTCCTGTATTTTCAACAAAAGCTTCCGCCATTTTCATAGCAGCGAAGGATCTGCAGTTGTTTGTTTTCAAAGCGATACTGCAGATGCTCCGCGCAGTTTACCCTGAGCGGGTTAACTGCAGACCCTTCGCTTCGCTCAGAGTTTGTGATTTTTTTGGATTTTTGGCCATTTTCGAGCACTTAACTCTTTTGTTATCAATGGCACTTTTTCGCAATATCCAAAAAAATCACGCTCTCTCAGGGTGACAGCGAAGGGCTCAGCATGACAGGTGGTTTTTTCCGCGGCCTGCCAAGAAAACACATATTGACTCAGATAATGATTGCGCGTACATTTGCAACCTTGCGGTCCGTGTTTCGGTTTTCTGCGATTACTTCCTTTTTGCATCCCACACGGGAAGGAAATCATTATGCCAGCGATTCCCCGACGCCGTTTTCTTCAGTCTTGCGCAGGCGCGCTTGCCGTTTCCGCATCATCGTTGATCCCCACGTCCCTGCCCGCTTTGACGGCACCCAATCTCAGCTTCCCGAGCGTGCCGCGCGAGCGCCTGGCCGTGCCCTCCTGGCCATTCCGGGGCTACATCGTCGCACCCCTCAATAAGTGGGCTCGCGACCCTAAACTTCCGGGAATGGACTTGAAAGATTTTGCCGCCATGGTGGTGAAGCACTTCAATGTGCGCAACATCGAACCGCTGAGCGAGCACTTCAGTTCGACGGAGGCCAGTTATCTGAAAGAGTTCCGGGCGAACGTGGAAAAAGCCGGATGCCGGGTGGTCAATATCGCCGCCGACTCGCGCTACAGCTTCTACGATAGCGTCGAGGCGCAGCGCCAGAAAGCGGTAGAGAATGGAAAGAAGTGGATGGATGTCGCGGTGGCCATCGGGTCTCCCAGCGTACGCCTGCACATCGCCGAAGCACGCCACGTGAAACCTGATGTCGACCGCGCGGCCGAGAGCCTGAAGCGGTTGGCCGAATACGGCGCCCAGAAGAACGTGCTGGTGAACCTCGAGAATGACGATAACGTGACCGAGGACCCATTCTTTATTGTGCAGGTCATCGAGAAGGTGAACCATGCTTACCTGCATGCGCTGCCGGATTTCTGCAACTCCATGCTCACCCACGATCAGGAGTTCAACAACCGTGCGATGGATGCAATGTTCAAGCACGCTTACAACATTTCGCACATGAAGGATTCCGAGGTCGGCGACAAGGGTAAACTGTATACTGTGGATGTGTCGAAATGCTTCGAGATCGCGAAGGCGAACGGCTATCGTGGGTATTTCTCAATGGAATGGGAAGGACAAGGCGAGCCGATGGCAGGAGTTCAGAAGCTGATCGAGGAGAGCCTGAAGAATCTCAGTGCATGATGGTAGGGGCGGTTCGCGAACCGCCCTTGCGGGATTTTGTTCCCGTTGGCATAGGAACGAGGGCCGATGGGTGAAGTCATTTGGTATATTTCGACACTATCATCAAGCATCAAAGGGGGACTGATATGTCTGATCAAGGAATTACTCGGCGTGAGTTTATCGGGCGGTCGGTGGCCGGTGCCGCCACAGCCGGATTGGCCTTTGGAGCGCCCGCCATCGGCCGAGTCGCGTCGCCCAACGAGCGCGTTACTGTCGGAATGGTAGGGGTGGGAATTCGCGGCCTGGAGCAGATGGAGGCCGTACTTAACGTGAAAGCCGACGTCGCCATCGTTTGCGACCTCTACGACGGCCACCTCCGTCGCGCCAAAGAGATTCAGGCGAACACCGCGACGACGCGCGATTATCGCGAAGTGTTGGATCGTAAAGACATTGACGCCGTCTGCATTGCCACCTCGGACCACTGGCACGCGCCCGTCGCCATCGCCGCGATGCAGGCCGGCAAGGACATTTATATCGAAAAGCCCATGACCCACACCATTAAAGAAGCACTGGAGATGGTGAAGGTCTCGAAGGAAACCGGGCGCCTGGTCCAGGTAGGCAGCCAGAGCCTGAGCATGGAATCCACGCACAAAGGTAAAGCGTGGGTGGATGCGGGAGAAATTGGAAACATTTACATGGTGCAGTGCGAGATCTACCGGCCTGACCCGGTGGGCGCCTGGAAATACCCCGTGCCGCCCGACGCCTCGCCCCAGACGATCGATTGGGACCGCTACCTTGGCAACGCGCCCAAGCGTCCTTTCGACGCCGCGCGCTTCTTCCAGTTCCGCAATTGGTGGGACTACGGCACCGGAATCGCCGGCGACGAATACGTCCATTTGCTTTCGCGTGTTCACTATTTGATGAACACTCAGTTTCCATTGAGCGCCGTGGCGAATGGCGGGATTTACAAGTGGAAGGGAGACCGGGAGGTCCCCGACATCCACAACACCATGTACGACTACGGCAAATTCCAGGTGGTGGTCATGGCGAACCTGGTTTCGAACTTCGACGGAGGCGAGATCGTGCGCTTCATGGGCGACAAAGGCACGGTAGTTCTTACCGAGGAGTCAGCCAGCCTGCTGCCCTACGACGAGGAGTGGAGTTTCGAATACCCGCTCGAAAGCTGGCCCAAGGACACGAAAGGCCCGTTCATGGCTGCGCACAAGAATGACCCGACCGCGGATATTGGCACATACAGGAAGCAACAACACCGGAAACCTCAGAATTTCATGCAACACGCGGAGGGCACCGAGGACCACTTCCGCAATTTCTTTGCCTGCGTCAAGAGCCGCCAACAACCCATCGAGAACGTGGACTTCGGCTGCGGTACTGCAGTGGCCTGTCACATGGCCAACCTGTCGTACCTAAAGAAGCAACGCCTCTTCTGGGATGCCGAGAAGCTGGAACTGAGATCCGAATCGTAGAATTTCGTCGTTGATTGCCCGAGGGCGGTATCCGCACCGCGCTTCAGGCTACAACCCGTGTAAGCGCGCTTGCCCCATTAACAGGTCATTCCCGCGAAAGCGGGAATCCATTTTCGGCAAGAACAATCCCTGTCTCCGGTCCTCTCACCGTCTTGCCTTTCAACGGACGCTCAGCGGCGATCAATGCGGAAGGGCTTCGACATCATTCAGCAACTTTGCAAAAACGCTTTCAAACGCGCCTTCCGCGTTGTTACGAAGCTTGCCGGCCGCCAGGTAGAGCGTTTTTTCCGAAGCGCGATTGGTGATGAGCATCTCGGCTTGCGCAAGCTTCTGAGTCCTCACCGTGGAATCATAGAGGTCGTTCCCGTACAGCCCGCGATGTGAATCATCCCAGGATTCCTTATCGCGCTCTTCCATGTTCAGTTTTACAATCGCGTCGGCGCTGCCGCAGGTGTCCAGGAGTTGCCAGTTGAGCTTGGCAAGCACTCCGTTGGGTTTAATTGCATGGTTGATAACCCTTTTCAGCAAACCCAACTGGGGCTTGGTGAGCGCGGTGGTATCGAGGCAAACGGAGTGAACCCTCAGCAGGCCGCCGGCATCGGCCACATGTCCTTGAGTCTCCTTCTTAGCGCTGGAGAACAGAAGGGAGGACAGCAGGAAAAACGAAAGAGAGCACAACCAAAGGGACTTTGCTTGGGAGTACATTGTGACCTCCTCAACCTTCTTCCAATTGTCCGCTCTCGTCAGCCGTACTGTCAATCGTGATGTTGTTCGGGCCACGGCGAATCTTTTCTGTGTGCTCCGCGGTCGGAAAAGCATTAACACGGAGGGCACTGAGGGCCTCCGCACTCTCCGTGTCGAAGTCTTTCGGCGCGGAGCACGCGGAGAAAGGCGTTTTATCGCCTCCGAAGGCGGGCCAGACCCTCACGGTGCGGATTCCGACGAATGCGCTAGAGGACGCCGATCAATAGCGCGTGGCACGCGTACGCGAGGCCGGCGCCGATCAAAGACCCGACCACCACATCACTGAGGAAGTGCAAACCCAGCATGATTCGGGAAATCGCCACGCTGAGGGCGCAGAAGAGAAGACCATACATCAGGGTAGGCTCAAACAAGCCGATGGAAACGGCGAAGGCGAAGGCACAGATGGAGTGCCCGGAGGGAAAGGAAAACTGATCGGGCGGAAGCAACGTAGCCCAGCAATGAGCGGCAATCGCGCAGGGGCGTTTGCGTCCGGCTAGCCGTTTGAGGACAAGAAAGAGAGCTGCCCCGAGGCCGCAGGAGATGCCGGCCGCCGCCACCGCCGCGAAGCGCGACGAACCCCCGAAGGCCAATACCAAGCCGCCGATGGCGTACCAGAGCCAGCCGTCGCCGGCCCGCGTTGCCAGGATCATCCAGAGCCTGATCCAGCGCGGCGGCTTCCAGCGGTTGACGCGCCGCATCAGGCGCTGATCGCCGCTTGAAATAAAGCCGAACATGGTGGCGGGAAAAGTCACGCCGTCGCCTCCCCGGCAGCGGCAGGCATGCGACTGACGGACTGGCCGCCATCAAGGCCACGCATGCGGGCCCAGGCCTGCCCCCACTTGCGAGCGAACCGTCTCTCCGAAAAATAATTGAAGAGGGTTACGGAAGGAATGCCGACAAGCAGTGGTGCGAGAAGTAGCATCAAAGGTCTCTCCCGAAACATTTCACGGCTGACAGCCAGGACATCGCTGGTGAGTTTCCAATAGCTTCCCGACTCCCCGTGCACTTGGGCGCGGCCCTCGCACAGGCCCTCGAGAAACTCAACTTTGGTCCGCGCCCCTCGAACCTCCGTCCAGACGCTGCCGGCCGAAGCCAGCGCATGGGCGTCGCTTCCCCCCACTGCAATCCTCCTGTTATAGGATGCCAACTGATCGGCAAGGCGATTGTTGCGGGCCAGCAAGTGTCCGTTCAGGACTTCGACGGCGGGGAAACAGGCTTCGAACCAGTCGAAATCGTCGGCCGCGCGGCGTCCGGTAAGGGCTGAGAAGACGTGGTTTAGGCTGAAGAACAACCTCTGCTCCTCGAGATACGCCAAGAGGCGAGGAAGATCGTTCCGCCGGCGTTGAACCTCCGTGTGCTGGCACTCGTTGATGTTGTAGACGCCCACGTGGAATTCGTTGCCGCTCGGCGCCCGGCAGGTGACCTCTTCACTGAGGAAGAAGTCCGCATGCCGTCGAAGGGCCTCCGCCGCATCAATGGAATCGTGATCGGTAACCGTGACCAGATCCAACCCTTGGCGCTTGAGCTTCTCGTAGAGGGCTTCCGGCGGGTTGTAGCACTCGCGGCAAAAACGGTCTAGCAGCGGCAAGGTGGCCATGCCGGAGTGGACCGTATGGACGTGAAGATCACATCGCACGCTCCAGGCTACATTTCCTACGTTACATATGTGTCGCTTGCAGATGAAGAGTTGGTTAAAGGGTGCATTCTTAACTACGACCTGCTTGCTGGGCTAGGTCATGTACTCTGGTCCTCTCTTCGAGTCTCCTGCCCTACTAAGCCGCGACATATGTCCCACTAGCCCCGGTAGGGGCGCAAGATCGTAGCCCACGGCGTGAGCCGTGGGACGGGACGCAGCCTTAATATTCACAGCCCCGGATTGGGGCGACAGAGATTCTGCAGACGCCTCTGCCGCCCCTCCGGGGCTGAGATAGGTCATAGCTGCTTCTCGATCCCACGGCTCACGCCGTGGGCTACTCTCTGTCGGCCCCCCGGGCCTCTACAAATGGTTATTCAGATCCGCATAGCCATCCAGGCTGAGAAATTCACAATTTCTTCACCCCTTCGTCCGAACCGAGAATGCGATCCCGGCAATCGATGACGGCAAGGTTGTCCGCACGCCTCAAGCTGTGCGAGAATTCCTGCCAATGGGAAAAGTCGAGTTCGTCTATTTCGATGCCGGGGGCGGTCACCGCGCCGCAGCCACAGCCCTTCGCCTGGTTACCGAGCAGCAACTCCAATGGAACGTCCATTTAATGAACCTTCAGGAGCTGCTCGATTCCCTCGATCCCATGCTGAGGCTGTCCGGCCTGCGCTTGCAAGATCTCTACAACTGGTTATTGAAGATGGGTTGGACCTCGGGCGCGGGAACGGGATTGCGGGTCCTGCAGGCGGCCATACGGCTCTACCATCCGCAACAGGTGAAGCTGCTCGAAGAATACTGGCGCAAAAGCCAGCCGGCCCTGGTTGTCTCGATTGTTCCGCACTTCAACCGGGCGCTCTTCGAGAGCCTGCACCGCGTGTCACCGGTCACACCGTTCGTAACGGTAATTACCGATTTCGCCGATTACCCTCCGCATTTTTGGATTGAACGCCAGGAGCAGTTTGTTATCTGCGGCTCCCCGCGCGCCGTTGCGCAAGCCCGCTCGACGGGGCTTCGCGACGACCAGATCTTCGAAACCTCGGGAATGATCCTTCACCCCAAGTTCTACCAGGCGATCACCGTGGACCGCGCCGCTGAGCGTCGACGGCTGGGCCTTGAACCCGAGTTGCCTACCGGACTAGTCATGTTCGGCGGGCAGGGGTCGAGCGTCATGGTGAAAATTGCCAGGAAACTCGAAGCCTCTAAACTGAATCTGCAATTGATTCTCATCTGCGGCCACAACGAAAGGCTGGCTGCGATGTTACGCGGCATTCGGGGAAAAGTTCGCAAGTATGTCGAGGGCTTCACCACGGAAGTTCCCTACTACATGTATCTTGCGGACTTTTTCATTGGTAAGCCCGGCCCCGGCAGCATCAGTGAAGCTTTAGCCATGAAACTGCCCGTGATCGTGGAGCGCAACGCCAGGACGCTCCCGCAGGAACGCTACAATGCGGACTGGGTGCTCGAAAAGCAGGTGGGGCTGGTAATGCGCGACTTCGGCCGCATCACGCCCAGTGTCGAAGACCTTCTTGATCCCTCAAGTTTTGCCCGATACCGCGCCAACGCCGCCGCAGTGAACAACCGGGCCGTCTTCGAGATTCCGGGTATTCTGAACGAGATATTGAACAAAACTCATGTCGTCGGGAGAATCATCTGAGCCTTTGCGCTTTGCTTGATTTGTGCCACCAACTCGTGTCCGTTCAGCAACTCCGCGACTAAAGGGTCAAGCTGATCGAGTTCCCCTTGCACGATTTTTCGCGCGGCCTCTCGCGCCTGAGCCGCTTTGCCGCCGATCTTCGATCTCCACTTCAGCATCTCCCCCCTGGCTTGGCGCGCAACCTCGACGATTTGCCTATGCAACTTTCTCTTCGGGTCGAACAGGGGGATGGGGCACACTTCAAAGGGCCGCCGGGTAATGTCGCGCTCCCCTTGTTGCCCTTGTGTTTGCCACGGCTTAATGGCGTCGTTTACGATGGCACTGTTCAGTACACCCACCAAGTAGAGGGCGTGGTCCTCCGAGTCTGCGTAATACCGATAAGTGGCAAAGTCGGCAACGAAGCCTTGAATAGCTAGGCGATCTATGCTTTTGGATTCCGCTGAGCTGAGATATGCCGCGGCTATGTTCGTGCCCGATCTGTTGTAGAGTACAATGAATTCTGCTTGAGGGTTCTGCTTAGTCAGTAGACCGTCATAGTTGATCCGCTCCGCTAGTGTTTGAGCTCCCGCCTTTCGCCCCTGCACCCAGGTCCGGTCTGCCTTTTCGATCCAGTCAGATGCGAAAGGGGCGCCTTCCGCAAGAACTTCATCATGACTGAGAAGGGCAAACCGTTCCTCTCTGGCTACAGTGGGAAGTACTATCAGGCGCACTTGGCGGAGTGCAAAAGGCAGCAAGTCCTCCGCCAGGGCGGTCCCGAAAAGGAATTCTCTTTCGACCCGCCCCTCCAGGCTGACCTTCCACCTCTTGTCAGCCCCCGCAGTTGCGGCTTTGGACGTACGCAGGAAGGGAACCTTTACAACTAGAGGGCGGTCCGTAGGAGGCTCCACAAACCACAGTGATCGAGGAACAAGTGATGCGCCCTGGAACACGTGGGGAAAGTATGGCGAGCGGACCTCCGGTTGCGTGAGAAAAGACCATGAGGCCTTCTGGGATTTCAATATCCCTTTGGCTTGCGCCCAAGACAGGTTCCGCTGGCCGCGAGGCAGATCGCCGCTCCATTGGGTCACCGGTATGTTCTCTGGATAGATGCGTGACTTTCGAACGAGCACACAGGCGGGGACCTTGAATAGGCCGTTGACTTCACCAAAGTCGTCGATCTCGGTAAATCCCCCTTTCTGAAACGCCAGGTGCTGCTTGGCGGGCACGAGGACCGATCTAGGCATAACGAACGCCAAAGTTCCACCGTCACGCAAGAACTCGTGCTCGCAGTGCGCGAAGAAGACAGAGGACGTATCGAGCTGGGTGAACAGCTTACGGTCCGTCCTCTCCAGCAGTTTGTAAGTGAAGGCCAAGTCCTTAATCCTTGACTTGTATGCAGGGTCTTGAACATCCCGCAGGGAAAGCCAGGGCGGGTTGGCGGCAACGACGTCCACTTTCTGCCGACGCAGAAACGCCGGTCGGTAGGCGTTCTTTAGGATGAAGGCCCAGACCGTATCGCGCTTGCCTTTAACTAAATCGGCCATAAGTTTGAAATTCTCACGCCACAGGAAGGTTTCGTGCGACGAGTAATTGCTGAGAGTTTTCGCGAATCCCTGTTCGGCACGCTCTCGCGAATCTTCGGACGCCGCGCCACGCTTGGCAAGCTGCGCCATCCTGTCAATCAGGCTATCAAGGTCTCGGCCCTTCTCAATGCTCTCCAGCGGAATGTAAAAGGCCTCATTCTCGCTCGACTTGACCTCCAAGGCCCGCTTTTTAGTGTCTTCGCCCGTCATCAACGTGTCTGCGAGGTATACTCTCAGTGAAACGTCATCCGGATATTTCGGCAGTTCATCCGCGAGGGCAAGCAGGATATTAGCCTTTGCCATGAGGGCCGCGACCGGGTGTACATCGATGCCGATGACAGAGTCGAGGGCCGTCTTCACCAACTCGTTTCCCTTCAGGCCTGCCCCCCGGAGCCGCCGAATGGCGCAGAAGAGGAACGTGCCGGAACCGCAGGCAGGATCGAGTAACGTTCCGCGCCTGTAACCGATGTCGTCCAAAGTGAGCTCTGCAAGCCAGTCTGGTGTGTAGAACTCGCCCAGTTGCTGCCGGTCACCCGACTCAACCAATTCCTGGTAAAGGACCTTGAGCAGATCTTCTTCGACTCGCGACCAGTCGAATTCTCCCAAGCGTCGAAAGAGATTCGCAAAAAACTCGAAGAAGGCAGGCTCAGCGTCGGTGCCAAGACCCCACGAAAAGAAGTCCGCTTCTGCGAGGTTTCGAATGCCTTTGTCGCGAAAGAAGTCACCATTCATCAGACCACGATAAAGTGCTGTGCTATGCTGCCGTTCTCGAAAGAGGGCAAGCGTGACGATTGCGCGCGAGACCAGGGTCAAATAGGTGTGTCGGAGAAACAGATCCTCATCATCAGGCGATGTCCCGTACACCTTTGCCAAAAGTGCGTTCCACTCGCGGAATTTGACTTGGACGCTCGCCTGGTCCTTCACCAGCGCGTATGCGGAGCGCAACAACTGACGGCTCCGATTGAAGACAATGGCGCCCAGCCCGAAGCGCACCACAACTTCACCCGAAAGTGGTGGAATCTTGCGGCCGGCTGAGACCAATTCGTCCAACTGGTTATAAGCGACGAGTGGCGCCTCTGGCTCGAGCTTGAAGGAACGAACTGGCTGCGGACCTGCCGTCTTCGAATCATAATCGAAGACCTCAAAATCGAGGCCGTCGGTCACCGCCGCGATGAAGTCGCGCGGGTTTTGCTGCGATTGGAAGTACTTCGTGAGCTCGGACAGTGCATCCTGCCTCTCACTATCGAGATCCGTTTTGAATTCGAAGATAACGAAGCGGTAAAACGCGTCAATGCGCCCTCGCGCTGATGCTGCTTTCACTTTGTGTTCGAGGTCAACTTCCTCAACCTGCACACCGAAAGCTTTGCGCAGAAAATCCATGAAGAGTGCCCGTCGCTGATCGTGGTGTTTGTTTTCCTTGATGGCAGTTTTCGCTTGCTCGCAATAGTCTCGCAGATATTCCACGAAGTGGTCAGGGATAGGGACGACGGAGCGGCTTAACATAGTTTCTCCCGTGGTGGCGCGTGCCTGAACGAAACAGGTTACCACAAACTCGGGCGCACATGTCGCGCGAGCGAGGCGGCGACCCATTTGTCCCATCGGATGTTACAAGGCCGCCTCTGTGGAATCTTCATCCAGAACATAACTCCTTGCCTGACAGCTTGTCCCCTTCGAGCTTTCGCGTTTTCCGCTTGACAAGTCCACGCATCCATGATAGCCTATCATGGTGGTCATACTACGGACACATTGTCGAGATCGGCACCAGGGCGCGCCCGGGCGCTGGGGAAAGCGGAAGGGTCCCTGCTATCGGGGAATGTAGGAAACTACAAAAAATGAAAAATAGTGGGAACGAAGCTAAGAAGTACCTGAAAACAAAGAACATCACTTTTTTGAGTGCCTCAATTTATGCACGTTTTGCGCGCAATTTAGCACAATTCAGAGCCTGAAATGAGCAAAAACGGCACGATTTGCGAAAACGAACCGAAACTCCCGGGCCAGGAACCTGCCCCAGAAAACGACAAAAGATCGGCTACATCGGATTGGCTTTTATTGGAAGAGTGCGTTCAGGCTCTCGGTGTACGGCGCGCGGGCAATTCCCCGTTCCGTGATAATGCCAGTGATGTAGCGATGCGGGGTGACGTCAAAAGCCGGGTGCCGCGCAGGCACTGAGGGAGGTGCGATCTGGATGCCGCCCAGGTGGGTGACCTCGGCCGCGGAGCGCTCTTCGATGGGAATTGCCTCCCCGGCAGCCAGGCTGCGGTCAATGGTGGAAAGCGGAGCGGCAACGTAAAAGGGGATGCCGTTTTCATGGGCGAGTACGGCCACGCTGTACGTCCCGATCTTATTCGCGGTGTCGCCATTGGCCGCGATGCGGTCCGCGCCCACGATCACGGCCTTGATCTCGCCCTGCTTCATGAAATGTCCCGCCATGTTGTCGGTGATGAGAGTCACGGGGATTCCGTCCTTCGCGAGTTCCCAAGCCGTCAGCCGCGCTCCCTGAAGAAAGGGCCGCGTCTCATCGGCAAACACCTGGATATTCTTCCCCTGCGAAACGGCGGCGCGGATTACGCCCAGAGCCGTGCCGTAGCCGCCCGTGGCCAGAGCCCCGGCGTTGCAGTGAGTAAGGACCGTTCCCGATTCCGGCAGAAGCGCGGCGCCGTGCCGTCCCATCGCTTCGTTGATGGCGATGTCTTCGGCGAGGATGCGTTTTGCTTCTTCCTCGAGATTGACTTTGACGGCTTCGGCAACTTGCGCTTCGCGATCGTGGCAGGAAAGCGAAGTCTCAAACGCTCGGCGCATCCGGTCGATTGCCCAAAACAGGTTGACGGCGGTAGGCCGGGTGCGTGAAAGCGTCTCCGCGATCCGCTCGAAATCCGCCCGCAAAGCGGGAATGGTCCTGGCGCCGGAGTTCTTGACCCCCAGCGCCACGCCCATCGCCGCCGCCACGCCAATTGCCGGCGCGCCGCGAATGACCATGCCGCGAATGGCTTCCGCCACTTCTTCGTAGTTGTGACACGTGCGGTAGATTTCCTCGGCGGGCAGCCGAGTCTGGTCGATCATGCGCACGCCGTCATCGGTCCACTCGATGGTTTTGAACATAATCTATGAAACAGCCAACTCGGCCCGCACGAAGCCCTCATCGGGGACTTCCTCCAGGCGAAAGCCCAGTTTCTCACACATTCCCCGTGCCACGGAGTTATCCGCGAGAAATTCGCCCTTCAAGCGCGAGAGCTTCTCCGCCTTGGCGACCTCGAGCATGCGGCGGAGCAGTTCGCCCCCCAGACCGCGCTGCTGGAACGGGTCAGCGACCACGATGGCGAAGTCCGTTTCGTTGGTGCCGGAGAACCTGGTCATACGGCCCACGGCCATGATTTCGCTTTTGCCCGTCGAGGGATCGTGGCGGTCCGCCACCAGAGCGATTTCGCGGTCGAAGTCGGTAAAGCAATTGCGAATCAGACGCTCGTGGGCGACGCGCTCGCTGAGCGTGATGAAATGCGCGTAGCGCATCGTCACGCTGCGGTCGGAGAGCAGGTTGTGGAATTTGACCATGAGCGGCTCGTCTTCCGGCCGGATCGGCCGGATGGTGGCCATGCCGCCGTCCTTCATGGTGAACGCCGACACGTATTGCGACGGGTAGGGCCGTATGGCGAGCTTGGGCAGCTTGTCTTCTGTGACCTCCGGCCCGTGCAACACCACGCGCGCATCGAGCGCCAGCAGGCGCTCCGGAGAAGCTATCAGCGGATTAATATCGATCTCCTTGATCCACCGTTGCTCCACCACCAGGTAGCTGAACTGAACCATCAGCTTTTCCAGCGCGTCCAGGTCGACCGGCTTGCGGCCGCGCACGCCCTTGAGAGCTTTGTAAATACGCGTCTGTTCCATCAAGCGGCGAGCCAGCGTGGTGGTCAGGGGAGGAAGCGCCAGCGCGCTATCCTTGAAGACCTCAACCAGCTGCCCGCCCGTTCCAAACAACAGCACGGGACCAAACTGGGAATCCAGGCTGCTTCCGATGATCAACTCGTAGCCATCCAAGCGGATCATGGGTTGGACCGCGACGCCCTGGAAGTGACTTGCGCCCGCTTTCTCGCTTACCGAGGTCTGGATCTGCTTGAACGCGCCCACCACGGCTTTCGAATCGCACAGATTCAGCCGCACGCCGCCCACGTCGGTCTTGTGACTAATGGTCTCGGAGTAGAGCTTGAGCACCACGGGATAGCCGAATTTATCGGCCAGCGCGATGGCCTCCTCGGCTGTGGTAGCCACTTCCGTGGGTACGGTGGGAATTCCGTAAGCGCCCAGGAGGCGCTTCGATTCCACTTCGGTGAGAATGGTTCTCCCCGACTTGCGAACCTGTTCGACGATCTTCCCCGCCTGTGCGGCTGCCGTCGCGGCCCCGTCGACCTCGCCCGGCAGCACCGGGGTCTGGTAAAGACCCTGCAGGTTGTAACTGTATTGCCACATGTAATGGAAGATCTTGGCGGCGGTGTCGGGGAAGGGGAAGGTGGGTATGCCGGCGCGATTCAGGATGTCGACCCCGGCCGACACTTCCGCGCCGCCCATCCAACTGGCCAGGAGCGGCTTGTTTTCGAGCTTGGCATAAGGCTTGAGTTGCTCGGCGATCTGCGTCGGATCGGTCATCGACTGCGGGGTGAGGATGGCAAGCAGTCCGTCCGTGTTCGGGTCTTTGGCGACCAGTTCCACGGCCTTGGCATAGCGCTCCGGCGTGGCGTCTCCCAGGATATCGATGGGATTGTTGCGGCTCCATTCTTTGGGAAGAAACGCGTTGAGCGATTCCATGGTGGTGGGCGCAATTTGCGCCAGTTCGCCGCCTGCCGCAATCAAGGCGTCCGTAGCCAGCACTCCGGGTCCGCCGGCGTTGGTGAGGATGGCCAGGCGCGGACCGGTGGGGCGCGATTGCTTGCCCAGCACGTCGGCCATGTGGAACAGGTCGCCGATGCTCTGCACGCGCAGCACGCCCGTGCGCCGGAAAGCGGCGTCCAGCACTTCATCGCTGCCGGCGAGAGAGCCGGTGTGCGAGGCGGCGGCCTTGGCGGCGGCCGCGCTGCGGCCGGCTTTAATCACAATGATGGGTTTCGAAAGGCCCACCTGCCGCGCCGAGGAGAGGAAAGCGCGTGCGTCGCCGACGCTTTCCATGTAGATGATGATGCTGCGCGTGCGGGGGTCGTCGCCGAGATAATCGATCAGGTCCCCCCACCCTACGTCCGCCATCGAACCGATGGAGCTGAAAACACTGAAGCCGACCATTTCATGGAAGCTCCAGTCCAGAACCGCCGTGCAAAGAGCGCCGCTCTGGCTCAGGAAGCCGATGCTTCCCGGACGCGCCATACCGCTGGCGAAGGTGGCATTCAGGCCGGAGTTAGGACTCATGATCCCGAGGCAATTCGGGCCGACGATACGGATCCCCGCCGCCCGGGCCTTGGCCACGATTTCGCCCTCCAATTTCGCACCCGTCGGGCCGAGTTCCTTGAACCCGGCAGAAATGATGATCACACCCTTCACGCCTGCGGCGGCGCAATCGTCCATGACCCTCGAGACGGTGGCGGCGGGAGTGACGATCACGGCCAGGTCGACCGGCAGCGGCACATCGCGCAGGCTGGCGTAGGCCTTCACTCCCAGAACCTGGGCCCGCTTGGGATTAACGGGATAAACGGTTCCGCCGAAGGGATTACTGATCAAGTTCCAAAAAGTGGTCCGGCCGACGCTGCCGGGATTCTCCGTGGCCCCGATCACGGCAACCGCTTGCGGCGCAAAGAAAACATCCAGCGGGTGCTTGCGACGATGCAGAATATCGTGGACCGATTCTGACTTAGGTGACGCAGATGGCTTCATTAGGCAAATCTCCTTAAGGACGAACTGATAGGGTATAGGATAAAAACGTGCCGAACAGAATACTCGGAAGGGCTGAGGAATTCAACGCCGAGCCAATACTGGCGAGTGACGGACGGACTGGAAGCTTGACAACGTGCCCCGAATCCGATTGGAAACACACTGACACGAAAGGAGTTGAAGAACTTCGCGCTTCTGACAGTCCGGGACGAGACGAGGTGTTCTATGAGCAGTTGATCTGGCGCCATCCCCAACTAGCGGACGGGTGTGAGCTGACAGTGGAGTTCCCGACCTGCTTTCGCCAGATCTGGACTAACGCCGTGCTGCAGGAACAAAGCGAAGCTCTCAAAGCGCGAGGTCGCCTGCGATGGAGCCAATGCCGCCGGCAGGTCGCCACTTGTCCGCCAACCTACCGCACCCCTTTGGCATTCAGGAAGGGCGTGTATTTCTTGTCGGAGCCTAAAATGTGCTTCACCAGCCAATCCTTCAGGAATTCCATCACCTCGATGGACAGTCCGACCTGATTTGAGAGGAACCGGGACTGCAGGTCCAGGACGGTGTTAGTCAAATCCTCATGCTGGGATTTGTGCGCGAGGAAGTCGGGGTATCCGTGCGACTGCATCAGTCTTTCTTCGGTTGCAAAGTGCGCTTGGGTATACTTGACCAAATTGGAAAGGATGCCTCGGAGCTTGTCTTTGCCGCTCCCCTCTGTCATGGCTTGGTGCAGATCGTTGACCATGGCCACCAGCGTCTTGTGCTGCGTGTCGAGGATTCCGATATTGACGCTGTAAGTGCTGTCCCAGTGAAAGAGCACATCTTTCGCAGCGAGCATAGTTGCCTCCCTGAGTACGATTCGTTCAGGGACCACAGGGGTCCCAAGTCTTCTTATATCGGCGCTTTCTGCATTATCTTTACGATTCGGCATTGAAGGGTCGGCAGATGCCCCGCCACGTCGGGGCGCTGCGCCGAAACCGCGGCACCGGCTCTCAAGGAGAGCGATTGACAAGCACCTGCAACCGGTGATCGAATATCATCAGGGTTTTGTTTCCGCGTTGACAACTCGGCACGGGAAGGAACAATTCCTATAATGAGGAGAATTACACCTATGGGCATTCGCGCCAGCATCGACCTGAAGCTCGACCCGTCCGCCGCCTTTGACGCATTGGTTGGGGAACTATCGACGGCACTATTAGATTTGGGAATGCAATTTGAGCCGGGAGCCCAGGGCCGCGTCACGGAGGGCGCTAAGGAAGTAGGGCGCGTAACCAGTTGGCAGCCGAACGAAAAGATCGCACTGGAATGGCGTGGCGCTGACTGGCAACCGGGTGACGTGACCGCGGTTGAGCTGCGATTCGAACCCGTCGAGATTGGGACTCGTGTAACCCTGGAGCAGCCGGATTTGAGCACCGTATTGGGAGAGAAAGGGGATGAAATCGCAGGCTGGTTTGCCCGTGAGGTGGCGGCCCCGCTGCTCCATTCCCTGGCGCCCCGGAAATTGGGCGATTGGATCACCGATCGCAGGGCCCGGCGTCCCTCAGGCCCGCAGTCCCGGGCGACCTATCGCGATCCGCTTTATCACCGTCCGAACTTCAAGGTGATTCTGAGCGTCCTCGACCTGACACAAAACGACTATCTGCTCGAGGTCGGCTGCGGAGGCGGGGCTTTCCTCGAGGACGCTCTGAAGAGCGGTTGCAAAGCGGCGGCCATCGATCATAGCCCAGAGATGGTGAGATTAGCCGGCGAAGTCAACCGCGAGGCAATCGACCAACACAGGCTCGAAATTCGCCTGGGGAAAGCTGACTCGCTGCCCTTCCCGGACGATACATTCACCTGCGCAGTTATGACCGGGGTCTTTGGTTTCATCCAACAGCCGCTTAAGGCGCTCTCCGAGGTCCGGCGGACGCTCGGGAACGGAGGGCGGTTTGTGCTCTTTACAGGAGCAAAAGAGTTGCGCGGGACACCCGCGGCGCCGGAACCTGTGGCCTCGCGCCTGTTCTTTTACGAGGACGAAGAACTGGAAGAACTGGCGCGGAAAGCCGGGTTTGCTGAGGCGAAAGTGGAACGGCCTGATTTCGAGCAGGCCGCGCGCGAGGTGGGAATCCCGCAGGAAGCCCTGGAGCTCTTCAAAGGAAAGAGCGGCGGCCAGCTATTGGTGGCGCACAAGGGGAGCTAGTGTCCCGAATCAGAAGTTCGTTGAATAATTCAGCCCGCCGAGCGGGCGGCGGCGAGTAGCCCACGGCGGCAGCCGTGGGTCGCGAGAGCCCACCCTCACCCCCGTCCCCTCTCCCGCCCAGCGGGAGAGGGGTGCCGAAGGCGGGGTGAGGGCCACCTAACCCACGGCTTACGCCGTGGGCTACTCTATGCCGCCCCTAACGGGGCTCTAAAGAACGGTCGAGCATGAGAAAGACCTTGTTGACGAACTTCTGACCCAGGACACTAACGGGGCCTCGCCCCAGCCCATCGATGCATGTTTCGGAGCATTACTGCGGTGCAAGGACTTGACTCATTTGCACCAGATTTTCGACTTCAAGATTTCTAGGCTGTCATTCCGAGCGGAGCGAGGAATCTCGCTCTGGCTTGTTTTCAAGGCACTGCGAGATTCCTCGTCGCCTGCGGCTCCTCGGAGTGACACAACACAAGGGTTCCCCGGCAGCCGGCTAAACCTGGAACTCGCGCTTCATCTTCTCCGACTTCTCGGCCACTGACCGGGCCAACTCTTCTTTGTAGGCTGCCAGCTTTTGGGCGAGTTCTGCGTCCGAGGTGGCGATGATCTCAGTGGCGTAAATGGCTGCGTTGATAGCGCCGGGCTTGCCAATGGCCGTGCAGGCTACCGGAACTCCGCCGGGCATCTGGACGGTCGAGAGCAGCGAGTCGAGTCCGGCGAGCGTCGTGGTCGCCATGGGGACCCCGATGACGGGCAGCGTGGTTTCGGCCGCGATCACTCCCGCGAGATGCGCTGCCCCGCCCGCCCCTACGATGATTACTTTGAGGCCGCGCTGGATGGCTGACCGGGAATACTCCGAAGTGCGCACCGGCGAACGGTGCGCAGAAGTGATTTCGATCTCAAAGGGCACGCCGAACTTCTTCAGCATTCGCGCCGTTTCCGTCATGATGGGCAGGTCTGTGTCGCTGCCCATGACAATGCCCACTAAGGGTTTATCAGACATTCAAGTCCTCCATCCTCGATTGTTAACGTAGTGTCCTAATTTCGGCGTAGCGCTGGCCTTTAGACCAGCATCTGCCGACCTAAACGTCGGCGCTACCAGTCAAATTAGGACACTACCCTTGTTAATGTTAGCTTGACAGCCCTAGGGTCAGCCGGCCTGCCGCGGGCTTCGCGCTTCCGCGGCAGGTTCGTCCGCGGTGCCCGATCGCCAGTCGCTAGAGAGGTGCTTCAGACCTTTTGCGCCGATATCGCGCCTGAAATGCATTCCCTCGAAGTTGATCTTGCCCGCCGCAGAGTAAGCACGGGCGATGGCGCGCGGCAGATCCTCAGCCGTAGCGGTCACGCCCAACACACGGCCACCCGTCGAGAGCAAATGAAGATCCTGAAACTTCGTTCCCGCG
>CAWIUZ010000218.1:0-19532 GCA_963838915.1 uncultured Acidobacteriota bacterium
ATCTTCCCAACGGAAAGCGTCTGGAGCGCGTAACCCACGCAGTTGCGAATGTCCTGCGCGCCATGCGTATCGCAGGTTCCTGAGGATTTCGACATCAAAACGCGGACGAATCGGGCGGTAATCGGCTTATCGGAGAGCTTCAGGTGCACGTCCCCGCCGGCGCCGTTCTCAACCGTGCCCGACGGGAAAGCCCTCCACACCCCATTCGGACCCATGTCCCAGTCGAGCGCGTTGTCGTCGCCGATCCAGTATTGCACCACATACGTTACCGCGTAGGGATTAACCCACTGGATGTGGATCGCATTGACGGCTCGTGCAATGCCCATATCGGCCACCACCCATTGCGGGTGCAGGGCGTCGCTTTCGCCGGTGAAGGGACTGGTGAGGTAGGGATTGCTCTTCCAATAGCTTTGGAAACCCGCCACCAGAGGGGTGTCTCCGCTGGTCATGAAATCGCGGTGCGGCAGCGAGTAGGAATATCCGTAATGAATCGGTTCGCCCAGCTCGGCGCTGCCTGCGTAGTATCCGCTCTTCGTGGCCGGATCGCTCCAGGTGCCGTGTTCGTTCCAATGCCAAGCGGCCAGGCGCAGCTCGCTGTTGTTGCGCATGGTGATGGAACCCCAACCGAGGTTCTTGATCCCTTGAATCGTCTCGGGCTTCGAGAGGTTGTCCACCTGCGTTTTGCTCAAGTCGTCCATCCACGCCCCCGTGGCCGTGTCGGGATATATTGTATTCAGTATGTGCTCCGGCGTTACGTCCACGTGCACTGTGGCCGCCGCAGGAGCCGTCTGTGCCTGGACCTGGGAAAGAATGCTGACGCAGGCCGCCACGAAAACCAGACCGACGGCGACTGTTGCGCACAGGAACTTGTAAGGCGAGATTCGTTTGAATAAAGCAATAATCATGATGTGTTGCTCCTTAATGCCTGTCCATGTGAGGTCGCCGCGCCGTCCGCGATCCCCGGCTCAAAGCCGCCGCTTCCTCATTTGGTCTCCGCAAATTGTGGCCGACGGGCGCCGGCTTTCGAGCCTCTTGCTCGCTCCGGTTAATCACGACCTTCTCGCCGTTGGACTCTCGTTCAACATAGGCGGAGAGTCCGTTTTCAGCCCCGAGTAGTCTGACACAGCGCATGTGTGGTTACCCCCGTTCTCACACCAGTTGACAGCCTAGAATATCAGCCGTTGCTGGTCAAGCTGAGCGCCTTTGTGATCGCCAGAGACCAGCCTGACATTCCGCTTGCCTGTCGCGAGTGACTTGTGGCAAGATCGTGTCATTATGAGAACCGTGCCTCGGTAGTTCCCAACTGGCGCCGATTTGATTCCGCATGACCCCGGTCCGGGTCGAATTCTAAAGCCAACTTTTGAGATTTTTGTTTATGGCAACCGCTGTTACTACCAGCAACTTGTCTTCATTATGGGCCTCGCTCGGCGAAGCTCTACGCGGCTCGCACCAGGACTATACCTCGGGCAGCCTCACGCAGGCGATTTTCCTTCTCGCCGTGCCCATGGTTCTCGAGATGTTCATGGAATCGCTGTTCGCCATCGTGGATGTCTTCTGGGTGGCGCGCCTGGGAGCGGACTCGATTGCCACGGTGGGACTGGTCGAGGCGATGCTCACCATCATCTATGCGACGGGCATGGGGCTGGGCCTGTCGGCCACGGCCATGGTGGCGCGGCGCGTGGGCGAGAAGGATCGCGAGGGAGCTGCAGTGGCGGGCGTACAGGCGATCGCCCTGGGGCTCGCGGCCAGCCTTGTGATGGGCGCTTCCGGCTTCCTCTTCGCACCCCACTTGTTGCGCCTGATGGGCGCGTCGCCGGCCGTCGTCGCCGTCGGCACGCACTATGCCCGCATCACCTTGGGGGCTTGCTCGGTGGTGGTGTTGTTAATGCTGAACAACGCGGTGTTTCGCGGAGCAGGCGACGCCGCCATCGCCATGCGCGTGCTCTGGCTCTCGAATTCCATCAACCTGGTCATTGATCCCTGCCTGATCTTTGGACTCGGACCGTTTCCGCGCTTGGGCGTGACCGGCGCCGCCGTGGCCACGCTCAGCGGGCGCACGATTGGAGTGGTCTATCAATTCTACCGGCTCTCGCGTGGCGGCGAACACATCCGCATTCTGGCCCGGCAGATTCGCGTCAATCTGCAAGTTATGGCGCGCCTGATCAAGGTCTCCGTGACCGGCATCGCGCAGATGCTGGTGCCGCACATCGCCTGGATCAGCCTCATGCGCATTGTGAGCGTCTTCGGCAGTTCCGCTCTGGCTGCTTACACCATCAGCATCCGGATTCTCATTTTCTTTATCCTGCCTGCCTGGGGACTTAGCGGAGCCGCCGCCACGCTGGTTGGCCAAAGCCTCGGCGCCGGGCAGCCTGAGCGCGCCGAGCAATCCGTTTGGAAGACCGGCTTCTACAACATGCTGGTGATGGGCGGCGTGGGCGTGTTCTTCATTTTGTTCCCGGGCCCTGTGGTGGGCTTGTTCACCCACGACCCGGCGATAGCCCCCCTTGCTGTCGCTTGCCTGCGCATCGTGAGCATCGGCAACATCGGCTACGCTTACGAGATGGTCATGATGCAGGCCTTCAACGGTGCCGGCGACACCCTTACACCGACGATCATAAATACATTTGGTTTTATTGTTTTCGAGATTCCCTTTGCTTACGCGCTTGCGATCCCACTGGGCATGCGGTCGCACGGCGTTTTCTGGGCCATCTCCATTTCCGAATCCGCAATTGCCGTAGCCATGGTCCTGCTCTTCCGGCGCGGACGCTGGAAGGAGAAGAAGATTTAGCGGGGTAATCGCAGAGACGCCGAGGCGCTGAGAAGCTCGTTGATCTTCTGCTCTCGGCCGCCTCTGCGCCTCTGTGGTGAACGCCCTTAGAAGTTGAATCTGACCTGAAGATCGAGGTGCCGGTAGCCCATCCAACCGTTGACGTTGTTGGACTGGCCAAAAAGCGGCGAACCGATATTGCCGACCGGCGGACCGAGGTTAATGATATTGAACACGTTTCGCATGTTGACGCTGAATTCGAGCGAGAAGCGGGTATTCGCTTCGCCGCCGCCGAACATATTCGGGCCGCCTCCTCCGCTGAGGCCACGTCCCCCGAGGCCGCCTCCCCGGCCGCCATGCCATCCGCCTCCCGTGCTCGATGAACCCTTCTTCTCGCCCCAGCCGAACGTCTTCGCCAGCCTCATGTTCAGTGAAAAGAGGTTGGGCCCGAAGAATTCGTAGGGAGGAAGGACCGGCGCACCCTCGACGGGATAAGGATAGAACGATCCGTACTTCGTCGAGATGGAGCCGGGTGCACCCGCGGGCGCCAGCGACGGGCGGGCGCTGAAAACGCCGGTGCCATAAACGTCCTGCCCGAGCGTGATGTTAAAGGGCCTGCCGGTGCTCGCCATCATAAAGGGGCTGAGGCGGAAGCCCTTCGGCATCTGGATCGAGCCGCCCACGAAGGCCTGGTTGCGGGAGATAAATGCCGCCGGCCCGTAGTCTTCAGCGATATCGTAAGGGTTCATCGGCTGATAGGTGGGGCCGCCTGTATCGCTATTCGCATAGCTGAGCGTGTAAAACCCGAAAGCCGTTGCGCGCTTTCCACGCAGGCTGAAATTCGTTACCAACTGGTTCTCGTTGAAGAGCCCCACAGATTCGAATTGGTCCAGGTATCCAGCGGCCTGGCCATACGGAAAAACCCCGGAGAAGGGGCCGCAAGTGGTTGCGCCCGGCGCAGCCGAGGGGGGGCAGAAGCTGAAGTCCTGCGGCGCATTGATGTTGTTGGTGAGAAGCTGATGCACTCCATGGGAATTGATGTACGTCACCGACCCCGTGAGAGCCTTGGTAAACTGCCTCTCAAGCCCAATCGCTGATTGCACTGTGTACGGCGCGCGGAGGTTCGGGTCAATGAGGTCGTTGGTAGGGAGCGAAGACTTTCCGCAAGCTACAAGATCACTCGGGGAAGGACTATTGGAAAAGCAGGTGGGCGAATCCGTCACGTACTGCCGCTGGTTGAATCCGTTCAGATGCTCGGCATCCAGGATTTGTTCCTCCATAAAACGATCGTAGAAGACGCCGAAACCCGCCCGGAGCACGGCCTTGGGAGCTCTTTTCCCTTGCCCGCCGATGCCCCAGGCGAAGCCCACGCGCGGTGCGAAGTCAGCGTGGTCGCTGATATAGTTCTGCGACTCAAAACGCAAACCTAGGCTAAGCGAGATATTGGATCGCGGACGCCACGAGTCCTCGCCATAAAGCCCCGCGTCGAAATAGTTGATGGACGCCGCCGGGTTGCCGACCGTCAGACTGAATTGGGTCGCTCCCGGCACTCCGGCCGTGCAGGGGGCGGGACAAGCCGCAAGGGCCTTTTCGGCCGCGATGTATTCATTGATGGTGCCAAATGTGAAGGAGCCGTTGTAGCCCTGGCTGGTGGAGTTCAGCAGGGCGTCATAGTCACGCAATCTGCCGCCGAAAACCACCTGGTGTTTGCCGAAGGACATTGTGGTGAGGTTTTGCAGCTCATAGTGGTTTTCGGTGTCAAGAGAAGTCTGCTGGAAATTGCCGCCCCCGGTAAACGCGCCGAGGACGTTCACGGCCGGCAGCATGCTTGCGGGTGTCTGGTTCGTGTCGTCCCGCTCGAATTGAAAGCGAGTCTGGTTGACCGTCCGGGAACTGACCACTTGAGTGTCGCTGATCTGAATCGTGTGCTCGACTTCGCGCTGGTCGTACGCTTGAGTGGGGAGCGAGAACGCCTGGATTCCGTCGTTATCTTCGATGTCCTCCCACCACTGGTAGCGCATGGTCAGGACGTTGTTCGAGCTGAGCTGCAAGTCCACCCGCGGGCTGATGTTGGTGCGCGTCCGAGGGTTAATCACCACTTGGTTGAAGGGTTGCACGGTGAAATTGGGGGCGGGGCTGACCGTGTAGGCGCTGACGACCTCGCTGTTTTGAATGTCGCGCCGAAACACGTCGAAGAAGAATGAGGCCCTCTTGCTGATGGGGCCGCCGATGCTGCCATTGAAAAACTCCGCGTGATAGGGAGGCTCGGTAACTGCGAACGGACTGCGGGCGTTGAAAGCGTTGTCATTCCCGTCCACGAACGCGCTGCCGTGGAACTGGCTGAACCCAGGCTTAGTGGTGATCTCGATACGCCCGTAGCCGAGCTTGTCGTACTCGGCGGAAAATGGGTTCTGGTTGACACGCACCTCCATGATCGCTTCTTTGGGTGGAAGCTGCCCACCGGTGAAGCCGTCGATGTAGATCTGGCCGCCGCTCGGTCCTGCGGCCGGCCCGGCCAGGGCCTCGAGTTCGGTTTGCAGTTCGTCCGGGTCGTCCGAGAGTGCCTCGAGGTCCTTGCCGCTGATTATGGTTGCGCTGGCGTTGTTCTCGGGCGCCACGCTCAGCGTCTGCGCCTGGCCGGTGACGTTGATTTCTTCCTTTTCCTGCTCAATCTCGAGCTTGATATCCAGTTGTCGAACCTGGCCGGCCGTCACCTGGACGTTCTCCTGATCAAAGGGCGTGAAGCCCTGAGCAACCGCGCTCACCGAGTAGGTCCCTGGCACAAGACCGTTGATCTGGTACGTGCCGTCTTTACCAACCGTTGCCGCTTTGGCTTGGCCTGCCTGGCCCGGCGCCGGAGTCGCCATCACCGAGACGCCGGGGACGACGGCCCCCGAAGGGTCTGTCACCTGCCCGCGAATGGTGGCCGTGGCCGTTTGAGCCTGCGCGCGCACAGCCAGAAGAGGCAGCAGCATCGCGCAGGCGAGTGTGAGCGTTCGAACTGACAGAGATTTCATCCAAGCTCCTTGTCATGCAGCACCGTAGGAGCGGCGTTGCGCCGCCACGCGTGTTTTGAGTTTTTGGGGATATGGCGGGGTAAAACCGCCGACAGGCCGATTCGAACCGCTTTTCATCGTTTTGGCCAAAGCGGGCATTACGGTCAGCTCTCTCGAGAAAGATCTCAGCCACGGCACACGAAGCCCGGAGGAAGATACTCAGTTAACCTTGCTGAACTCGCACGTATCGCCCTGTTCCGTACCCTACACTTCTATAGACGGATTAATTGTCCGGTTGGTTTCTTCGATTTACGTCGGTTTGCGGGGAGAGGCCGTGGGGGCGGCCCAAACCCGCATCAACAGCCCTCTCCACTGGGGAGAGGGTGGCCCGCGACGGCACATTCTCCAGCCGTCGCGGGACGGGTGAGAGGTTATTTCCGGCTTGAGCCAGACCCCTTTCACCCGCGGGTGCTACCAATTCCCACTTTCTTTCACGGTCCCCTCTTGCGCGTCCGCATCGGCTAGATAGCGCGATCGAACTTCGTGCAATTCGTTGTTGATAAGGTAGACGTGGCGGCTCCTTGAGTCTTTGACTTTGAGAAAGACCTGCGTTCCGGGGCGCGCTTTCGAGTTCGTAATCGCTGCATCCTCAACCCGTTCAAACACCACGGCGGGAATATCCGTTTGCAACTTTGCCGGCCCGCCCACAAAGCCATCCAGTTTCAGCCCCTGGACATCCTGGAAGTAAAGCGCGCTCTGCCACTGGCTCAACTCGGGCTTCTCCCACGTCACTTCGAGGTCTCTCACTTTGATATCCCGTGCGTAGCGAAATTGCATGGCGTTCACAGTTCGGTCATAGGCAGCCTCGGGGTCAGTCGAGAGAAACAGCTTGATGTTCTCGAGGCTGATGTTCTCGAGCCAGCTTTGCGGATGTCCAAGAATCAGGCAGGAGCCTTTGCCGTGCGCGATGACGTTGCGGACGATGACGTTCCGAATCGACCCGGCAGGCGGCTCGTCGGGCTTGGGCGGCAGGCCTTGACTCTCGCTGCGACGCTGGATAGTGAAGTATAGGGGATCGCCATTGCCCCACCAGAACCAGTCGAAGCGCTGCGTATTGACAATCAGGTTCGACAGCACCACGTTGTCTATATAGCCCCCGTCGTACACCATAAAGGCGATGCCGCGATTCGAGCCGGTGATCACGCAGTTGTCCACCGTCACGTTGCGCACACTGTTCATGTTGCCGTCGCAGAATTTCAACGCACTCGAAGCCGAGGAAAGGCGGCAATTGGTGATGGTGATGTTTTCGCAGGGCAGCGGAGGTCCCCACTCGTTCGAGGAATAGAAAACGATTGCGTCGTCGCCGGTCTCGATAGTGCTGTTGGCGATGCGTACGTCCTTGCAGCCGTCCGGGTCGATGCCGTCAGCCCAGACGCCGTATTTCAGACTGGTGTGAATGTAAACACCGTCTATCGTGAGCCTCTCGCAGGCGTAAGGATTGATGGTCCAACTCGGCGAATTTAGAAACGACAGCCCGGCAATTCTCACATCTTTGCAGCGCAGCAGCAAAACCATGTGCGGGTACACCTTACGCGTGTGAAGGTCTTTCGGAAAAGAGCGCATCAGGGGTTTGCCCAGCTTCTCCGCCAGCAGTTGGTTATCGCGGATGTAGGCGTCGTTGAAATCGTTCAACCGCCATTCGTACTCTGCCTGGCCGTCGATCGTGCCCCGGCCCTCGATCGAGATGTTCTCCAAGTCTTCGCCGTAAAGTAGCGTGCTCTTGTCGAATGCAGCGTCGTATTGGGCTGCAAAGAGTGTGGCGCCCGCTTCAACATGAAACCTGACATGGCTGCGCAGGTGAATGGTTCCCGACGTATACTCGCCCGGAGGCAGGTACACCATGCCTCCCCCGGCTTTGGCGCAAGCATCCACCGCTTTCTGGATGGACTGTTGGGCGTAGTCTGCTTTCCTGCCTGTGGCGCCGTAATCTTTCACGTTGAAGATGGCGACATTTCCTTCCGCCCCCAGGAGCGGCGCGGCGAGCGTAACTAAAACTGCAATGAACAACCAACGCGTTCTTGCGGCAAGCGAGTGTGACATCGTTCCTCCCTGTGGGCGCAACCTTTGCGGCTGCCACCGGGCGGCCGAAAAGGCCGGCCCTACTCCTATACAATGCAATCGAAGCGTGTTTATAATGCGCAGTCGCTTGCAAGTCAATGAGTTCCTACGCCTATGAACCGAAGAACCTTTCTTCCATATCTTGTGACGCCGGTGCTTGCCGCGCCTTTGCAGCAGGCGGTCGCTCATGCGAACTCGGCCCCTGACATGAAAATCACTCGCATCGACACCACCTATTGGCGGTCCGGGCGTGATCTGCCCTCCTGGAAACCGAACTGGGTTTGGGTACGTGTCTCGACCGATTCCGGGTTTGTGGGTCTTGGTGAAACTTATCCGCGGAACGAAGTGGAGGCAAGCGTGGTGCATTCGACCATCGCAGACCTCCTGCTCGGGCGCGACCCTCGCGACATCGAGCGTATTTGGGTTGAACTGTACCGCACCTTCGATTTTCAGGTTACGGGCGGCGCCGAGATGCGTGCTCTCAGCGCCATCGATCTGGCGCTTTGGGACCTATTGGGGAAGTCCGTCAACCTGCCTGTTTATCGCCTCATCGGCGGCAAGTCAAATCCTGCGGTGCGCCTCTATAACACGTGTTTCCCCCATAAATACGACTTCACAAAAGAGCCGGATAAAATCATGCGTGAGCTGATCGATCGATACGGCATCAAAGCGATCAAGATTTGGCCCTTCGATCGCGCCGCGATTCGCAACCAGCATGAGTACGTCACCAGCGCCGACCTCGATGAAGGCCTTTACCCGGTCCGCCTGCTGCGCGACAAATTCGCGAACGAAATTGAGATCCTCATGGAGTTCCACTCGGGTTGGGACCTGACATCGGCGATCCGCATTGCTAAAGCGCTCGAACCCTTTCGGCCCATGTGGCTCGAAGATATGCTTCTGCCGGGCAACTTCGAGCAGTACCGCCGACTGGCCGACGCCACGTCGATCCCCCTCACCATCAGTGAGCGCCTGGCGGGGCGAATGCAATTCCTGCAACTCCTGGAATCTCGCGCGGCCAAATATGTGATGTTTGATGTAACCTGGTGCGGCGGGCTGAGCGAGGCCAGAAAGATTGCCAACATGGCCGAAGCGTTCGAATTGCCGGTGGCGCCGCACACCGCGGGCGGGCCGCTCCTATTTTATGCTTCGACACACCTCTCAACCGCGCTCACTAACCTCGCCATCCAGGAAAGTTGCCAGGTGTTCTACGAATCCACCTGGCCCACGATGCTGAACAATACCCTTGTCCCCAAGGATGGCGCCATACGCGTTCCCGAATTGCCGGGTTTTGGAATGGAAATCAAGCCGGAAGTGTGGACCCACCCCGCCGCTGTCACAAGGTCGACTACCCTGTAGGGGGACGGCTTGCCGCCCCCTTGGAGTCTGCTGAAAAATCCATCCCGACTGTCATCCTGAGCGCAACGAAGGATCTCTGCAGTTCGCCTTGGCCGGCGAAATCAAACTACTGGAGAGATCCTTCCTTCGCTTCACTCAGGACTGCCCTGATCGGATCGGGACTCCTCATGATGACAAGCTCAAGGGCTTCTCCCGCAGCCTGGCACAGCGCCCATCCAGTGCGATACTCCGGCTGAATGAGCATGCCGGCCGAGGGGACCCATGCACGATTGCTCGTTTTCTATTGATTGTTTGGATTTCGGCGGGCGATTATACACCTAAGTCCGCAGGAGCAAGGTTCGAGCGGTAAACCGTATGGGGTTTTATGCGAAGCACATCCTGCCCCGCCTCCTCGATTTGGCGATGAGGAATAAGGAGACAGCCCGCCTGCGTGCTGCCTGGATCCCTCAGGCCCGGGGTGTAGTCCTGGAGATCGGCATCGGGTCGGGGCTGAACTTGCCGTTCTATTCTTCCGAGGTCCACCAGATCTACGGCGTGGACCCTTCGGTTGAGCTCCAGCGGATGGCTCGCCAAAGGGCTACAACCGGCCGCGGAAAGGTAGAATTCCTGACGCAATCCGCGGAGGAACCGCTACCGCTGGCCAGTGCAACCATCGATACAGTCGTAGTTACCTGGACGGTCTGCTCCATACCGAACGCAGCAAAAGCACTTCAGGAGATGAAGCGAGTTCTGAAGGGGAGCGGCCGTCTCATCTTTGTCGAACACGGCCGCGCTCCCGATCCTGCTGTTGCGGCCTGGCAAGACAGACTGACACCTGTTTGGAAGCGCATCACGGGCGGCTGCCACTTGAACAGGCGGATTGACGAGCTCGTCATGGAAGCGGGATTTCAAATATCCGACCTTAAAACGTGTTACGTCGCGGGGCCGCGCCCTATGACGTACACTTACCAAGGAGTCGCGCAGCACCTATAAGGAGCAATCGAGAATGGAATCGTCTAACAAAGGTGGAAGCAGTTCGGCGGAACGGAATCTGGTTGGCCGGGTGGCTTTGGTGACGGGAGGATCGCGAGGCATTGGGCGCGCTACGTGCCTCGAGTTGGCCCGGCACGGCGCGGCGGTGGCGGTCCTGTGCCGAAACCGCATCAAGGAGGCTCGAGAAGTGGCCGAGCAGATCGAGTCAGCCGCGGGCCGGGCGCTGGCCATCGAGGCCGACGTGCTCGATCCGGAAGCGATCAAACGTTCGGCCAGAGAAGCGGCCGCGAAGCTGGGCAACGTCGACATTCTGATGAACAACGCCGGCGAGATGACCGATTTCTCTGTGCTCGATATGAAGGACGAAGCTTGGGAAAAGTCTATTGCGATTAACTTAACCTCTGCCTTCCGCTACACGCGCGAGTGCATTCCATCCATGCAGGAACGCCGCTGGGGCCGGATTATCAATGTTTCGTCACAAGTGGTTTATACCGGGTCGAACAATCACGCGCATTACTCCGCCGCCAAATCGGGGCTCTTGGGTTTCACCTTTTCTTTAACGAAAGAGCTGGGACCATTCGGAATCACCGCCAACGTTGTCGCGCCGGGGCGAATCGTCACGGATCTGCTTACGGAGCGGATGGCGGGGCGCGAGAAGGAATGGATGAGCCAGACGCCCATGCGCCGATTCGGGCAGCCTGAGGAAGTGGCGTCCGCTATAGCATTCCTGGCCTCGGAAGGCGCCAGCTATATTACCGGCGCGGTCATCAACGTGAACGGTGGACTGGTGATGGGATGAGGGGATTGAGGGATTGATTCATTGAGTCATTGACTCATTGCCTCTCGAAATATAGCCGTCTCCCCTGGGGTCTGTGTGAAAGCTACATTCAGGCTGTCATTCCGAGCGAAGCGAGGAATCTCGCTCTGAAAGTTCTCAAGGGCAGAGCGAGATTCCTCGTCGCCTGCGGCTCCTCGGAATGACAGCGAAAAACGAGTTCTCACACAGCAAGATGCTAGGCCGAACTCAGCGATTCGGAATGATTGCACTTGTCAATTCACGTTCACGCCGTGGACCTCAGCGAGGAGTTCCACCGTCCGCGCGATTTCCTGCCGGGTGCGCTCCTGCGACCACCCTAGGGCTTGACCCGACACCTCCGCCAGCTCCTCTAGGATTCCACGGCTCAACTGGCCTAACAGAGCCACGATCGTTCGTCTGAGGATGAGGTCGTCCAGGTGTACGACGCGCTCCTGGGACGCCAGGAACTGGATTTCCCGCCGGCTGAATTCAGGCAGCGCCCGCAGTGGCCGGTCGGGCTCCATGCTGATGAATTGCGCCACGTCGGCCGCACGTGTCCCATACCGCTCCAGTAAGGCTGCCACTCGCTCCACCGGCAGGCCGGTCTTTTCTGCAACAGAGGTTAGCCATGCGCTCTTCTGCGCCGCCGAGGTGGGGTAGTCCTTGCCGCCGCCGATGGCCAGGCCGGCAGAACTGGCGGACCGTGGACGTCCCAAGTGGCCGAGTATTTTATCCGCCATTTGCTCCCCAAACGCGCGGAAGGTGGTCCACTTTCCCCCGATCAGAGAATAGACGGGGAAGTCGATCCCATTCCCCGCTGGAATAATCTCACAGCTATGATCGCGACTGATTTCGCCGGGAGTGAAGGAATCACTGCGCGGCAGCGGACGCACACCGCAGAATCGATACACTATGTTGGACCGGTCCACCGGGCGCGGAAGCGAGGGGAAAACCTGGCGAACGGATTCGAGGATGTAGTCCACTTCATCTTCCTCGCAAAAGGCTTTCTCCGGATCCGAAACAGGGATGTCCGTTGAACCCGCAATCACTTTCCCGTAAACGGGATAAAAAATGCAAATCCGCCCGTCTGCATTGGCAAAGTAGAGCATCTGGCCCCGCGTTGCGGCCAACAATTCGGGGTGATCAAGCACCAAGTGCGAACCCTTGGTGCCGCCGATGTATTGGGTCTGCTCTCCCAGACGCCGATTGGTGAAATCAATCCATGCCCCGGTCGCGTTAACCACGATCCTGGGCTTGACTTCCAACCTCTCGCCCGAAATCCCATCTTTCAGAACCACCTTGTTGCCGGTCGCGCCCTCGAGGCTTACATAGTTCAGGGCGCGCGCGCTGGAACATTGCCTCTCAGCATCCAGCACCAGTTCCACACAAAGGCGCTCGGGGTAACTGATCCAGGCGTCGTAGTACGTTGCCGTGCAGACGATGTCAGGGTGGAGGTAGGGCCGCTCGGCAAGGGAGGCGCGGCGAGACTTGAAATGGTGAGTGGGTAGACCCTGGTGCTCTCCTGCCAGGAGGTCGTATAAAGAAAGCCCGATTTTGCACAGCAGCGCTCCCCTGCCGCGTGGTCGCACCTTGAGGCCCAGAAATCTCGCGGGGGCTGACAGCAGGCCCTCTATCCAACTGAAGATGGGAATGGTGGTGGGGAGTGGCCTCACGTAGTGAGGCGCGTTAACGAGCAGGCGGTTTCGCTCGCGTAAGGACTCCCTGACCAGGCGGAATTCGCCGTTCTCGAGATATCTGAGCCCCCCGTGAATGATGCGCGTGGAAGCGGAACTGGCGCCGGCACAGAAATCGGATTTCTCCACCAGAAGCGTGTCCACTCTTTCGAGCGCCAATTCGCGAAGCAAGCCAACGCCGTTGATCCCGCCGCCTACGATGAGGACTGAAACTTCCGGCTGGCTTCGGATGGCCGCAACTCGTTCTTCTCTGGTCATTCACTTACCGATCCTGAGGCGGGCGCATCAGTTCCCCGCACTTTCGGCAATGTTTGCGCCGCCGGGCGTTAAGAGTCCGGCAGGCCGGACAAACGATATACATGGCGCGCGCGAAGAGATGAGTCAGCAGCCAAGCGCCGCCCAGGATAGCGGCGGCGAGCGCGACATTGAGGAGAGTGGACGTCATGCAAGTGCAGCGGCGAGCAGCGGCCAGATCGCTGATCCCACCGGCCAGTGCCGCGTTACGCAAATAGTTGAAACACGCCGGCCGTATGCTGTCATCCTGAGCGAAGCGAAGCATCCCCGCAGTTTCAGGGAGAAAAAGAAAACAACTGCAGAGACCCTTCGCTGCGCTCAGGGTGACAGACCAACTGTGTTTCACTTTCTTCGGTAACGCAACACTTGCCGCTCGTCACTGCTGTTTGGCGCGAGCCGAGCGGACAGCTTCGATGAACTTACGGGCATTGGCAACCACCACATCCAGTTTGCCTTCTCTGAGGACCTTAACATTCACTAGTTCTCCCCCAACTGCCACTGCCGCCGCGCCGGCCTTGATGAACTCCGGCGTGGTTTCGAGGTTGACTCCGCCCGTGGGAACAAAATCGATCTGAGGGAAGGGGCCCTTCAGCGCCTTGATGTACGCCGGACCGCCCACGGGTCCGCACGGAAAGATCTTTACCATGTCGGCGCCCGCCTGCCAGGCAGCAACGACTTCGGTGGGTGTTAGCGCGCCAGGGAAACACGCCTTGCTGTACCGGCGCGCCACTTCGATCACTTGGGGATTGAGAGACGGGGTAACAATGAACTCCGCCCCCGCCAGCAGAGCCGCCCGGCAAGTTTCGGGATCGAGAATGGTTCCGGCGCCAAGCAGTACCTTATCACCGAACTTCTCGACCACGCGTTCCATCACGTGAAGGGCGTTGGGAACGGTCATGGTAATTTCGGCAATGCCGATCCCGCCCTCAATAATGGCTTCGGCAGCGCGCAAAGCGTCCTCCGGCGAGGGCGCGCGAACGATGGGAACCAGACCGACTTCACGGATCAGCGATAGAGTCTTTTCTCGAGTCCAGGACATTTCTCCTCCTGAAAGGAAGTGACGAACGACAAGTGACGAGTGACGAGCGGTGAGATTACCGATAGGCGACGAGAACCCAGGCTGGCGCAGAGCGAAGCTCTGCGTTTTGGTGACATTCGAAGCAAAGGAAAACGCAGAGCTTCGCTCTGCGCCAGCCTATTCCTTAAGTAAGGGCATCTGTCACGCACTGCACTAGTTGTTGCGGCTCGTCACTCGTCACTCGCCACTCGTCACTGCCCTTCTCACCTTGCCACCCTCAGGCTCGCTCCCTTCAGCAGATTCTCCACCTCTTGAAGCGTCGCCCAGTTGAAATCGCCGGGTATGGAATGCTTCAGGGCGCTGAAAGCATTTCCGTACCGGACCGCATCGGCGTAAGACTTCTTCGCCAGGCAGCCGTAGATAAAACCGGCGCTGAAAGAATCGCCTCCGCCCAATCGGTCCACGATTTCCAGTTCGTACTTTACATCGTCAAAGTATTGGCCGTCGGCGTAGGCAATGGCCGTCCAGGTATTGCGCCATACCAGCGGGTTTTCCCGCAAGGTAATGGCGACCGCCTTGAATTTAAATTTCTCCTGGAGCTGACGCGCCACATCCTTGTAAGTTTCGGCAGAGACTTCCGCGAAACCCTTGTCGTCGGTTTTACCGGTGCCGGTAATCTTGAAAACGACCTTGGTGTCTTCCTCCGTGGTCATCAGCACGTCCACATATTCCATCATGGGCTCTTGAATAGCCTGAGCCTTCTCGGGCGTCCAGAGCTTGCCGCGATAATTCAAGTCGTAGCTCACGGTGGCGCCGGCGCGCCTGGCGGCCTTCAAGGCCTCGAGCGTGACTGCGGCCGCCGAATCGCTCAGCGCCGGCGTGATGCCGCTCGTGTGAAACCACTTGGCGCCCTCAAACGCTTTTTCCCAATTGATCTCGCCCGGCTTTACCAGGCTGATGGCGGATTGCGCCCGGTCGTAGACTACCGAGCTGGCGCGAGGCGCCGCGCCGAACTCGAGGAAGTAAAGTCCCATCCTTCCGTCCGCGCTCCAAACCAGGTTGGAAGTGTCCACGCCGGCCTGGCGGGCTCTGTTTTCCATCAGCTTCCCGAGTGGGTTCTTGGGGAGGCGCGATACCCAGGTGCTTTTGAGGCCCAATCGGCTCACGCCCACAGCTACGTTCAGTTCGCCGCCGCCCACTCGCACGTCCAAAGAGTTGGCCTGTTCGAACCTTTCGAAATGCGGCGGAGAAAGGCGAATCATCGCTTCGCCAAAAGTCACAACATCAAACATCGTCCACCTCGCAAGAACAATAAATGGTAAATGCTAAATTATAAACTCTGATTTCTCCAACGTTGCATTATACAGCCAACGATGCGCCCCAAATGATTCTCAATTCACAATTTACTATTTGCTTTTCACGATTCATAATAGTAGTTGAGCTTCTCACCAATCCAGGGGGCAAATCGTGCGCGACATACGCAAAGTGGCTGTGCTGGGGGCCGGCACGATGGGGGCTCGTATTGCCGCCCATCTTGCCAATGCTTCCGTTCCGTCGGTTTTACTCGACATCGTTCCCCGCGAGCTTACGCCGCAGGAGCAGGCTCAGGGCCGCACGCTCGCGGATGGCAAGGTCCGCAATCGCTTCGCGCAGGCCGGGCTCGACGCAGCGCTGAAGTCTCGTCCGGCGGCGTTTTTTGTTCCCGAAGCGGCGCGGATGATCACGCTCGGGAATTTCGAGGACAACTTAGCTTGGCTCAGGGAGTGCGACTGGATCATCGAAGCGGTGACGGAAGACCTCGGCGTCAAGCGTGCCTTGCTCGAACGGGTGCTGGCAGTACGCGCGCCGGGGACGGTGGTCAGTTCCAACACTTCGGGGATCAGTATTGGCAGTATAGTCGAAGGCTTCGGTGACGAACTGCGGCAGCATTTTGTGGGCACCCACTTTTTCAACCCTCCGCGTTACCTGAAGCTGCTGGAGATCATCCCCGCGCGCGAGACATTGCCGGAGGTTGTGGAAGCCGTCTCGCGCTTCGGCGACGTGGCGCTGGGCAAAGGGATCGTCATCGCGAAAGACACGCCCAATTTCATCGCTAATCGCATCGGCACGTTCACAACCCTGAGAGCTATACAGGTCATGCAGGAAGGCGGCTACACGATTGAGGAGATCGACACCCTCACCGGGCCCCTCATGGGCTTGCCCAAGTCCGCCACCTTCCGGACTCTCGATATCGTGGGCCTTGACGTAATGGGCCACGTCATCAACAACCTCCGGAAGGCCTTGCCCGAGGATGAACGGCGCGACCTCTTCCAGCTTCCCGGTTTCATGCAACAGATGATGGAGCGCCGCCTGCTGGGCGATAAGACCGGACAAGGCTTTTATAAGAAGTTGAAGGGGAAGGACGGCGGGGACGAGAGTGAGATTCTCACCCTCGATCTCAGCACTTTCGAATATCGGGCTCGACAGAAGTCGAGTTTTGGTTCGCTCGAGATGGCGCGCAATATCGAGGATGTCCGCGAACGGGTGGCGATGCTCTGCCAGTCGCCCGACCGCGCGGGACAGTTCTACCAGAAGCTCCTCTTCGACATATTCCACTACGCGGCGATGCGCGTGCCGGAGATTTCGGACGATATCGTTTCCATCGACAATGCGATGAAGTGGGGGTTCAACTGGGAATGCGGCCCGTTTGAGCTCTCGGATGCGGTGGGAATCGGGAAGGCGGCTGATGCCTGGAAGAGGGCCGACCTGCCGACGCCGCTTCTGGTTGAAAGACTCTTTGCCTCGGGGCAGAAGAGTTTTTACGCCTCATGCGACGGCTCTCCGAGCTATTTCGATTTTGCGAGGTCTTCTTATAAGGAGGTTCCTGAGCGGCCTGGAGTCCTTCTGCTGCCTTCGCTCAAAGCCCACAAGAAGGAAATCAAGCGAAACGCCGGTGCAAGCCTGATTGACCTCGGTGACGGTGTGATCTGCCTGGAATTCCATTCCAAGATGAACACGATAGGGGCCGACGTCGTCGGGATGGTTCATGCCGGGCTGAAAAGCCTGAACGACGGCTTTGAGGCCATGGTGATCGGAAACCAGGCGGCCAATTTCTGCGTGGGCGCAAACCTGATGCTGGTGCTGACGACTATTCAGGACGGCGAGTGGGACGACCTTTCGACCGCCGTGCGCGCCTTTCAGAACGCCAACATGGCCCTCAAATATGCTCCCAAGCCCGTGGTGGCTGCTGCTTTCGGCCTGACTCTGGGAGGCGGAACGGAGATAATTCTCCACGCCGCACGCGTACGTGCCGCTGCGGAAACCTACATGGGCCTGGTGGAGGCCGGCGTGGGCCTGATCCCGGCAGGAGGCGGGACCAAAGAGATGCTGGTGCGCGCTATGGATAAGGCGCCCGCCGACCCTGAGGCCGACCCCTTTGCATTCGTCAAAGAAGTCTTTATGAATGTCGCCATGGCTAAGGTCTCAACCAGCGCCGAAGAAGGACGCAAGCTCGGTTACCTGTCCACGAAGGACTCAATCAGCATGAACCGCGACCGACAGATTCGAGACGCCAAGGAGTTGGCGCTCGACCTGGCGCGTCTGGGCTATCGACCCGGAAAGCCTCGCGAGGACGTTCGAGTGCTCGGCCAGGCGGCTTTCGTCAAAATGAAGCTGGGACTGCACTTGATGCGCCGCGCGGAGTACATCTCGGATTATGACGTGGTGGTCGCGACACAACTGGCGAAGGTGCTGTGCGGCGGAGGCGAGTTCACGTCGGCTCAACTCGTTTCCGAGCAGTACCTGCTGGATTTGGAGCGGGAGGCCTTTCTAAGTCTCTGCGGCCAGCGGCAGACCGTGGAGCGCATCCAATATATGTTGAAGAAGGGAAAGCCGCTGAGGAACTAGTGACGAGTGACAAGTGACGAGTAACGAGAAAAAGTGCAGAGCCGCGCGATCCGAATGGGCCGCAGAGAGTTGGACGGCCTGTACGGGCGTGTCCCGACATCCGGTCTGCCTCAACGTAATCCTGCTCGTCACTTGTCACTCGTCACTCATCACTTGGAGGTTTTATGAAGGAAGCCGTAATCGTATCTATTGCCCGGACGGCGGTGGGCAAGGCGCCGCGCGGCACGCTTCGTAATACACGGCCCGATGAGATGGCCTCGGCAGCCATTCGCGAGGTGCTGCGGCGGGCACCGGGCCTCGAGCCCAATGAGGTTGAAGACGTGGTCCTCGGCTGCGCGATGCCGGAGGCGGAACAGGGAAACAACGTGGCGCGCGTCGCTTCGCTGCGCGCCGGATTGCCGGTGAGCTGTTCGGCGATGACGATCAACCGCTTCTGCTCGTCAGGCCTTCAGGCCATCGCCATCGCTTCCGAGCGCATCATGGCGGGCTTCGCCGAGGTCGTGCTCGCCGGCGGAACCGAAACCATGAGCATGATTCCTATGGGCGGATTTCATTTTGCGCCCAACCCCTACCTGATCGAGCATTATCCCGATTCCTATCTGAGCATGGGCTTGACGGCTGAAAACCTGGCGCGAAAATACAACATCACGCGCGAGAGGCAGGATGAATTTGCGCTACGAAGCCACCAGCGGGCAATGGCGGCGATTGCGGAAGGGCGGTTTAAAGATGAAATCCTTCCGCTCGAAGTGCTCGAGGTCAGCCCAAACGGCAAGGACAAACCGCAGACGCGTCAAATCCGCTTCGACACTGACGAGGGACCGCGAGCTGACTCGTCCATGGACGCGCTCGCCAAGTTGAAGCCCGCCTTTCATGCCCGCGGCACGGTCACCGCGGGCAACGCCTCGCAGACGAGCGACGGCGCTGCTTTGGCCGTGGTAATGTCAGCGGAGAAGGCGAAGACGCTGGGACTCAAACCGCTCGCCCGGTTCGTGAGCTTTGCGACCGCGGGATGCCCGCCGGAGGAGATGGGCATCGGCCCGGTTTACGCGATCCCTAAGGCGCTGAAGTTAGCGGGCTTGAATCTCGCGGACATTGCGGTGATTGAATTGAATGAGGCGTTCGCAGCGCAGGCTCTCTCGGTGATCGACTTGGCGCAACTAGACATGGAGCGGGTAAACGTCAATGGCGGCGCCATCGCTCTGGGGCATCCTCTGGGCTGCACGGGCGCCAAGCTCACAGCTACCCTGCTCGGGGAGTTGAAGCGTCGAAACGCAAGGTACGGCATGGTCACCATGTGCGTGGGCGGCGGAATGGGAGCGGCCGGTATTTTCGAGAATTTGCGGAATTAGACCAGTCGCTCATGCCTGTCCGCTGACGGATACCCGTAAACCAGGAAACTTGACCCTCCTTTGCCCCTCATAGGGGGACGGCTTGCCGTCCCCACATTTCCGCTTGTCCCGACGAGGCTAGGGCAAGCCCTACCCCTACAAGTTTTCAAGATAGTCACAGTCCTTTCAAAGCCTTTGCGGCGCCCGCGAGATCGGAAACGGCGAGTACGATATCCGCCTTCTTGCCGTTTTCCGCGACGCTACCGTAACCATAATCCACGTTGATGTTCGCGGCGCCGAGACGCGAG
>CAWIUZ010000219.1:0-4740 GCA_963838915.1 uncultured Acidobacteriota bacterium
TGCGATGTCCCGAAGGGACTGGTCAGAGCAAGCGCTGCAACCTGACCGAACTGCACCTTCGGCCCATCACAGACGTTCGGACACAACGTCTGCGCCAGCCCACCTGCCCCTACGGTCCATCCGGGCACGCAAAACCTCAATTCTAACCTATAGGCTTAGCTCGAATTTGCCAAGTGATTTCCCTGCAGTGAGGCATTTGAGTGCCCCAATCGCGAGTTTGAAGGACTGGCGCGGACGCCGCCATTTTGGGGACGCGGTCAGGTGCGGTCCACACAGAAGAAGCCAAGGAGAAACGCTACCTGACCGCTTCCCACACGCCTGCCCTGCCTGACCCCCTGCGGGAGGATCGAGTCTCGATGATTCCGTCTGGACATCCAAGGACTTGCTGAGTAACATTGTCCAATAATGGATGTATTCGCGCCAGCAAAGCGTAGCGAAATAATGCGCCGGGTTCGTTCAGAGGGCACGAGGCCGGAGGTCGCAGTCCGCAAATTAGTGTCTAGCTTGGGGTTTCGTTACCGACTTCACTCGAAAGCCCTCTTGGGTCATCCAGATTTGGTTTTCAGCCGATTACATAAGGTGATCTTCGTGCATGGCTGTTTCTGGCACGGGCACTCATGCAGCGGGGGCGAGCTCCCCAGCTCGAACCAAGCCTACTGGAGAACCAAGAGAGCTAAGAATGTCAACAGAGACAGACGAATTCGGAGAGAACTGCACCGTCTTGGGTGGAAATCTCTGCTTGTTTGGGAGTGCCAAATCCGCGCAGAAAGAACCAGGAACCGAATACGAAGGTTTTTGGCCGACGCCAATGACTGACGGACTTTTCACTTGGTACGAGTTTTTCGCTGGCGGGGGAATGGCTCGTCTCGGCCTTGGGAGAAAGTGGAAGTGCATCTTCGCAAATGAATGGTGCGAGAAAAAGGCATCTGCGTACAGGGCGCGGTTTGGACCGTCCCCCGAGCTAAAGGTGGAGGACGTGGCGAAGTTGGACGCAGACGATTTGCCGGGCAGACCCGACCTAGTGTGGGCCTCCTTTCCCTGCCAGGATCTTTCGCTAGCGGGAAACGGCGCTGGCTTGGACGGGGTGCGCAGCGGAACGTTCAGGCCGTTCTGGAGGCTAGTTAACCGTGCAGTCGAAGAGGGTCGTGGCCCGAAGGTAATAGTTCTCGAAAATGTTGTCGGCACGTTAACGTCTCACGGGGGCACTGACTTCACGGCCATTGTCCACGCTTTCGCTGAGAGCGGCTACCGCGTCGGTTCTGTCGTTATGGATGCCGTACATTTTCTGCCTCAATCGCGACCGCGGCTGTTCGTGGTCGGTATCAAATCGAGCTTGCGAATACCTACACGGCTGAGTTGCGCGCTGCCGGAGAGGCCGTGGCACCCCGGATTCCTAGTCCGCTCTCACGCTAAGTTGCCTCGGACTCTTGCGGAGAACTGGATTTGGTGGCACCTTCCAGTGCCACGCGCGCGAGTCCGGTCCTTGGCCTCTCTTATCGAGGCGATCCCAACGGGGACAACCTGGCACACTGAGGCCGAGACGAGGAGGCTTTTGGGACTTATGAGTCCCCTCCACCGCAAAAGGGTGTCGGGCATGACGCAGATAAGCGGTCGGCACGTGGGAACCATTTACAAGCGAACACGACCGAATCACGCTGGCGTAATGGCGCAGCGCGCCGAGGTGCGGTTCGACGGTGTTTCAGGGTGCTTGCGGACCCCCGTTGGAGGTTCAAGCCGCCAGACGGTGATAGTCGTGGAAGACGGATCCATCCGAACTCGACTGCTTTCACCGCGGGAGGCAGCTCGGCTTATGGGCGTAGAGGACGATTACCCCCTTCCCCGAAGCTATAACGAGGGTTATCATGTGTTCGGAGACGGCGTTGCTGTGCCAGTCGTTAGCTGGCTGGAAAAACATCTTCTTCGCCCTCTGGTGGAATCGCCCGACGGCAGTGCAATTGGCTCAGGAGAGGCCATCGACGTTGCACAACAAGACAGAACACCAAATTGGCGGACCTCCTACGCAACTTGATTTTGAGAAGGCGTTGATGTTTTTTCACGCCTATATGTTCGGTCCGCTTCAAGGGAAGCTGAGGCTTTACGAGGCACGCCAAGTACGTCCTCCGGGTGTTGCCATGTCCTCAGATTGGGAAGTGTTCGCCTCGATCCTTGTAAGGGACGTGGGCAAGAAGTTGGCCGGGGGCATCGATCTGTCGGAGTACGAGGTAAAATCGGCCATGGACGGGGGCAATTACGAGTACCAATACCACAAGAACACGGGAAAAGATAAGTTGAAGAGGGACATGGAGGTTGGGCACCTGTTTTTCGATCACAAGGACAACTTACGACATGTAGACCTCCGCTACGCGCACGGCAGCTCAATGAAAGAGTTCTTTGCAAAGTGGCTTGCGGAGTATCCTGACCCATACCCGCAGCGGTACAGAAAGAACATTCCGTTTTACTGGATTCAAAAGAACGGCATACTACTAATGACCTTAACTGATGGCGAGGTCACTTTTCCCCCCACAGCGAAATCAACCGCGCGACGTTAATTCAAGACGGCCAGCCCGCTACGGCGCCAGCGTGGCGGAAGCGATAAGAGTGTTGCATCCCCAATCGCCGGTATCGCAAATACACAGTCGTCGTGATAGTCCCCATTGCCTCCCCGTGCGTCTCATTGAACGGGCCAGCGAAAGGACGGCCAACGCAGCCGTGACGCTGGCCAGCGAATTTGTGAAAGGGAGGGCATATGAACGTACGAAGTTTTACGAGAAAGTTAGGGGGCATCGCTCTTGCAGCGGTTTTCGGACTGGTGGTAGGCGGAGTGGGCATCAATCGCCTGCGCGGCGACATCGCAAGTGCCAATCCGCCGGCCTCGCTGAAGCTTGCGAGCCCCAATGAAGGTCCGAGCAGGAACAGCTTCGCGCCGATCGTAAAGCAAGTGCTGCCGGAGGTTGTGAACATCTCCACCACCAAGGTAGTGAAAACAGGCTTTTCGGGGCAGATGACGCCGATGGACCCGTTTTTCCGTCAGTTCTTCGGAGACAATTTCGGCGGCCAATTCAACAGACCACGCGCGCCGCAAGAGGACCGGGAACGGAGCCTGGGCTCGGGCGTGATTGTCAGCCCGGAGGGATATATCCTGACCAACAACCACGTTGTGGCGGGAGCAACAGAGATTCTGGTCACTGCTGCTGACAAGCACCAGTACAAGGCTCGCGTTGTGGGCACGGATCCGAAGACCGATCTTGCGGTGCTTAAGGTGGACGCAGCGAACTTGCCTGCAATCACGATTGCAGACTCTTCCAAAGTTCAGGTGGGCGACTACGCTTTGGCGATTGGCGACCCCTTCGGCGTGGGCGAAACCGTAACCATGGGGATCGTGAGCGCCACCGGGCGGGCCAACCTGGGTATCGAAGATTATGAAGATTTCATTCAGACGGATGCGCCGATCAATCCTGGAAATTCCGGCGGAGCACTGGTGAACGACCGCGGCGAATTGATTGGCATCAACACTGCGATCCTCTCGCACGGGTCGGGTGGTAACGAGGGTGTGGGATTCGCCATCCCTTCAGACTTGGCGCGAAACATCATGGACCAGATTGTGAAGAACGGGAAAGTGACCCGGGCGTATATGGGCGCCTACATCCAGGGAGTGAGCCCGGAACTGGCCAAGGCGTTCGGTGCAACCGCGCCCAGCGGCGCGCTGGTGGGTGATGTCGAGCCCGGCAGCCCGGCAGCGAGAAGCGGCCTTGAGAAGGGCGATATCATCGTGGCTCTGAACAGCAAACCCGTCACCGACAGCAGCGAGCTGCGGATGAGCATCTCCTTGATGGCGCCCGGAACGACCGCCAACCTGAAGGTGTGGCGCAACGGCAGCGAGCGCGATATGGCAATCAAGCTAGGGGAAATGCCCACGGAGAATGAGCGGGCGAGCGCCGCGCCGGAAAATCCGCAAGGAGCGCTGGAAGGCGTTACGGTGGAAAACGTCACGGCCGATACGGCCCAGCAACTGGGGCTGCCGGCTCATACCAAGGGCGTGGTGGTCACGGAGATCAATCCTTCGAGTCCTGTTGCAGACTCAGGCTTGCAGCAGGGTGATGTGATTCAGGAAGTCAATCATCAGAGCGTGAACAATGTTAATGACTTCGATCGGGCGGTCGAGAAGGCGGGGAAAAATCCTCTGCTGCTTGTGAATCGCCAGGGGCACACGCTGTTCATCGCGGCGTAAGGGTGGATGGAAGTGACCCCTCACCCGTCCCGCGACGGCTGATGAAAACGCCGTCGCGGGACACCCTCTCCCCAAGGGAGAGGGCTGTCTTTCGGAGAATTGTTCGCTCGGCAGTCCAGGATTTGAGATTCTAAATTCTAGATTCCAGATTCAAGAAGCACCCGCCACTAGGCACTAGGCACTAGCCACTGTCAGGAAATGATTCCTTTCCGCACCGCGTACAAAATCAACTCCGGCACACCTTTCAGATTCAGCTTCTGCATGATCTTTGCGCGGTGGGTTTCCACGGTGTAAGTGCTGAGATTCAGCAGGTTCGCGACCTCTTTGCTCGATTTGCCTTCCGCAACCAGTTGGAGAACCTCGCGCTCGCGCGGACTGAGGAGATCATAGGAATCTTCCGCGCCGGTCCGGCGCAGCTTGCGCATGTAATCCTGCAGCAGAACCTTGCTGACCGCGGGGCTGAAGAATGACTTCCCGTCGACGACGGCGCGGATGGCCTGGACAAGATCGGT
>CAWIUZ010000220.1:0-19465 GCA_963838915.1 uncultured Acidobacteriota bacterium
GCGCACCTACTCATGCCTCCACCCCCACTCCCCTGGGGAAAGTCGCTGCTCCTCCCGCCGTTCGGTCCCATCCCGCAAAGAAGGTCGGGGGCTACTGCGATGTAACCAGCCTCGGCCAACTGGTCAGCCAAATCCTGCACCCAATCCGTCATCCCGAAAATCTCATGGATGACCAGCACTACGGGCGCCTTGTCCTTTGCCTCGGGGTAGACGACGAAGGTCTCCACCGCGCGCCCCTCGTGCTTTACGGTGACCCATTCACGATGTCGCGGGGACTTTTCCATCCGTGCACGCGCCCAGTCCAGGGCCAAAACCGGTGATGCGCTCAACAAAACAAGGAACCATGCCATGATCGGTCGCATACTTCTCTCCTGATTGTGTATAGTCTTGTGTCCTGCTTCGGCCCGATGGCATTCTCGGGTGATGACGGTGCGCTTATTACTTTTGTAACTCGCTGAGTGCCGCCAGTACCTCTTCACTGTGGTCAGGCGGTTTAACACCGGTCCAGACCTTAGCGACTTTGCCGTTGGGATCAATTAGGAAGGTGTTGCGGGAGGCAAACCCCCTGTCGCTCAGTGAGCCGTATTCCGCCACGACTTTCTTGTCGGTATCCGACAGAAGCTTGAAAGTCAGGCTCTGTTTGGCACAAAAATCCTGGTGGCTCTCGGTTGTGTCCACGCTCACACCAACAATCACGGCGTTCTTTTCGGCGTACTTCGAAAGGTCCCGCTGAAAGTTGTGCGCCTCGATCGTGCAGCCCGGCGTGTTGTCTTTGGGATAGAAGTACAGCACCACCCACTTGCCGCGAAAATCTTTCAAGCTTACATTACTCCCGTCCTGCGAGGGCAGAGCGACATCGGGCGCCTGTTGGCCAACTTGCGGAAGATCTCCGCCCATGGCCAGCGAAAAGGCAAGTCCGACGCACCCTGCGGTCAAACTGAAAATACGAATAATGTGCTTCAGGTTCATTGTTTGTGACCTCCCAAGCCAGAATTATCGCTTTTAGTTTTCGCCCTACCGGTAGTGTAAACCCGAGCGCCCCTGAATTCAATGTCCAGCTTACCGGTTACATAATAGTCGTCTCAGTTCGATGCCGGGTTTTCGGAAAGATTCTGGGGTAAACTATTCGCCGCCATGCATCAAGTCCTAAGACACGGCGCGTCGGCGGGAGCGCAGTCGGCAATCCTCACGAGGGAAGCAAGCTGCTTGAGCGCAAAGTTCTGGTCGACGGCAAGACTTGGCTTGGGCGCCGCGATTTTTATTCTTGCACTCGCGGGCGCAAGGCCGGCGCACGCTCAGGACCTGCGGCAACTGTTTCAGCAGGCGGACGAGGCCCAACAGCGCGGCGATACAGAACTGGCAGTGCGCAAGTACCGCGAGATTGTCCGGCTTCATCCGGAGATGATCGCGGCGCGCGCCAACCTGGGCATTGCGCTCGTCGCGCTGGGGCGATTCGACGAAGCTATCGAGCAATATCGCGCCGCCCTCAAACTGGCGCCCGGCGACCCGATCCTCCGCCTTGACCTCGCGCTCGCGTGGTACAAGCAAGGGAATTTTGCGAGCGCCGTTGCCGAGCTGGAAAAAGCGCGCCGCCTGCAGCCGGACAATCACCAAGCGCTTTATCTTCTCGCCGACTGCTACCTGCGCCTGGGGAAGAACGCGGAAGCGGTGAAACTTCTCGAACCCGCTTACCAGGCTCATCCGGACGACCGCGCGGTGGACTACGCGCTGGGGACGGCGCTCATCCGTGATGGCCAAGTGGAAAAGGGCGAGCAGGTCATCGATCGCATTTTGAAAGATGGCGATACTGCGCAGGCTAATCTGCTGCTGGGGGCGGCGAAACTTACCGCCGGCGACAGTAAAGGCGCTGCGGAGAAGATACGCCTCGCCCTCGACCGAGACCCCCAGATCGCGGGCGGTTGGTCTTTGTATGGGCGGGCTCTCGCGAAGGGCGGCGACAATGAAGGCGCAAAGGCCGCCTTCGAGCGCGCGGTCCAGGCCGACTCGAACGACTTTGACGCCAATTTTCATTACGGCCGCTTGCTGCGCCTCAGCGGCGATAATGCTCGGGCCGCCCCGTACCTCGAGCGCGCGTTGAGGCTTCGACCTGAATCACTCAGCGCGCGGTTTCAGGTGGGCGCGCTGAATCTCGCGCTGGGAAAACTGGACGCGGCCCGAAAGGATTTGGAACGAGTGGCGCGGGAGTCGCCTGACTTTCAAGAGGTCCACGTGCAGCTGGCGGCGCTCTATTACCGGCTGAATCGAAAACAGGATGGAGAGCGCGAACGCCAGATTGTGCTTCGCCTCAACCAAAAAGCTCGCCAGCAAGGACCCCAGCCGGAACCGTGACCCCAGTACATAGTGGGACAATGCGCCGTGATAGCGTGGCCTCTTGGAAGGGCGGGGCTTCAGCCCCGCCGCCTCCGCGAACCCGACGAGTTGGGCCTTTAGGCCCTGAAGCCATGTTGCCTCAGGGGCTAAAGCCCCCGGTGATAAGCCGTTTTCCATGGCGGGGCTAAAGCCCCGCCCTTCCCGGCACTCCGCGGAATGACGCGGACTTTCGTCAGCAGATACTAGCGTGATTCCTTGACGCGTAGAATTTGGTCCGCGGGTACGTCCCTGAGCACTTGCCTGATTCCAGACGGCCAGCGGATCTCAATCTCGTCCACTTTGGTCGCCTGGCCAAGGCCGAAGTGAACGGGGCCGGCGCTTGAAGAAGCGTATCCAGCGGCGGTCGAGATGTGATTGAACTGCGCGTGTGCGGCGGAGGAAATTCGAATGCGCGCGCCGATGCCGTCCCGGTTGCTCTTCGTGCCCTCGAGTTTGAGTTCCAGCCAGTGGTTGTTTCCCGGGCTGTCATTCATCCAGATTTCTGCGGGAGCGCTGAGCGCTGTCACTACGACGTCAAGCTTGCCGTTGCGATTAAGGTCGCCGACCGCCGCGCCTCGATGGCGCCGGGGCGGTTGGGCAGTGAATCCTGCCTCCTCGGTCAGCGCGGACCAGCGGCCATTCCCCATATTGCGGAAGACCGTATTCGGCTGATCGATTTGGGCTCGATCCGCCATGGCCGGCGACTGCACGTCTCCACGGCTGACGAAGAGGTCCTTCCACCCGTCGTTATCGAAGTCGGCGATGTTGGGGCTGTAACCGGACATGGAATTACACAGCGTCGTCATGCCGCTTTCCGAAGTTATTTCCTCGAATCTTCCTTTGCCGGTGTTGTGGTAAAGGGGGAAGGTCTCGTTGGCGAGTGCGACGACGGCGATATCAGGCCAGCCGTCGTTTGAGAGGTCGCGAAAATCCACGCCCATGTTGGAAATCAGGTTGCCATGTTCGGGGAGAGCCACACCGGCCTCAAAGCCCACCTCGTCGAACTTGGCGTTGCCCTTGTTGTGGAAGAGGAAGTTGAAAAGCTTGTCGTTGGCGACGAAGATATCGGGCAGCCCATCACCGTCGTAGTCGGCAACTCCCACACCCATTCCCTTTCCCGGATGCGCGCGAATCCCCGACTCGGCGGAGACATCCACAAACGTCCCGTCGCCTTTATTCAAGAACAACTGGTTGGGAAGTTCCTTGTAGAACTTCGGATGACAGTATTCAGGTTTGCCGTTGTAACGACAGTCCGGCTCGTGCTCAACATCCCAACTGAGATAATTCACCACGAACAGGTCCAGCAGGCCGTCGTTGTTCACATCCACCCATGCGGCGCCCACCGACCAGAGCGGTCCGTACTCTTTATCCAGGCGTGCCAGACCGGCTTTTTCGGTAACATCGGTAAAAGTGCCGTCGCCATTATTGTGGTACAGGGTGTTGCGATGCACCCCGCCGACAAAGATGTCTTCGTAGCCGTCGTTATCGTAGTCTCCGATAGCAACCCCGGTGTCGTAACCAGTTCCTGCCAGCCCGGCTTTTTCCGTGACGTCGGTGAAAGTTCCGTCGCCGTTGTTGTGGAAGAGCCGGTTCTGGTAACGAGGCGAGGATTTTTGCAGGGTTTTGATATCGGCTCCGTTGGTGAAGAAGATGTCCGGGAAACCGTCGTTGTCGTAATCAAAGACGGCAACTCCTCCCGCCATGGTTTCAGGGGCGTGCCTTTCGGGGGTCTCGCAACTGTCGAGAGAGAAGTCGATGGGCTGGAATACGAAGTGGATCGGCGCCGGACGCGGCTGTGCGATTGCTGGCTGCTTCCAGAAGAGGCTCGCCGCACCCACCGCCAAAAGGCAAGCGCAACCCAGCATCCTGATACGGAGTTTTCTACCCACGAAGTCCTCTGGTGGAGCAGGGCCGACCGTAGCGCGCGCCCGGGGCAATCCTGAGGATTGCCCCTACGAATCACCGCGCGAGGCCAATGCCAGAGCAGTCGCTCATGCCCGTCCGCTCACGGGCACCCGGAAACCATGAAAATGGTTCCCCTTATTGACGTGCTCGTAGGGGGACGGCTTGCCGTCCCCTGGTGAATAGGGTAGGGCAAGCCCTACCCCTACGCTTTTTCAGAGCAGGTCATGGCTGCGACTGCGGCTGGGCTAGCTTCTCGATCGCCGCCTTCTCCTGGCGGGCATCCTCGGTCCGGCCCGCCGCCGAGTAGGCACGGACCAGCGCCCACCGAATCATCACGTTTTCCGGCGCCAGGTCCCGTGCCTTTTCAAGTTCGCCAATTCCCCCCGTAGAATCTCCTCTGCCGATGAGGGCTTCTCCGTGGGCCATGTGGGTGGAGGCATCTTTGGGTTCGAGTTTGACGGCCTCTTCCGCCAGAGAAAGTGCCAGATCGAGCTTCCCTTCCTTCACGTATTCTTCCGCCAGCCGAACTTTCGCCGGGACGTTAAACGGCGAGATCTCGAGCTCCTGCTGCATCTCTCGAACGCCTTCTTCCGGACGCACGTTCATCAAGAAGGCGCCCAATAAAAAGTGGACTCCGGGCTCGTTGGGATAGCTGCTGCTCATCTGGCGGAACAGTTTCTCGGCGTCGTCCTGATGCTGACTGTTGAGCGCCAGAGCGGCTCGGCCGGCCAATTGGATCATCTCACGGCGATCCGGGGGAATCTCCGCGGGCAGAAGCGGCATCCGCAGCGCCGCCAAGCCGAGCGACTCCACCAGGAACGACTCTGCCTGTCCTGAGCGAGCCATTTCGAACAGCAGGCTCTGGCTTTGGTCGTACAGTTCGAATCGGGTTAACAACACCGCAGCATAATAGAAGACGGAACGCGCCATGCCCTGGCTGCCACTTACGCCGAAGGTCATGGCTTGGCGAAGATGGTCGAGGGCGCGCGCGTAATCGCGGGTTTGAAATTCGCTCAGGCCCAAAAGCGCCCAGCCCATACCCGCCTTTGGCTGGTCGGCGACGAATACTCGCAGCCGGTCGCGCGCCTCCGCATATCTTTCCTTCTCGTAAAGGAGGCTGCTCAGGTTCCAGAGTCCCTCGTCCCAGTCGGGCTTCAATTTGAGCGCATCTTCGTACAGGCGGATAGCTTCGTCATCACGGTTCGCCTGGCGTGCCCGGTCCGCGGTCCGCGACAGCTCGTCGAAAGTGGGTCCGGCGGCCGCGGCTGAACCGCTTTGCGTCGGCGCCCTGCTCGCGCTGATCTCAAAAATTGCCTTCTTGGGTGACGCGGCAGGGGCCGCCGCCGTGGTCGCCGCAAGCTGCCCGCAAGGAGCGACGCTGGACCACGGCCCGAGTGCGACGAGGGCGATCGAGAGGGTTGCGGCTCGTGTCATCATCTTTCCTGCCCTGGCTGCTGATTGCGCAACAGATCCTGCAATTCTTCTGGTGGCAGCAGGACCTCTCGCTTTCCGCTGAGGGTTTCGAAAACAGCCTTTTCGTGTTCGGCGTCTTTGGTCCGCCCGAGTTTCTGGTAAACCGTCATCAGGTGGAAATGAATGGAAGCGCTGTCGGGAGCCATTTGCCTGGCAGTTTCCAATTCTCTAGCGCCTTCCTGAAGATGTCCGCCGGCAAATAGAGCCTGGCCAAGGATATGGTGTGCGGAGGGGTTCTTAGGTTCGAGTCCGTCGGCGCGCTTTGCTAACGCCAAGGCCTCATCCAACTGGCCATCGTCAAGGTCAAGGCGCGCAAGCTCCATCATGGCCGGAGCATGGTGGGGTGAGATTCGCATCTCCTGACGATACTCATTCTTGGCTTGTTCCCGTTTCTTTTGGAAGCCGAACAGGGTGCCTCGGAAGTAGTGCACATCCGGCGCCTGGTCATAATGCTGCAACAGCTTGTTTTCGTAATCCTGGGCCCGATCGAACTGGTGCGGGACCAGGGAAGCGTAGAACGCCGCTTTGCCCGCCAGCCAGACCCGCTCTCGCCACTCCGGCGGATAATCCTCGGGAAGGCGGGCCATGCGGAGGGAAGCCAAGCCCATGGCTTCCGTCAGCGCCGCGCTGCCCCCGCGCCTTTGGGCCTTGGCAGTGAGCAGGTAGAGGGCTTGTACGAAGCGGCTCTCGCGGGTCAGCAGCAGGGCCCAGTGGAAGCTCGCCACATCAATAAGCTCCTCAGTACCTGGTGAGCCCGCGTGCGCCCATTTTTGAAGATGCTCGAACGCGCCCGCGTAGTTCTTAGTCTCGTATTCCGAGAGAGCCAGAAAGGCATAAGCGGGTCCGGGTTTGGGCGCCAAAGTTAGAAAGCGTGTCAGCGCCGCTTGGGACTCGGGAAAGCGATCCTGCTCGTAGTAGAGGCTTCCCAACCACCACCAGCCGTCCTGCCAGGAAGGGCGCAGATCCACACCCTGGCGGTACAGCCGGATCGCGTCCGCCAACCGATCCGCCGTTCGCGCCGCTTCGGCATCGTGAGTAATGTCGTCGAAACTCTTTTGCGTGGCAGGGCACAATCCCGGGCATGCGGCCGCGAGCGCCAAAGCAAGAACGAATAGCCGTCTACGCATCGGCAGTATCATACTCCTCGTCACGCGATTTCAATTGGCAAAAGTCCTTGGAGTGCGGCAGCGGAGCTGCCGCCTTGAGTTTGCTGAGCCCCAAAGGGGCGCTCTATCACAGCCCAGGCCAACGGCCTGGGTCAGCGATGGCACCCCGTTCAGATTGGGTCAGCCCTGAAAGGGCGGAATAGGGTATTTCCCATGCCGCAGTGTTTGTCCCAACTTTACGTCCATCTTGCCTTCGGCACCCAGCATCGCGGTCCCATGTTCCGGAGGCGTATTTCGCCCCTAGAGGGCTTTGAGACTACAGGCGCGACGTTGACCCAGGCCGTTGGCCTGGGCTGTGATAGAGCGCCCCTTTGGGGCTTAAGACAGACACAGATGCGAGCTTTGTGCCTCCACGTGGCCGAGAACGCCCATGCAATCAAGGGCGATGAAAATGTAGAAACTCCACGACGGGAGTTCCGCTGCCGCCCTCCAGGCCTGATAAACAAACGGGGCGGCCCGGATGGCCACCCCGTTGTAATCGAACGACTACCAAGACCCGACGCTGTCTAGAAGGTGTACCTCACTCCCATTTCCATGATTCGATGCCCGAAGACATACTGAGCGATGCCGAAGTTGGGATTGGTCAGTTGGCCTTGAGCATTGAACGAGGCGTGGAGGTTGCTATCCCCTGTTGTGAACGACGGCAGGTCATGGTTCAAGAAGTCAAACGCGGCAAAACGGAACTGGAGGCTCTGCCGCTCGCTGATCTTGAAGTTCTTCATCAGCGAAAGGTCGCTTTGCCAGAACGCCGGACCCGCCAGGTTAGGCATCCCACCCGTCCCGAAGCCCCCGTTTACTGACGCGGGCGCAAAGCAGGCGGGATTGAGATACTCGTGGGGCGCCGTCAAGCCTTTCTTGGGGTTGCAGGTGATCGTCGGCTGCAAGGTGAAATCCGGGGTCCCCAACAGATGGACGTTGTCGTAGTAAGCGAGAGTCGTGGTGGTACTGCCTACCGTCTGGGTCAGATTGGCTTGCGCGTAATTCAGGTTCCAAGATTGGGAGGTTTCATTAGCACCGCTTTGGAAAGTGGAGATGCCTGAAATCTGCCAGCCATTCGTCACGCCTCGGGTGAACTTGTTGCCTTGATGAGTGCCTGGAATATTGAAGACGTAGGCCAAGTTCAACACCTGCGCGCGGTTATTGGGTGAGACACCGTAGTAATAATTCTGGCCGAAGTCGGACATCGTGCCGGTGGGGAAGTTGCCGAAATCGCCCAGCGCTTTGGACCAGGTGTAATTGGCGTGCAAGGCGAGGAAGCCAACATTGCGGAGCACGCTCACCTGGAGAGAGTCATACCGCGCGATGCCCGTCGTATTGGTTTCGTTCACCTGGGTGAAATTCTGGTACGGACGAGCGCTGTCCTGGCAGGCTGTCGTCGTGATGCTGCAGGAGACCTTGAACAGCGAACCTACCGGGACCGCATTGACGTTGGGTTGGGTCTGCATGAAGTCCGAGTGGTTGCCCACATAGGATGCTTCTAGCAGGAGCTTACCAGGCAACCTCTGGTCAATGGAAAAGACATAATTGGTGACCAGCGGCTGTTCATGATCTTGCGGATTATACACTGCGACCGTGGAGGCCGCTCCAATCTGCGCAGTGCCGAAGGTTGGAAGGGGCATGTGGTGGGCGTCGATTCCCTCCCAAGTGGGGCAGAGGGGATCGTTCTGGCCGCACGTCCATCCCACGGAACCAAGGGCTGTATCGACTGGCCCGGTGTAATTGCCGCTCTGCACCGAGTCGTAAGCGCGGTACTTGCCCCAACCGCCGCGGAGAATGGTCTTGCCCGTACCAAACAAGTCGTAAGCAGCGCCCAGGCGCGGCGAGAAGAAGAGGAACTGGCTCGAGGCGCCGGAGAGCGGGATGGACTTATCGATCTTGTTCCACAGGATGCCGGTGTTGGTTTCGCTCTGAGCAAACTTGGTGGGATCACTCTGGTAAAGGAGAGGATTGAACACGGCCATACCATTGCCATCACCATCGTACGGCTTGGCGTAATGTTCGAACCTCAATCCGTACTGAACGGTAAGCCGGCGGTTCACCTTCCAGTCGTCCTGGGCATACCAGTCAGCAATGTTCTGCGCGAGCGTTGAGGGAGGCGGCAGCGCAGCTTCGTAGTAGCTCCCTTGTCCAATGCCCATCAAGGCGTCAGCATAGTTATTCCCGGTGGGCGTTGACCATTGGTTGTAATAGAGTACTCCCATGTACTCACCCCAGTTGTCCTGCCGGTTGTAGACGTGCTCGAAATAGAAGCCGTATTTCATGGTGTGTGTTCCGAGCACTTTGGTGAGGTTCTCCGACACGCTGGGGATGCCCTTGTAGCAAATCATGGTAGGGTGGAAGTCGGCGCCCAGGTTTGACCCGCCGAGATTGGGGACCGAGTTGCTCCAGCTTGTGAGGTCCGGGGCCGTTGGATTGCCGTAAATCCCCTTCAAGTTGAAATTGGGGATGTCCGCGCGCAGCAACTTTGTGGGATCTTGTGGCGCATTGGGGAAATTGATTTTGGTGTAGCCGTACCGGGTTTCGCTGGTCATGGTCGGCGAAAAGGTGTGGACCAGGCTGACGGCGATAAAATCCGAGCCGTTGGCTCCGACCACGTCGGTTGCATCCGGAACCGCCCAGTCCGACCCCGTACTTGCCCACAGGCCGAGCGGTTGGTTCTGAACTTCACGTTGCCGGCTCCAAGTGACGTACGCTCGTGTGTTAGTGCTGATGTTGTAATCCACGCGCGCGACGTTCTGCCAGGAATTCTGGGGCACCGAGAACGATTGGATATAGTTGAAGCCCTCATGGTCCTGCGGATCGCCGTTGGTAGGCGCGGGAAGGAACGCCTTCATCAAGGCCTGCGCACTGGGAGAAATGCAGGCCGACGAGAGCACGCCGCCGGCAACGCTGCAGCCGGCCGCGGCCCTCTGGCTGAACCCCAGCCAGGAACTCCCGCCCGTCAAGGGGGGCGCCGTGGGAACAACCCCCAGGGTTGGGCGTCCAACCGAGCTGCCGTAGGTTGAGAGGGCACTGAAGTCGCCATTCAACATGGCCTGGGTTGGCACGAAGTCGCGGTCAACGCCGCCATCGAGTTGCTGGTGATAATTCTCGTAGCCCTCGAAGAAGAACACCTTCTGGCGGCTCTTGTTGAACCCCGTTCCAGGGATAATCAGAGGGCCGCCGATATTCCCGCCCGGATAGTAGTAGGAACTGGGCGGCTTAGCCGCTCCCACGCTATTGTTGAACGCGTCATTGGCGTTCATTGCGTCGTTGCGGGCGTACATGTAGGCGGCGCCGTGGAAGCTGTTGCCTCCTCCCTTGGTGACTGTGTTCACCACCACAGGTCCCTTTGAGTTCTCGGCTGAAAAGCTGGCATTCAGAACCTTTACTTCCGAAATCATGTCTGGATTCGGATTGACCGGAGTGGCAGCACCCGAAGAGCCGGGGTCAAAGACGTGTTGCCCGTCCTGGGTGATGTCCACCGATTGGCCGTTGATGGAAACCGAGCTGAGGCCTCCGGTGTTGCCGGAAATGGAGCTGTTGTTGATGCCGATGGTTTCACCGACGTAGGCCGCCCGGTTAACGCCGCCGTTGGCATACATTGCTGCGCCCGGCATGATCTTAATGAACTCGGCAGCGTCTCGGCTCACCAGCGAGAGGTCCTGAAGGTCGCTCGAGGAGATCACGTCGGTTTTATCTCCGTTGTCCACCGTTGCTATCGTCGTGACCTTCTCCGTAACCTCGACCTTAGTGGTGGCCGAGGCCACTCTGAGCGTTACGTTGATCGTCCGGCTGTCACCGCCGTTTAAGACGTTGCCTGCGCTGACCCATCTGTCGAATCCCGCCAGGAAGGCGGAAACCTCGTATGTGCCGACAGGTACCTCGGTGAGCGAGAAGTAGCCGTTCTGGTTTGAAGTCAGGGTTCGAGTTACCCCGGAGCTTGAGTTCTTGATCTTGACCTCAACGCCGGGTATTACTGCGCCGCTCGAGTCCACGACCGTTCCCGAAATACTTGCGAAGAACGATTGTGCCGGCGCCCGCTGGGCGATTAGAAAGCAAATCGCCGTGACCCCTAGAATGTACAACATCCTTCTCATCAGATTCCCTCCTGGGCGTGCGTTAAGTTCCCCTGGGCTCCACGCCTGCTGAAGTTAATCGGTGGACTTGACCACCGGAACGAAAGTTCGCAAACCACGACCACCTCCGGTGAATGCCAATTGCTTCGAAGATTTCCCTGGCGATCATTCGTTTGAGGACCCGGCAGTGGCCGCGTTTGCAAAAAAGCCACCCCCATGGCGGGGAGGCGAAGTTAATCGCGGCGAGTTGAGTCTCGTATTCTCCGAAAGTTACAGTCAAGTCTACAGGCGTTAGCAAACTGTTACGTTGGCCGGGTCCCGAAGTCACATGATCAGGTTAGATGTTACGTAACGGACTTTCTGACAGTGGAATATAGACATATTGCGACTCGCGGCTGGTTGTGCTATAAGCTTTCCGCAAGGAAGGAGAGCCAAGCTATGCCTCCGGGAACGACGTATCCCGAGGAGAGGGCCGAGCTTGATAGGGTGCTTGCGTCACAGTCTTTTGCCAAATCACCCAATCTTTCCAGGCTCCTGAAATACCTCTGTGAGAAATGTTTCGAAGGCGGCACTGAGGACCTGAACGAGTACAGCATCGCCGTCGATGCGCTGGGGAGGACTGCTGATTTTGACCCTGGGATAAGCTCCATCGTCCGCGTGGAGGCCCATCGGTTACGGGACAAACTGAGCAAGTATTACGAAGGTGAGGGCGCCCGGCATCCGATGATGATCCTGCTCGAGGCGGGACGTTACGCCCCGCAGTTTGTGAAGCGGGATGAGGCTGCCTCGGTGGAGGGGGAAAAACACGCGAGCGGGTCATCGCCGCCGGTGTCCGATACTCTACGAGGCGGCGCGTTTCCAAGCCAGGCGGTCGCCGGTGACTCCGCGGTGCCGACGGAGACCGTTAAGCCGGGTTCGACTGACTCCGAACCCCCTGCCTCTCCCAGGCAGAAGATTCCACTCCCGCTTCTGGTCGTCGGAATGGGACTACTTGTTTTGGGCGTGGTGGCCGTTTCCTGGAGATCAAGAAATAACTCCAGCGAAGGGGTTCCTGCGAGGAGCGGCGAGGAAAGCATCGCTGCCCCTCTCGCCACGAGTGACGAAATCCGGATTTTGGCGGGCTATTCCAAGCAGAACTTCATCGACAGGCGGGGAAAGATCTGGGGCGCCGATCGTTACTTCAAAGGTGGCCAGCCTTTCACGACTGAACAACAGCCGATCACCCGAACTCTCGACCAGACAATATTCCGGCAATCCCGGGCGGGCGAGTTCACCTACGACATCCCCCTTAAGAAAGGCCCTTATGAATTGCGGCTGTACTTCGCGGAGTCACAATTTGGTCCGACGACGTTTGCAGGAGGGGGAGAAACCAGCCGGATATTTGCTGTCGACATGAACGGCGGGCCGCTGCTCGAGGATTTTGATATCTATACTTCCGCGGGCGGCAGTAACATCGCTTACGAACGTGTTTTCAAGGACGTAACACGTGCATCGGATGGTTACCTTCACCTCCGGTTTCGGCCGACTTCCCGCGAGAAACCTATCCTCAATGCCTTGGAAATTCTGCCCGGCATACCTGGCAAGTTGCGCCCCATTCGCCTGGTGGCGCGCGAAGACTCTTACACCGACCACGAAGGACGCTTGTGGAGTCCTGACTGCTATTTCATGCACGGCCGGTTTGGTCAGCACACGGCCGCCGTACAGAATACTCCCGATCCAGATCTCTACACTGCCGAGCGGTTCGGCAACTTTGACTACGCCATTCCCGTGGCCACCGGCACGTATGCCGTAACGCTTCGTTTCGCCGAAACCTACTTCGGGGAGCTCAACTCTGGTTTCGGGAGCAAGGGTTCGCGCGTCTTCGACGTTTTCTGTAACGGCGTAACGCTGCTCCACAACTTTGACATTTTCAAGGAAGCTGGCGGCGCTAACCGCGCTTTGGACAAGACCTTCCATGGACTCGAGCCGGACGCCCACGGCCTGCTCAGGCTCAGCTTCGTGCCGAGCCGTAACTATGCCATGGTGAACGCCATCGAGGTGGTCGACGAGTCCAGATAGCGGTCGAGATCCGAACCTCGAAGTTCGAAACCCTGCGATAGAATCGCCCGCTTCCCCTCACCAGCTCAAGAGATTATGGGATTAAACACAGAGAGTTGTTGACCCTGCGGTAAGATTTAAATGAGGAGTCGCCATGAAAGGTTTCCTGCTCGTTTCGTGCTGCGTGTTTCTGGTATCTGTAACTGCATTGGACGCTCAGAATACAACGGTGAACGGCGCTATTACTTATCAGACCATTCACGGATTGGGGGTCAATGCCAATCCTCAATCCTGGAACGCGAATCCCGAAGCGGTTAAGAAAGTGCTTGATGAGCTCATCAACGGTGTGGGATGTACGAGCTTCCGCCTCATGTTTGACGATTGCGATTGGGAACAGGTCAACGACAACAGCGATCCTCATTTCTATAATTGGAAGTACTACGATTCCGTTTACAGTGCCCCCCGGTTTACGTGTCTTTGGAATACCATACGATACTTGAACAGCAAAGGCATCACGGACATTACGCTCAGCCCGGATGGCGCAGCACCGTCTTGGATGGGTGGAACGACCCTTTCGCCCGGGAAAGAAGAAGAATACGCCGAGATGATGGCATCGATGGTTTATTATGCCAAGAAGCGGCTCAACCCTCCGGTTCAATTCAGCATGTTGTCTCCGGTAAATGAAACGACTTGTGGTGGCAACGAGGGTGCGGCCATGACCCCAAATCAGTTTGGGACCGTATACAGCGCCATCGCGACCCATCTCATCCATGACGGTATTTCCGACGTCAGCATTATCGGACCGGACGACTGCGATGGCTGGGCCGGCAATTTCCAGGCAATGTTGGCGAACAAAACCACGATGTCAAAGGTTCTGCGCTTCGGCCAGCATGAATATGGAGACACTTTGCGCAAGGGTCAGGAGATGATCACGGAGGTCAAGCACTCCGCTTATCCTGACAGGGAAGTGATCATGACGGAAATCAACGCAGTCTGTAAGAACTGCGATGAAGCGGCTTATAACTCGGATTATGGTTTCGATAACTATGCTGGCCCTGCGTATAAATTCATTCTTCAGCATCTGAACCTGGGCGTAACTGGAATCCAGGTCTGGGAGGCTTACGACAGCCAGTACCATCACCCCCACCGCACTCTGACCTGGAGCATGTGGGGTATTTTTGCAGTCAACGACATCAAACATCCTGACGTTTATACGAGACGGACCCACTACTATGTGCTCCAGCAGCTTTTTAAATTCGTCAAGCCAGGGTTCAAAAGGATTGACAAATCCACCAGCCTCACGAATATGACCATCTCTGCGTTTCATGATACGGCAAGCGGAACTATCATTATCACAGGGGTCAACGACAGCAGCAGTCCCCAGACCATGCAATGCAGATTGCTCAACCTTCCGGCAGTCACGAAGCTGAAATATTACTTTACCGACGCCTCGCACAATTTTGTGAAGGAATCCGATGTCCCGGTTGGCAAACAGACATTTTCTAAATTGATTCGCGCAAAGTGCGCATTTACCTTCGTCGGTGAAGGAGGCGCCCCAGTGGGCACAGGTCGCACTGGCAAATAAACAATGGGACTCTCCACGGGCCCGGGACCTGCGGCCGCCCTTGGGGAGAAATTTCAGATCGATCCGGGGGCCCGGGCCACGACGGCGTCCAAAAGGTTGCGGTGAACTTGACGAGCGACGCCGATACCGGAAAGGACGGCGCGCGTGTCAGCACTTTATAAACGGGAAATTCCTCGCTCAGCGCGGAGCGGCGGAGGCCGTCGTACTCAGTGCCTTCAAAGACAGGGGATATTTTCCATATTCTCTTGTCGCCTCAATCATCGTCCGGAAGTTTTCCGGTTTCACGGAGGAGTGGATGGCGTTGGATGAGCTAACGATGTGCCCTCCGCCGGGGGAAGCTCTGCGGATGCACTCCTTCACTGCCGCCTCGACCTCTGAGGTCGACGCTTCGGAGAGGATATACGCGCAGTCGATGTTGCCTATTAAGCATAACCTCTCACCATAACGCTGTTTTATTCTGCCAATATCCATCCCGGCAATTGGTTCCATGGGGTTCAGGCCATCGACACCGGCGTCGACGATCATGTCAAGGATGGGCCAGAGATTTCCGTCCGAGTGTTTCACCACCTTGGCGCCTTCATCGTGAACAGCATCCACCATCCGCTTCAGCCTGGGAAGCACGAATGTCTTGAACACGGCCGGCGAAAAGAAGGGACTATCGTTGCCGGCGTAATCGTCGGCAATCACAATGACGTCGGCTCCCGCCCGGATCGCGTTTCTGGCGACGCGGAGCGTCACCTCGAGCACGGTATCCATCAATCGGTGCGCGAATTCTGGTTCGATAAGGAAACTCGTCAGCAGGTTCTCGAATCCACTCAGGAAGACCGACCACATAAAGGCCGCGCGGTGCCGGAAAAAAATAGCTTTCTTTCCTTTAAATCGCGCCACCAGCTCCGGAAGTTTTCCCAAGCGCTGCGGCGCATCGGGATCAGGAGGAACGTACTTCTTCAGATCATCCAACGTCCGGATAGGGCCCCGGATGGGGTGGTCGATTTCTTCCGGCGTCGGCCTATAGGTTACCCCCCATTCGTCAACATAGCTGCCGTCCGCATTCTCGAAGACCTTCTCGTACTGGGCCACGGTGGATACGCCGTCAAGGTCCAGCAACTCCTCAATATCCGTCTGGTCTCTCGCTGCCGGACTCAATGCCTCGATGACCTTGCGGCTGATCGCCCATTCCACGATGGGAACCCGGTCGGGCTCGCGGCGTTCCATGGCCGTCATTACGCGCTGGTATGAATTCATGGGTTACCTCGCAGGAAGTCGAGAAGTCTAGAGTCGAGCAGTCGAGAAGTCAAGAAGTGGTAACGTCTTGGCTTCGGCGTAGCGCTGGCCTTTAGGCCAGCATCTGCCGACCTGAAGGTCGGCGCTACTCGTCATATTATGGCACTGCCCGCGTCCTTGACTCCCAGACCCCTGGACTCCTAGACTGTAAGTTAGCAAGTCTCAAAAAAGGCGGTGAACATCGCATGGCAAAAGCCCATCAGGTTGTTTGCTCAAAAACCAAGTGGCAGGGCAGGGAAGCGTACACGCTCAGTAATGGTCTTATTCAAATTGTGAACTTGACGGGTGGCGGCCACATCGCCGAACTGCGTTTCGCGGAGGGCAGTGGTCTCTCGACCCTCAATCCCCTGTGGAGACCGCCCTGGAAGAACATCGAGCCATATCAATACAGCGCTCGGTCCCACGCCAAACGTTACGGGCCGTTGACAGAAGGAAAACTGCTTTCCGGAATCGCCGGGCACAATATTTGTCTGGACTACTTCGGGCCGCCCTCAGAGGCTGAAACTGCCCAAGGCTTGTCCACTCATGGTGAAGCGCCCAGTTTGAAATGGCGCAAATCCGGCGAACGCCTTCGCGGCGGTCAGCTAAACGTGGCGCTCTCCGTTCGCTTGCCCGAGGCCGGTCTCGAGTTCAGCCGCGAAATCGGAATGCGAGCGGGTGAGGCGGTGGTCTATCTCAAAGAGACCGTCACGAACGAACGCAAACTCGATCACTTCTTCCACTGGACCCAGCATGTGACGCTTGGTCCTCCCTTCATCTCGGCTTTGGACACTCGCGTCTTCATGTCCGCCACGAAAGGGATTACGAGCCCGGAGGCTTATGGCGAGCAGGCGTTGCTGGCCTTCGGTAAAGAGTTTCAATGGCCCCACGCGCCTTCGAGTGCCGGGGGCGAAGCTGACCTTTCGCGCTGCCTGGCGCGCAAGGGGTTTGGGGTGGTCGCTTCTTTGCTTGCAGATCCGTCGCGCGACGTGCAGTATGTTGGGGCGCTGAATACTCGCGAGCGGCTTCTGATCGCTTACTGCTTCCGCCGCGCCGACTATCCGTGGATCACCATCTGGGAGGAAAACTGCTCCCGGGAGGCTCCTCCCTGGAACGGCCGGACTGAGACACGCGGTTTGGAATTTGGCTCGGCTCCATTGCCGGTTACGCGCCGCGAGGCTTTCGCCCGAGGACCGCTATTGGGCACGCCCACGTTTTCAACGGCGCCCGCCCGCGGCCGGTTGACGGCCTGCTACATTGCCTTTTTAGCGTGCCTCCCGGAAGGATTCAGCGAGATTCGCGACATCAGCCTGGGCAAGGATGAAATCCTCGTCCATGGCAAGGAATCTGGGCAAGTAGTAACCGTCCCTGCCGATGGGATTGCGCCGGCAGGGCTGGCATAGAAGAAGGCAGAAGGCAAAAGGCAAAGAGATCTACTGCCTTCTCCCGAGGGGCATAGGCGTCAGAATAGGTTCGATCGGGTTCCGGAGCCCGCCGGGCGGGCGCAAGAATGTGGCCCACGGCGACAGCCGTGGGGAGAAAGCAGGGCCGATGCACCTGAAAAGCCCCGGGAGGGGAGACAGAGTTGTCTTAATGATCGCAGATCTTCTGTCGCCACTACGTGGCTCAGCGTGCTCTCTGTCTGCCGTGATCCCACGGCTGGCGCCGTGGGCCACATTCTCGCGCCCGTCGGCTGACGGGCTTGGTGCGGGGCGAGGGACTTATTCTAGCGCCTATGCTCCCGAGGGGAGAGGGTGTCCGGCGACGGCGCATTCATCAGCCGTCGCTGGACGGGTGAGGGGTCTTTTCCCAGCCCCAAACGGCTCCGAATGACTCCTGAATCCTGACTTTTATCTCTGCCATAAAAACTTTTAATTTAACACTGGCACGCTCGGTGCTGCAAACTGAGTGGTGGGCTGAAAAGGACGCAGTGTCCGCAAAGTGGGCCGCGCAACGACACGTCCAGGCGTGGTAAGGGTGCAGTTTGAGGTACTTTGTTAAGTCACACTAAACAAAAGAGATAATTTGAGATGAGCAGCAGTATTACCCCCCGGGGATTGCCAGAGGCCCAGGGTCTTTACGATCCGCGCAACGAGCACGATGCCTGCGGGATTGGTTTTGTGGCGGACATTTCGGGGAAGAAGAGCCACGACATCATTCTCAAGGGCATCGAGATTCTCATCAATCTCACCCACCGCGGCGCCTGCGGTTGCGATCCGCAGACGGGTGACGGCGCGGGTGTGCTCATCCAGATTCCGCACGCCTTTTTCGAAGCCGAGTGCACGCGGCTTGGCTTCTCGCTGCCCTCGCCCGGCGAATACGGCGTGGGCATGATGTTTCTTCCGGTGGAACCGCACGAGCGCATGCGTTGCGAAGCTCTGGTGGAAGAAATCGTGGTTCAAGAAGGCCTTTCGGTTCTGGGTTGGCGCGACACGCCGGTAAACGCCAACACGATTGGCCGCTTGGCCCGCAGCACTCAGCCTTACATCGAGCAGGTCTTCATCCGGCGAGCCTACGGGATGGACCAGGACGCATTGGAGCGGAAGCTCTACGTCATCCGCAGGCGCGCCGAAAAGGCAGTGGCCGCGACCGACCTGCGCGAGAAGAGCTTCTTCTACGTTCCGTCACTGTCCTCCCGGACGATTGTCTACAAGGGCCTGCTTCTCGCCCCGCAGATCGCCAACTTCTATCTTGAGCTGTCGAACTCGGAAGTCCGCAGCGCTATTTGCCTGGTTCATCAGCGATTCTCCACCAACACATTTCCCACCTGGCACCTCGCCCATCCGTATCGTTATCTTTGCCACAACGGAGAAATCAACACCCTGCGCGGCAACGTGAATTGGATGCAGGCGCGGACCTCGCTGCTCGCTTCGCGCCTCTTCGGAGACGATATCAAGAAGCTCGAGCCCATCATTGCCCCGGGCGGCAGCGACTCCGCCAACCTCGATAACGCCGTCGAACTGCTTACACTCGCCGGACGCCGGCTTCCCCACGTCATGGAAATGCTGATTCCGGCGGCTTGGGTGAGCGACCCGACCATGCCGGAGGATGTCAAGGCGTTCTATGAATATCACGCCTCACTTATGGAGCCTTGGGACGGCCCGGCAGCCGTGTGTTTCACCGATGGGCGCGTGATCGGCGCCAAGCTCGATCGCAACGGGTTGCGCCCTGGCCGCTTCCTTGTCACGCAAGGCGGCCTGGTGATTATGGCCTCGGAGGCGGGCGTCTTGCCGGTGAATCCCGCCGAGATTCGCTTCAAGGGCAGGCTCGAGCCGGGCCGCATGCTCCTGGTCGACACGGAAAAGGGACGGATCATTCCCGACGAGGAGATCAAACAGAGCCTGGCAGCGCGACGGCCCTACGCGAAGTGGCTAAAGGAAAACCAGATTTCGCTGAAGCAATTGCCGGACCCGCCGCGCGTCCAGGCCACCGACCACGCCACCATCTTGATGCGCCAACGCGCCTTCGGATACACGGATGAGGACCTGCGCCTCATCATGATTCCCATGGCGCAGAACGGTGAAGAGCCCGTGGGCTCAATGGGCACCGATACCCCGCTCGCTTGCCTGTCGGACAAGCCGCAATTGCTGTTCAACTATTTCAAGCAG
>CAWIUZ010000221.1:0-21212 GCA_963838915.1 uncultured Acidobacteriota bacterium
CTATATTCCCAAGCCGGATGGGCGACAGCGACCCTTGGGCATCGCCGCCCTGGAGGACAAAATCGTCCAACACGCCGTGGGAACGGTCCTCAATCAGATTTACGAGGAGGACTTTCAGGGCTTCTCATATGGGTTTCGACCGGGGCGCAGTGCGCACGACGCGTTAGATGCGCTCAGCGTCGGGATCCTGAGGAAGAAGGTGAATTGGGTGCTGGATGCAGACATTCGGGACTGCTTTGGGTCCTTTTCCCACGCCTGGATGGTTACGTTGGTCCAGCATCGCATCGGGGATCGACGGGTCCTGCGCCTGATCAAGGTATGGCTAAAGGCCGGCGTCCTCGAGGATGGAAAGTGGTCGGAGACGGAGAAGGGGACTCCGCAGGGCGCGGTGATTTCGCCGTTGCTCGCGAACGTCTACCTGCACTACGTTTTCGACCTTTGGGTTCAGCACTGGAGGAAGCGGCGGGCTGCGGGAGAGGTCATCGTGGTCCGTTATGCGGACGACAGTGTGTTAGGGTTCCAGTGTCGTGCGGACGCAGAGCGGTTCCTCCAGGAATGGAGGGAGCGGCTGCAGAAGTTCGGACTGGAACTCCACCCGGACAAGACCCGCCTGATGGAGTTCGGGCGGTTTGCTGCCCAGGACCGGAAGCTACGGGGTGAGGGCAAGCCGGAGACGTTCAACTTCCTGGGGTTTACGCATATTTGCGGACGCACCTGGAAGAACGGCAAGTTCTTCGTGCTGCGCCAAACCCAGCGGGAACGGCTGCTCGCCAAGTTGAAACAGGTGAAGACCACCCTGCGAATACGCATGCATCAGCCGCTGGCGAAAGTCGGGAGATGGTTGAGGAGTGTGGTCCAAGGTTACTTCAACTATCACGCGGTTCCCGGCAATCTCGCCAGTCTTCGGCGCTTTCGGTACGAGGTACGCAAGCGCTGGCTGCGGGTGATCCGACGCCGCAGTCAGCGGAGCGGGATGACATGGGAGTTGCTGGAGCGTTTTGCCGCCCAGTGGCTTCCGCTGCCCAAGCTTCTTCATCCCTATCCCCATTTGCGGTTTGACGCCAAGTATCCGCGGTAAGAGCCGTATGCGGTAGCACTGCCTGTACGGATCCGCGCGGGGGGCGCTGGGCAACCGGCGTCCCTACCGCGACTGGAATCGGGTGATCGGGAGATCGGGTGATCGGGAGAACGCCAACTGCCCGCAATTAGTGACCTGGTGAACGGGAATGTCTGACCAGTCGATGGTAACTCGAACATATACGAAGCGACAGGCTCACTGTCTGTTCTCCCGATCTCCCGATCACCGGATCTCCCGATGCCTCTGTTCTCCCGATCACCCGATCATCCGATCACCCGATTGTCGAGTAAGGGGACAACGATGACCACTCTGCTTAACGACGTTCGTTACGGAATTCGCATGCTGGCGAAGAACCCTGGCTTCACGGCGGTTGTGGTTCTAACGCTGGCGCTGGGCATCGGAGCGAATACGGGGATCTTCTCCTTACTGGATCAGGCGATTCTGCGGGCCCTCCCGGTGAAAGACCCGGGCCGCGTGGTGCTTGTCAACGACGCCGAATACAGAAGCGGGTGGTCGAATTCGGACAACGATGCGATGGTTTATTCCTATCCGCACTACAAAGAAGTCCGGGACGGGATTCCGTTGTTCGACGGAGTGATTGCGCGAGCGCGCGTTCCCCTTAGTGTCGCGACGGGGGGCGTGGCAGAAAGGGCCGAGGGCGACGTGGTGAGCGGCAACTTCTTCTCGGTCCTGGGGGTCGGCCCCGCGCTCGGGCGGGTCCTGGATCCGGAGGATGACCGCGTTCCAGGAGCCAGCCCGGTGGCGGTGCTCAGCTACGGATATTGGCAATCCCGCTTTGGAAGCGACCCGGGGATTGTGGGCCGCAGGATTTCACTCAATGCGTACCCCTTCACGGTTGTCGGTGTTGCGGCGCCAGGCTTTGCCGGCCTCCTCAAAGGGCACAACGTGGATGTATTCGTCCCCATCGCCATGAAGAGGGAACTGACGCCGGACTGGAATGGTCTGGTCGAGCGCGACATCATGTGGTTGAACATCTTCGCGCGCCTGAAGCCGGGGATATCCCGTGAACAGGCGGAAGCGGCGATCCAAGGCCCCTATCACCCTATCCTCGAGGCCGAGATTCAGTCCATCAAGAACCCGCGCGCCACTTTTCGTGACAGGTACTTGCGGCAGCACATCTCGCTGCTCCCCGCGGCACAGGGAATCAATCTCCTCAGCCAGACTTGGGCCAAGCCCCTTCTGGTGCTCGCCGGTTGTGTGGGACTCGTGTTGTTAATTACCTGCGCCAACGTTGCCGGCCTGATGATCGCCAAAGCGGCGGGGCGGCAGAGGGAAGTCGCGATCAGGCTGGCGCTGGGGGCGCGCCGGGGGGCCATTATTCGCCAACTCGTAACCGAATCCTTGCTGCTGGGCGCGGCAGGCGGGTTGGTGGGCTTGGAGGTCGCGTGGGCCTGTTGCCGGTTGCTGATTTATCTATTGCCACAGGATACTGCGGCCGCGTTCTCTTCCGCGCTCGATGGCCGGGTCCTGGCCTTTAACCTCGGCGTGTCGGTAGTTGCGGGCCTGATTTGCGGGCTGCTTCCCGCCGGTCAAGCCCTCCGCGCGGATATAGCTCCAACACTCAAGGAATCCTCCGTTGGCATCGCGGGCCGCCATGCCCAAGCACACTGGCGCAGCGCCCTGGTGGTGGCGCAACTGGCGCTCTCGATCGTGCTGGTGGTGACGGCGGGTCTATTTGCGGTGAGCCTGAGGAATCTGCTCCAGAAGAGTCCCGGATTCCAACCTGCGAACCTGCTCACTTTCGCGGTTAATCCCGCATTAAGCGGCTACAACGGTCCCCGCGAATTGGCATTCGACCAGGAACTCGAGCGCCGGCTCAAAGCTCTGCCCGGGACCGCAGGCGTGGGTGCGGCTCGTGGCGGCGTTTTTAGCGGCTCGGACCGAGGACAGAACATCATGGTCGAAGGATACCACGCGCGCCAGGACGAGGACCTGGAATGCGCGGTCGACGCGATCAGCGCAGGGTTTTTCACTACACTCAAGATCCCACTGCTGGAGGGACGCGACTTCACGGAAGCTGACGCGGGCGGCGCTCCGAAGGTAGCCATTGTTAACGAGCAATTTGCGCGCTTCTTCTTCCCGGGCGGCAATCCTTTGGGGCGGCACTTTGGCTTCGGCGGCGGCAACGTGAAAATCGACATTGAAATTGTCGGTGTGGTGCGCGACAGCTTCCACGATAGCTTGCGCGAGAAGGTGGCCCGCTTCATTTTTATCCCTTACCTGCAGGACCTCCACGTCCGCGAGGGCTCGTTGCGCTATTATGTCCGTGCGGTTGGGAACCCTGTCGCCTTGACCGGAAGCATCCGGCAGACCGTCCGCGAAATGGATTCCAACGTGCCGTTGAATGAAGTGCAGACCGTGAAGTCTGCGATCCAGCAGTCGATTTACGGCGACAGGATGGTGGCGTGGTTGGGTGTGGCCTTCGGTGCGTTGGCGGCCGCTCTCGCCGCCATCGGCCTCTATGGTTTGGTCTCCTACACGGTGGCGCGGCGGACCAGCGAGATCGGATTGCGCATGGCGCTCGGAGCGTCACGCCCTGCCATTCTGTGGCTCATTTTCCGCAAGAGCCTGACGCTGATCGCGACCGGCGTTGCGCTCGGGCTGGTGCTGGCGTTCGCCGCCACGCGCCTCGTGTCCAGCATGCTCTACGGTCTCGAATCCACGAGCCCTCTCATCTCCGCCGCCGCGACATTGTTACTCGCCGCGGTCGCCGCACTGGCCACGTACCTCCCGGCCCGCCGCGCGACCAGGGTGGAGCCGATTATCGCGCTGAGGTATGAGTAGCTGTCAGCTTTACTACATGGAGATCATCGATGACTGGCTTGCTGAACGACGTTCGCTATGGAATTCGCACCTTGTCTCGATCGCCGGGATTTACGGTAGCGGCTGTGCTGACGCTGGCGCTGGGAGTCGGCGCCAACACAGCAGTCTTCAGTGTGGTCAACACCGTTTTACTCAAGCCGCTGCCTTACGTCCAACCCGACCGGCTGATGCACGTGGAGTCGATGTGGATGCGCGGCGGACCGCACCCCAACTATCTCTCTTACCCCGACTTTTTCGACTTCCGTGCGCAGAACCATGTTTTCGAGCACCTCGTGACCTCCCGCGACACGAACTTAGCGCTTACGGGCGTCGGAACGCCCGTGCAGCTCGACGGCGAAATGGTTACGTGGGATCTGTTTCCTGCGCTCGGGATTCAGCCTCAGTTGGGGCGCGGCTTCTTGCAGTCAGAGGAAGCAGCAGGCTCACACGTGGCGGTGCTGAGTCACGCACTCTGGCAAAGGCAGTTCGGCGGCGATCGCGGCATTCTGGGACGGACGATCACCCTCGATCGAAAGCCCTACACGGTGGTCGGTGTGGCGCCGCCCGGCTTCTCCTTTCCGGTGAACGAACCCAATATCCAGCTCTGGACCACCATCGCGCCGGATCGGGAAGCGCCACCAGGCGATCAGCCCATCAGCGAGCAGCGTGGCGCTCACATGGTGACGGCGCTCGGACGCCTCAAGCGCGGCGTCAGCATTGAGCAGGCCCGCGCCGACCTCAACGTAATTGCAGCAGCACTTGCCAAAAAGTATCCAGACTCCAACGCCAATGACCCCCAAGCCTCGGTTCAGCCGGAGCTTCAGACCTTGGTGGGTGAATCGCGGACACCTCTGCTGATTCTGCTGGGCGCAGTGGGCTTGGTGCTCCTGATCGCTTGCGGAAATATCGCCAACCTGCTTCTTGCCCGAACCTCTGTTCGCGAGCAGGAAATGGCAGTGCGTGCCGCGATGGGCGCCAGTCGCGGGCGGGTGGTGCGGCAGTTACTGACTGAGAGTTTGCTGCTGGCTGTTCTCGGGGGGGCAGCCGGAACGATGCTGGCGGAATACGTATTGGGTGTGGTCCTACCCCTCGGCGGCCGAAGCATTCCACGCTTGGCTCAAGCCAGCGTTGACTCAACGGTGCTTGGATTTTCGCTGCTCCTCGCTCTGCTCACTGTTGTCTTTTTTGGCTTGGCCCCCGCACTGCATGCATCCAAAGTCAATTTTGCTTCTTCCCTAAAAGAGGGAAGCAGGAGCAGCATCGGCAAGCACGATCGGATTCGCGGCGTGCTCGTGGTGGCTCAGGTGACACTCGGCCTGGTTCTGGTGACGGGCGCCGGATTATTGATGGCGAGTTTCCTGCGCCTCGAAAAAAGCGATCTGGGCTTCAAACCGGATCATCTTCTCACTTTCTGGTTCAATTTGCCGGAACCGCAGTACAACGCCGCTCAAGAAGTGGCCTTCTACGACAGGTTGCTGGAGCGCATGCGAGCTTTGCCAGGAGTGGAATCAGTCGCAGGAGCCTGGCCCATGCCGCTGGGCGGCGACAACGCCACGGTCGGGTTCAATATCGAAGAACGTCCCGCAGGGCCGGCTGATCGCCCCTCCGCCCGCATGGCCCTCATCACTCCGGGCTACTTTTCAACCGCAGGCATTCCCCTGCTTAAAGGCAGGACGTTCGATGAGCATGACGATCTGAAGGCGCCGAAGGTGCTGATTGTCAACAAAGCCTTCGCAAGCAAGTACTTTCCACATGAGGAGGTAATCGGCAAACGTATCACGCCCGGCGCTACAGGTCCCGGCGAGAGCAAAGAGAGCTTGCATGAAATTGTGGGCTTGGTAGGCGATGCCAAGCTGTTTGCATCGGACGCCGAGCCTGAGCCCATTTACTACTTCCCCTACAAGCAGCTTGCCTGGCAGTCGCCCGTGGTGATGCTTCGCACGAGCGTACCGCCTCGCACTTTGGAATCCGCGATTGGCAAAGAAATGGGAACCTTGGACCCCATGGTTCCCGTATTTCAGATTAGGACCATGGATGAAATGCTGTCCACTCAGGTGACGGAGCCGCGTTTCCACACCCTGCTGCTGGGCTGCTTTGCGGGCGTCGCGCTGCTTTTGACCATGGTGGGTCTCTATGGCGTCATGGCGTATTCCGTGTCGCGACGCACGCGCGAGATCGGAGTGCGAATTGCGCTGGGCGCCCCCCGTTCAACAGTGCTCGCGATGGTACTCAAGCGGGCCTTGGTGCTGTTGGCGGCTGGGCTCGGACTGGGGCTTGTCGCTTCGCTCGCCGCGGACCGCTTGCTCCAGAGCATGTTGTTCGGCGTTTCGTCGCTGAACCCGCTGGTGCTGGGCCTGTCAGGCCTGCTCGTTGCCTTGACAGGCTTATTCGCCGCTTACCTGCCCGCGAGGCGGGCCGCGAACGTCGATCCGATGGAGGCGCTACGCTACGAATAGGAAATAGCGAATTATGAATAGTGAATTGCAGCCTCTGTCATTCCGAGCGCAGCGAGGAATCTCGCCCTGCGTTGCACCGCCGAAAACAGTCCAGAGCGAGATTCCTCGCTGCGCTCGGAATGACAAACGGGCAGGCTACCGCGAAACAATTCACTATTCACCATTTACTCTTTGTCAGTGTTGCGGAGAAATCCTATGAACGCACTTATCCAGGACGTTCGGTACGGAATTCGCATGTTAGCCAAAAACCCGGGCTTCGCGGCGGTCGCCGTGATCTCGCTGGCACTGGGAATCGGGGCCAACTCGACGGTCTTCAGCATTGTTGATACTCATATACTCAAGCCCCCAGCGGTGAAGGATCCTGCGCGCCTGGTCTCAATGTTTTCGGACTGGCCCAGTTCCGAGTTTCACACGTCGTCATTTCCTGATTTTCTCGACATCCGCCATGAGGCGGGCGCTTTTTCCGACGTGGTAGCCTACGATGTGCGCGGGGGCTACGTCAGCGGCAAGGGGCAGGGAAAAGAAATAAGCGTCGAGGTGGTCTCGCAAAACTACTTCGCCGCGTTGGGAGTAAAGCCCCTGCTGGGTCGCGTTTTTTTGCCGCAACCTGGCCAGGCAGCCGCCGAAGGTCATGCCGTCGTACTTAGCTACTCGCTCTGGCAAAAGTATTTCGGCGGTGACCCTTCTCTGCCCGGCAAGACTACGCTCCTTGACGGCAAAGAATTCAACGTGATCGGCATCGCGCGCCGGGAATTCTGCGGGCTGCGACAGGGGTGGATGCCTGACATCTGGGTCACCACGGATGGCTGGGCCACCATGGTACCTGGTGAAGAACGAGGGTACCGAGATCGGAGCGACCGCGGGTTTCAACTGACCGGCCTCTTACGTCCTGCCGCCCAACTTGGTGAAGCGCAGGCCCAATTGCAGGCCATTGCGAAGCGCCTGGCTTTAGCCTTTCCGGCCACCAATCGGGATGTGAACTTTGTTGCTCGCCCCGCTTTGAGACTGTCGCCGGAAGATGCACGGGCCGGCGGTCTTCTGATGGCGATGGTGGGTCTGGTCCTCCTCATCTCCTGCGCCAATGTTGCCATTCTGCTGCTGGCGCAACGGGAGCGCAGGCAGCGAGAAATCGCGATGCGCCGTGCCTTGGGCGCCGGGCCCCGCCGCTTGGTAAGTCAACTTCTCGTTGAAGGCCTTCCGTTGGCAGTGGCGGGCGGCGCACTGGGAACCTTGTTGGCGGCATGGCTCATGAAGCTTGCGCCCGCACTCATTCCAGACGCCTCCCAGGTCGAACTCGCGCTTGATGGCCGAGTGCTTCTGTTCACAGCGGTCAGCGCCCTTCTAACTGTCTTCCTCTTCGGATTGGTCCCGAGCTTCCGGGCTTCAAAACTCGGCGTGGCGGCGGTCATCAAGGGCGATGACCCGCGGTCTGCAGGAGCCAAAGGCCGCTTGCCGTTGCGCAGCGTACTTGTATCCGGGGAAATCGCGCTTTCCGTGGTGCTGCTGGTGGGATCGGCCCTGCTGTTGCGAAGTCTGAGGTACACCCAACATATCAACCCCGGATTTGACCCGAACAAGAATGTCCTCATGCTGTCCGTGGCGCCGCCTCAGTTCTATGGATACAACGACGCACAAGAGGCTGCTATCTATCCTGAGTTGGCGGCTCGCGCGGAAACCGTCCCCGGCGTAATACGCGCAAGCTATGCCCGGCGACCTCCCCTGGCGACGTACGAGGGAGGAGAAAAGCAGGCTGTCGTGATTCCGGGGATCCAGCCGCCTCCCGGCACCGATCACTTCGCGATTCGCTTCAATACCGTCGGGCCGAGGTTCTTTGCCACCATCGGAGCGCGCCTGGAGGAGGGACGGGAATTCAACCAGTTCGATCTGCCCTCCGCGGCGCCGGTCGTCATAATCAATGACGCGATGGCGCGTAAGTTCTGGCCTGGCCAGAATCCCCTGGGCAAAGCACTTCAGATCGATAAAAATGAGCGTCAGATCGTTGGCGTGGTTGAGGCAGGAAGGTACAACGCGATTCATGAGGAGGTCCAACCGTACGTATTCCTGCCTTTCACCCAGGTGTCCTCGTTTGAGTGTCTGTTATTTGTAGAAACGGCCGGCGACCCGCGTGCACTGATTCCCGCAATCGTCAAAGAGGCAAGTTCCGCCGCTAAGAATCTTCCCATTGTCAGCGCTGCAACGTTAAGGGAGCACATGAACGAGGTTATGGCCGATGACCTCGCGATGGCTAACCTGCTCGGGAGTCTGAGCGTCCTTGGAATGTTTTTGGCCGCCGTCGGGCTGTACGCGGCGGTGGCTTATCTGGTCACTCGGCGCACGCACGAGCTTGGTATCCGCATGGCGTTAGGCGCCAGGCGTGGTGACGTGCTGAAGCTGGTGCTGGCTCAGGGCCTGCGCTTGAGCGGAGCGGGCGCGGCCGTGGGCTTGGTGGGGGCGTTTGCGGCTTCTCGACTGATGTCCGGCTTCATATATGGCGTTACCGCTACGGATCCGTTGAGTTATGTAGCCAGCACACTTCTTGCGATCAGTGTGGCACTGCTGGCCTGTTACTTCCCCGCACGCCGGGCGACCAAGGTGGATCCCTTAGTCGCGCTGCGGTACGAATGAAGTTATCTGGTGATCGGGAGATCGGGAGATCGGGTGATCGGGTGAACAAAGGACGAACCGGTGAATTCGGTGATCGGTGGGTCAGATGAACAAGAAATCGGGACGCCATTTTCTCGCGACCAGGTGCTCGCAGAGTGAAACCACAGTTCCGCTGTTTGTTCACCCGATCACCCGATCCTGCGATGAGGTAAAACGATGAACGCTTTGCTCCATGATGTTCGCTACGGAATTCGCATGCTGGCCAAGGCCCCCGGCTTTACGGCGGTGGCGGTGATTGCATTGGCGCTCGGCATTGGCGCCAACACCGTCATGTTCAGTTCCGTTAATGGCATGCTGCTTCACCCCTTTGCCTTCAAAGACCAGCATCGCATCGTCGATGTGTGGGAAACGGCGCCAAAGCAGAATGAATACCAAATCAAAGTGGCGCCGGCAAATTTGCGAGATTGGCAGGAGCAAAATAAAGGTTTCGAAATGCTCGCCGCCAGCCACGGATGGAACGTTAACCTGACCGGCACTGGTGTTGCGGAACGTGTTGAGGGCTATCAGGTGACCTCGTCCTTCTTCTCTCTGCTCGGAATGCCGCCCCAGATCGGACGCGCCATCACCGCCGAAGATTTTAAGCCCGGCCATGCATCAGTCGTGGTCCTCAGCAACGGGTTTTGGCAACGGCACCTTGGCGCTGATCCCGGCATCGTCGGCAGAACCCTGCACTTGAACGGGCAGGCGTTCACAGTCATCGGTATTATGCCGGCGGACTTCGATTATCCCGTGGGCGGCGAGGCCTGGGCACCGCTTGATCTTAGCCCCGCTGAGAACGCTGACCGCGGCGTCCATTATTTGGAGGTGATTGGCCGCCTGAAGTCCGGGACCACGGTGGCGCAGGCGGAGGCCGATCTCCTGACCATCTCGGCGCGCCTGGCGCAGCAGTATCCGGAGACGAACGCCGGGCACAGTGTGAGAGTGCTGGGGCTGGTCGAAGATCTTACCTACGGCACTCGCCAGTTCCTTTCGGTGCTCATGGGCTCCGCGGTGTTCGTCCTGCTCCTGGCCTGCGCGAACGTGGCGAATCTCCAATTGGCCCGAGTCACCGCGCGGGGAAAAGAACTGGCGCTGCGCCGCGCTCTGGGCGCCAGCCGCTGGCAGATTACGCGCCAATTGCTCGCGGAAAGCATGACGCTGGCCTTGCTCGGTGGCGCGGCGGGAGTGCTCTTTGGCGGATGGGGTAGCAATATGCTGCAGCGCACCATCCCACCCTTCATCCTCGCTCACATACCGGGAATCAAAAACCAGCAAATCGACTCTACTGTGCTGGTTTTCACTCTCTTGGTTTCCCTCCTCACCGGAATTCTCGCCGGGCTTGCGCCGGCTTTGCACGTTTCAAATCCTGACCCCAATGAGGCCCTTAAAGAGAGTTCACGCGGCTCAAGCAGCGGCCCGGGGCGGCAGCGGTTGCGCGCCCTGCTGGTGGTCAGCGAGGTTGCGTTGGCGCTGGTTTTGCTGGTGGGCGCGGGACTGATGGTGAAGGGATTCGGTGCGCTGCTGAATAAGTACCCGGGCTACGATCGCAACCACGTGCTCACATTCCGCGTCTCTCTCGCTCCTGCAATTCCTCTCCCTCCCAGTGCGAAACCAGTAAATGGCGAGCCTTTATCAGGCTCAGGCCAAGCTCAAGAGCCCGGTAATACGTCAAAAGACCAGGAGGATGCGCGCGTGAGGGAGTTCTACAGGCAGGCGATCGATAAATTAGGGGGCCTGCCCGGTGTGGATTCGGCAGCTGCGGCCACCAGCCTGCCCTCAGGTTGGTCCTGGAACTGGAACGAATATACGGCCGAGGGGCAACCTCCCGCCGCCCCCGGCGAGATGCGGACGGCCGTGATGCAGTCCGTTTCCCCGGACTTTTTCCGCGCTTTACGCATTCCTCTAGTGAGGGGCCGGCTTTTCACTAGTCAGGACGGCCCGAATGCTCCGCTCGGCGTTGTGGTCAGCCAAAGCATGGCCAATCGGATCTGGGCAGGTCAGAATCCGGTGGGAAAGCGCATCAAATTCGGCCGGGCAGAAAGCAACGAACCATGGAAGACCGTCGTTGGCGTGGTCGGCGATATCCAGAGATCTCCGTTCGATCCTAACCCGGATCCGACCGCATACTTCTCATTCGCTCAAATGCCAATGGGGTCTTCGTGCCTCGTAGTGCGGGCGTCGGGAGATCCGCTTGGCTTGGCTGCGGCGGTGAGAGCGCAAGTGCGCAGCGTGAGTGCGGACGATCCTCCCTACGACATGCGGACGCTGGCGCAGCTCATCTCTGACGATGTCAGCGGTGTGGCGGCCTCGGCGCGCATGATGTTTGCATTTGGCATTGTAGCTCTTCTGCTTTCTGCTTCGGGAATCTATGCGCTCATGAGTTATTCCGTCACCCAGCGCACTCATGAAATCGGCGTGCGCATGGCGCTTGGAGCAGAGCGCGTCTCCGTCTTGAGGCTGGTGGTGGGTTATGCAATCAAGCTGACGGTCATCGGTCTGGCAATTGGGGTTCCCGCGGCGCTGGCGCTAACGCGTGCTCTCTCGAGCCTGCTCTTCGGCGTGGTGCGTCTTGACATTCCCATTTTCGCTTCGTTCACACTTTTGCTGGCGCTGGTCGCGGCTGTGGCGGCATATATCCCTGCCCATCGCGCAACCCGCGTTGATCCGATGGTGGCACTGAGGTACGAGTGAGGAAGTGGCTAGTGCCTAGTGGCTAGTGCCTAGTGCCTAGTGCTTGGTGAAGCATGGGAATGAAACGAGAAGGTGAAATCCGGAGCTATCGTGACCTCCTGATTTGGCAAAAAGGGATGGCGTTGGCCAAACACGTATACGCAATGACGCGTGGCTTCCCGGGCGATGAGAGGTTTGGCCTGACTGCACAGATGCGGCGAGCGGCGGTTTCCGTTCCTTCGAATATCGCCGAGGGGCAAGCGCGACACGGAGAAAGAGAGTTCGTCCACTTCTTGTCTCATGCGGAAGGCTCTTTAGCAGAGTTGGACACGCAGTTGATATTGGCAGTTGACTTGGGGTGCTGCAGTCCCTCCGACGCACAAGAAAGCGCGGCGATCGTGGCCGAATTGCAGAAGATGATTGCTTCTCTGCGCGGGAAGCTGGCCGCCCGTCTAACGGCCAACCACCCGCAACTAAGCACTAGGCACTAAGCACTAGCCACTTGTCAGTTAGGGAGAAACTAGTGAGCACTTTACCCCACGACCTACGTTACAGCCTCCGCACGCTGGCGAAAAACCCCAGCTTCACCGCGGTTGCGGTCTTGACGCTGGCGCTCGGCGTCGGGGCGAACACGGCGATTTTCAGCGTGGTGAATGGAGTACTGCTGAGGCCTTTGCCCTATCCTCAGCCCAACGAGATCGTCCAAGTAAGTCTGGAGTGGAAGGACGGAACGGTGAATGACACCTTGACCGCGCCGGAGTTTGAGTTCTACCGTGACCACACCGGCGCGTTCGCGGCTGTGGCGGGGTTTCGCGGCGGCGGGGAGGTTTCAATCGAGCGCGGCAACGCCACTGGGTGGGTCAAATCTCTGCGCGTATCGGACGGCTTCTTCCCGGTGCTGGGCGTTCGTCCCGCCCTCGGCCGTGGCATCCTGCGGGAGGAGACTCGGCCCGGCGGCGCACAGGTTGCCATCTTGAGCGACTCGCTATGGCGGAATTTGTTTCGAGCGGACCCCGCGGTCATCGGCCGCCAGCTTGAAATGAACGACAACGTCTACACCGTGGTGGGAGTGATGCCGCCGAGTTTTACATTCGTCGAGCAGCCCGCAGATGTTCTCATTCCATTGCAACTGGGAAGCGGCATTGAGGACACAGGGATGAACACTCGGGTGATCGCTCGCCTCGCTCCGGGAACCAGTCCCGCCCAGGCACAAGCCAACGCCGACGTGGTCTTCGACCAATTTCGCCGGCAAGGTTCCGCCCAGTCAGGACAGCGGGGCATCCAGCTCGAGAGCTACCAGAAGTGGCTGGCCGGCGACTTGCGCACCAGCCTGCTGGTGCTCTTCGGAGCGGTCGGTTTTCTGCTCCTGATCGCCTGTGCCAACGTGGCCAGCCTGATCATGGCGCGGACCAGCGCCCGGCAGCGCGAAGTCTCGATTCGCCTGGCGCTCGGCGCAGACCGGTGGCAGATGCTTCGCCAATTCATGAGCGAAAGCCTGATGCTGGCCGTCATCGGCAGCGCGGCCGGACTGCTTGCCGCCGGTTGGGTGCTGAAGGCGTTGGTTTCTTCAATTCCTTGGGACATTCCCTCATCGGCGAGCATTGGGCTGGATAGCCGCGTGCTTGCATTTACCTTGCTCTTGGCTGTAACTACCACCGTCATATTCGGCTTTACTTCCTACTGGCAAGCGTCAAAGCTGGACTTGAATGAGACACTTAAAGCAGGCGGCGCGCGCGGGGCAGCGGGCACACCGCACAATCGCATGCGCAGCGTCCTGGTGGTCGGCGAGGCGGCACTCTCCGTGATGCTGCTGGTGGGTGCTGGGCTTTTGATTGAGACCCTCTACTACCTGCAGCGGCAAAAGTTGGGATTTGACCCCGGCCACGTGTACACTATGGCCACACCTTTTGCACCGGCGGCCAAGCTCACCGCGCCCCAGATCTGGAATTTCCAGCAGGAGGTGCTTCGCCGCATCCGAATGGCGCCGGGCGTGGTTTCGGCCGCGGCGATCAATAAGCTCCCGTTGTCGGGACCAAATAATTTGCCGACTCAGCAGGAGGGGCGCCCCGAGCATAGTATCGGCGGCATGGAGTACCGGGCCATAACCCCGGAGTATTTCCAGACTATGCGCATTCCCATCCTCCAGGGACGAGGCTTCGAGGCAACGGATTCCATACTGTCGACCCCGGTGGTGATCGTAAGCGAAACTGTGGCGCGGGCGTGGTGGAAGGGGAAGAACCCGATCGGCGAACGCATCGTGGTGGGGGAATACCGGGGGCGCCAGTTCCCCGAGGTGCTGGAACCTGCTCGCGAGGTGGTTGGCGTAGTGGCCGACGTCAAGAACCTGGCAGTTGTTGAGGAGGAGCCAACCACTGTTTATGTGCCCGCCTCGCAGCTTTTCAGTCCACTGGGCACGACGGCGTTCGTGGTTCGCGCCAACGGAAGCCTGGCACTCGGCGCTGCGCTCCGCGGAGCCGTCGCCGCCGTGAACCCGGACCAGCGGGTGTTGGAGGTCCAGGCGATGTCCGATATCGTCGCCCGCGACGTGGCCCGCCCGGCGTTCAATGCGCTGCTGATGGCGGTATTCGCAGGCGTCGCCGTGTTCCTGACCTCAGTCGGGATATATGGTGTGCTGAGTTTTCACGTGTCGCGACGTACCCACGAAATCGGTATTCGTATCGCGTTGGGAGCGCGGCGCGCGAGCGTGCTGCGCAGGGTGGTGGCGCAAGGGGTAGCATTGGTTACAGTGGGGATTGGAATCGGGCTCGCCGGAGCGCTTGCCTTGAGCCGGTTTCTGGCGAGTCTGCTCTCTGGAGTTCGCGCCTCGAACCCTGTGACTTATGCTGCGGTTTCGGGTGTGATGCTCGTTGTGGCAGTGCTGGCCAGCTACATCCCGGCACGCAGGGCAACGAAGGTCGATCCGTTGGTCGCACTGCGGTATGAATAGGTGTCAGGTATCCGGTGCCAGGTTGAAGGAGACAGGGAATAGGGAACGGGGAATTGAGAGAAGGGCGGTTTTTGACGGAATTCACTGAAAGGCGGCATGCCAGCTCGCTTTGAGCTGACGGCTGACAGCTTAGAAAAGGAGATAAAGATGGATTCGAACTCGGAAGTCCAAGCGACTGCTCCACACAACCCGGAGCGAAGTAAATCTAATGGTTCCGAACTGATTATGCTGGATGGTGTAACCAAAGTCTTTTACACCGAAGAAGTGGAAACCCACGCTCTTTCGGGCATCCACCTGTGGATCAAGAAGGGAGAATACCTTTCCATCGCCGGGCCCTCGGGCTGCGGGAAGTCCACCCTTCTTTCAATTCTGGGGCTGCTCGATTCGCCCTCGGAGGGGAAGTACACCCTGAACGGCACGGGGGTGGAAGACCTCTCGCTCTCACAGCGCACCCGGATTCGGAACCGTGAAATCGGGTTTATTTTTCAGGCTTTCAACCTCATCGGCGACTTGAACGTTTATGAAAACGTAGAGTTGCCGTTGACTTATCGCGGTATGCCTTCCTCAGAGCGTAAACAACGCGTGCAGGAAGCGCTCGAACGGGTGGGCATGTCCCATCGCATGAAGCATTACCCCTCGCAGCTCTCCGGCGGTCAGCAACAGCGTGTGGCTGTGGCTCGCGCCCTGGCCGGGAAGCCCTCGATTCTTCTGGCGGACGAGCCTACCGGCAACCTGGACTCGAAGAATGGCGAGGCGGTGATGGATTTGCTGCGCGAGCTTCACCGCGAAGGCGCCACCATCTGCATGGTCACCCACGATCCGCGTTACGCGGAGTTTGCCGACCGCACCATCCACCTCTTCGATGGGCAGATCGTGGAAGAAACACAGTAATCGGGTGGTCGGGTGATCCGGTGATCGGGTGAACAATAAGCCGATTCGTTTCGTGGCTCGCTCGTTGTGTGCGCCAGGTGGCCGACCGACTGCGGATCGTCGGTTGTCCGCCTCAATCGATCCGCGGAAGGGCGCCGCCGCTCGGAGTCCACAGTACGAACCTGGGCGCGTTTTTTGTTCGCCCCGTCACCCGATCACCCGATTGCTCAGCGTGCCGCTCATCGGATCGGAGACGCGCTGCCATGGTGCAACCGGGTTTTGCCCTCTCTCTTGGGGAGAGGGTGGCCAGCGACGGTGCTTTCATCAGCCGTCGCGGGTCGGGTGAGGGGTCACGAGGAAACCATGCCCACCAACCTCGCCATCGATCACCGCTTGATTGCGGAGGCCCAAAAACTGGGGCATCACCGCACGAAGAAGGATGCCGTTAATGCGGCACTGGACGAATATGTGCAGCGCAGGAAGCAAGATCAGATTCTCTCGCTTTTCGGAACTATTGACTACGACCGAGCGTCTGACTACAAGCGAGAGCGGCGGAAACGGGCATGAATGTTTTGGTTGGCAGCTCCGTGGGGTCCCTGGCACTTCGTCGATTTTCGAATTTCGTTTTTCGGACTTTTCCCGGTAAGGAGGCATCATGAATACGCTCCTTCGAGACTTGCGCTACGGCTGGCGAATGCTGGCGAAGAATCCTGGCTTCACGTCGGTGGCGGTGCTGACGCTGGCGCTGGGCATCGGCGCCACGACCGCCATCTTCAGCGTGGTCTACGGCGTGCTCCTTCGCAGCCTGCCTTATCCCCAGCCCGAGCAGCTCGTGAGCATCAAGGAGGTAGCCGCCGACGGCCACCTCATGCAGTTTACAGATCCGAACTTCGACGACTTGCGAGCCGCGAACCGCAGTTTCGTGGCTATGGCGAAGTTATCGAGCTGGGAGGTGACGGTTTCCAGCGGCTCCGTATCGGCCCGGGTGGGTGTCGGCAGCGTTTCGCGCGACTTCTTCCACATCATGGGCGTGGCGCCGATGCTCGGACGCACCTTCTCCGAGGAGGAGTTGCACGAAGGGGGCAGGCCGGCAGCAATCGCGAGCTACGGCTATTGGCAGCAGCACCTGGGCAGCACGACTGATCTCTCCCAGCTTAAGCTCAGAATGGAGAACCGGAGCGTCGCCGTAGTGGGGGTGATGCCGCCCGGGTTCGGCTTTCCCGCGCGCAGCGACCTCTGGACTCCGGCGGAGCTCTGGGGCGAGACGCCCAGCCGGACCTCGCACAATTGGGCCATGGCGGTGGCGCGGCTACGCGACGGCGTGAGCCTGGCGCAGGCTCGCAGTGAACTTTCCACCCTCGCGCACGGCCTCTACCAGCAGTATGAGCCCGAAATCGATATGAGGGACGCCAGCGTGATGCCGCTGCGCACCGCGCTTACCGCCGCTGTCCGCCCGGCACTGGTGATTCTGCTGGCGTGCGTCGGTTTTCTGTTGCTGGTGGCGTGCGCCAACGTGGCAAACCTCCTTCTGGCGCGTGCAGCCGAGCGTCAACGGGAACTGGCGGTCCGCTCCGCCCTGGGCGCGGGACGAGGACGATTAATCCGGCAGTTCCTGGCAGAATCGCTCTTGCTGTCGCTCACCGGCAGCGCGCTGGGCGTGCTGTTGGCAGTTTGGGGCGTCGACACCCTGCTGGCGCTCGCACCAGTCAGCTTGCCGCGACTCGACGAAGTCTCGATCAATCTGCCGGTGTTGGCGTTCGCCCTAGGGCTTTGCGTTATGGTGGCGGTCGGATTGGGAGTGCTGACGGCGCTCCGCGCGGCGTCAACCGATCCGCAGGCGGCGTTGGCTGGAGGAAGCCGGGGAGCTACCGGCTCGCTGGCTTCGCATCGCCTGGCCCGCGGTCTGGTTGGATCGCAGGTGGCCGTGACGCTGGTGCTACTCGTTGGCGCCGCATTGCTGGGTCGCAGCTTGCTCCGCGTGCTCTCCGTCAATCCTGGCTTCCGCACCGCGAACATCGTAACCATGGAACTCGAGGTGCCGGGCTCGCAGCCCACCAATACGGCTGAGATCACGGAAATGATTAAGGATCGAAAGCCGGCAACTTTTATGAGCCACCTCTTCGACCGCCTGCGCTCGATTCCCGGAGTCGAGGAAGTCGGTGGTGTCTCGAATCTGCCTCTTGGGGAAGCGGGGGATTGCGCCGATGGCAAGTTTCTCCTGCTCGACCGCGAGCCTCAACTCGACCCGACTAAGCCTGAAGACCAGGCGCGCTTCGAGCAGTTCTGGACAACCACTCCAGGTGGCAGCGCGGATTACTGCGTCGCGAGCGAGGGATATTTCAAAGCCCTCGCTATTCCGCTGCTGAGCGGACGCTTATTTGACGAGCGCGACGGCCCCGATGCGCCTCAAGCTGCGGTGGTCAGCCAATCGATGGCGCGCGCCACTTGGCCCAACCGGGACCCCCTGGGCCGGACCATCGAGTTTGGCAACATGGATGGCGACATGCGCCTGCTCACCGTGGTGGGTGTGGTCGCCGGCGTGCATTTCCGGAGCCTCGAGAAGCCTCCTGAACCGACCGTGTACGTCAACTATCGTCAACGTCTGCGTGCCGGGCGCGACTTCAACCTCGTGATGCGCGCGGCTACGCCACCCGATTCGTTGGTGGCGAGCGTGCGTCGTGCGGCGCAGGAAGTGGCGCCCGACCTCGCGCCACGTTTCCAGACTTTCCAGGATGTCTTCTCCGCGTCGCTTGCCACACGCCGCTTTAACCTCACGTTGGTCGGCATCTTCGCCGCCACCGCGTTGTTGCTGGCCGTGGCCGGCATCTATGGCGTGATGGCCTATTCGGTGGTGAGGCGCACGCACGAGATCGGGGTTCGAATGGCGCTGGGGGCGAGCGCGCCGCATGTGCTGCGCCTTGTGCTCAGTCAGGGAATGCTGACCACGGTGATTGGCCTGGCGATCGGAATTGCCGGGGCTCTTGTGTTGACCCGCGCCATGCAATCACTGCTCTTCGGGGTGAGCGCAACCGATCCGCTCACGCTTGTTGGAGTCGCGCTGGTGCTCGGTCTTGCGGCGCTCCTGGCCACGTACATTCCCGCCCGCCGTGCCACGCAGGTGGACCCGATAGTGGCACTGCGGCACGAATAAAGCGATCGGTTGATCGGTTGATCGGGCGAACTATTTGTGATTGGCGATTTGCGATTGATCCGTTCGGAAGACGTCTGCGGCGGAGCGGGCCTTGAGCCACAATCGTGGGTGTGGTGGCACACGTGATGCAATCAGCCCTGGTTGGCGGCTCAGGAAAAGGAGTATGCTACTCCCGATGCCCCAGCGGCCGTGCGGTACGAATGAAGCTCTCAGCCGTCAACTCTCAGCCATCAGCAAGCAGTTCTTCAAGAGCTATGCACTATGAGAATGCTGATAGCTGAGAGCTGACGGCTGACAGCTACTGAGAACTGACCACTGGCCACTGACTACTTATGTGAGGACAACGCAATGATAACTTTAAGGAATCTCGAAAAGTATTATCCCGTGGGCCCGGGCAGATATTACGTGCTGCGGCGCATCAACATGGATGTCGCGGAGGGAGAATTCGTGACCATCATGGGGCCGTCAGGAGCAGGCAAGTCCACGCTCCTGAGCATCGTTGGCATGCTGGATGGCGAGTGGGAAGGCGAGTACTTCCTGATGGAGCGCCCCGTCCACAAAATGAATTTGAAACAGCGGGCGGAAATTGGGAAACAAACCGTGGGCTTCGTATTCCAGCAGTATCACCTTTTGGACGGCCTCACGGTCGCTGAAAATCTTGATATTCCTCTTTCTTACCGGAATGTCAAGTCTGCGGAGCGTCAGGCGCTGGTTGCCGACGCGCTCGACCGGTTTCACATTGTGGGCAAGAAGGATCTCTTCCCCAATCAGCTTTCCGGTGGCCAGCAGCAATTGGTGGCCGTGGCCCGAGCTGTAATTGCCAACCCGAAACTGATTCTCGCCGACGAGCCGACAGGAAACCTGCACTCCGACCAAGGCCGGGAAATCATGGAACTCTTCACCAAGCTCAATAAGGAAGGAACGACCATCATTCAGGTGACCCACTCGGAAACGAACGCCGCTTTCAGCCACCGCATCGTTCGCCTGGCGGACGGGTGGATCGTGAAGGAGTAACAGATCGGGTGATCGGGTGAACGATTTGTGATTGGTGATTGGTGATTGGTGATTGAAGAACCCAATCACAAATCAGAAATCAGAAATCACAAATCGTTTACCCGATCCCCCGATCACCCGATTTATCGACCATGACCACCTCACAGACATCCAAAATTCTCATTGCTGACGACCTGCCCGATGTGCTGGAAGCGCTTCGCATGCTGCTTAAAGGTGAAGGTTACATTACCGAATCGGCGACTTCCCCGGCCGGCATCCTGGCGGCGCTCGATGCCCAGGATTTCGACCTGGTGCTGATGGACCTGAACTTCGCGCGCGATACCACTTCCGGCCAGGAAGGCCTGGACCTGCTGAGAAAGCTCCAGGCGATGGACAGCACTTTGCCCGTGGTGGTGATGACCGCCTGGGGCAGTGTGGGCGTAGCGGTAGAGGCGATGCGGCGGGGCGCGAGGGACTTCATCCAAAAACCCTGGGACAACGCCCGCTTGCTCGCCATCCTTCGCACCCAGATCGATCTCAGCCGGGCCCTGCGGCAGGGGCTTCGCCTGGAGGCTGAGAACCGCTTGCTGCGCGCCGAGGGGCGGCCTACGCTCATCGCCGAATCTGCCGTCATGCGCCCGGTGCTGGAACTGATTTCCCGCGTGGGCCCTTCGGATGCCAATGTTTTGATTACCGGCGAGCACGGTACCGGAAAAGAGGTCGTTGCCCAGACTCTCCATTCGCTCTCGGCCCGCGCTGCAAAGCCGATGGTGACCGTGAATGCCGGGGGCCTTTCCGAAGGCGTGTTTGAAAGCGAGTTGTTTGGCCACGTGAAAGGTGCTTTTACTGACGCCAAGACAGACCGCGTCGGCCGATTCGAGCTTGCCGACGGCGGGACGCTGTTCCTGGATGAAATTGCCAATGTCCCCATCAATTTACAAGATTCAGAAAGGCGTCGAGTTCAAATGCTACGCCAACCGCCGGCTGCCGCACGCGAAGGTGGTTGCCATCGAGAGCGACCGCGCGTTCGGCTTGAGCATGTGCGCCTACGAGGAATTGCGTCGGCGCGGTGATTTGTTCCGGCAACTCGGCGTGCAGGACGTGGCCGGCTACAAACGGGCCGGCGGCAAGGAACCGATGCCGCGCTCGTTGCTGATGATTGACGAGTTCCAGGAATTTTTCACCGAGGAAGACCGCGTGTTGCAGGGCGCGGCGGTGCTGCTCGATCGCATCGTCCGGCAGGGCCGGCGCCTTCGGCATTCACGTCCTGCTCGGCTCGCAGACGCTGGGCGGCGCTTACACGCTGGCGCGCGCAACCATCGGCCAGATGGTCATCCGCATCGCGCTCATGTGCAACGAGGCCGACGCGTTTCTCATCATGGACCAGGACAATCCCGTGCTGCGCCTGCTGTCGCGTCCGGGCGAGGGCATTTACAACGACGCGGCGGGCGCGATTGAAGGCAACAGCCCGTTCCAGGCCGTGTGGTTGCCGGAGGAAGTGCGCGACGGCTATCTGGAAAAAATCCGCGACCGCGCCGACGACAAAAAATTTCCGGGACCGTTTGTTTCTGAGGGCAACGC
>CAWIUZ010000222.1:0-14309 GCA_963838915.1 uncultured Acidobacteriota bacterium
GCATCGGCGCCAATACGACGATCTTCAGTGTGGCGTGGCGCCCCATGCGCTATCAGGACGCCAATCGTCTACTGATGGTGTGGGAGACGCGCCCCGATGGCAGCCGGAGCCCCGTATCCGCTCCCACCTATCTTGATTGGCGCGACCAAAACAGGTCCTTCGAGCAGATCGCCGCCGCTCGCAGCGCTAGCGTTGCCTTGTCCGGAAACCCTCCCATTCAGGTGTCAGGAGCCCGCGTCACTTCGAACTTCTTTGACACTTTCCGCTTGCAGCCTGAACGGGGACGGTTTTTCTCGGAAGAGGAATTCCGGCCGGAAGGCAACAAGGTGACGATCTTGAGCCACGAGATGTGGCAAACCCAATCTGCCGGGGCGGCGGATATCGTGGGCAAAACCGTTCGCCTCAACGGCGAAACGTACACCGTCGTCGGCGTTGCTCCTGCTGATTTCGAGTTCTGGGGGCGGATGGACGTGTGGATGCCGCTGGTCCTTTCGAGCGTAGCGCCAGACCGCCAAACCCGCGATCTGCTGGTCGTGGGGCGAATGAGGCCGGGCGTCACTACCGCCCAGGCCGGCGAGGAAATGCGCACGCTCGCGGCTCGAGTCGCGCGGGAATCGCCCGAAACCAATAAGCAGTGGAGCGCGCTCGCCCAGGAGTTTCATCAAGCGCTGGCGGGTCCGGGCGTCCTGTTAATGATGATCCTCCTCTTCGCGATAGTGTGTGTCGTCCTGCTGCTGGCTTGCGTGAATGTTGCCAATTTGCTTTTGGCTCGGGCCACCACGCGTCACAAGGAGATCGCAGTGCGCCTGGCGTTTGGGGCAAGCCGCTGGCGCGTGGTGCGGCAACTCCTGGCCGAGACCCTTCTCCTGGCTTTGCTGGGCGGCGCGCTGGGCCTTCTCGTGGCATTCGGTGCGGTGCGCTATCTGGCGACTCTTCCGGTCCTTCAGGCGCCCGGCCTGGCGCCGATTGAAATCAATCGCCTGGTGCTCGAGTTCGCGTTAGTGCTATGCGTGGCCTCGACAGTGCTTTCCGGATTCGTCCCAGCCTGGCGGACAACCGCCGCGAATTTAATCGAGCACGTCAAGGCGGCGGGCCGCACCACGCTGGGCGATCGAAAGCAGAATCGCCTGCGCAACGGGCTGGTGATGGCGGAACTGGCACTATCGGTTGTGCTCATGGTGATTGCAGGACTCAGCCTGCGTAGCTTCATTCGACTGGCTCAGGTGGATCCGGGCTTCCCCAGCCGGGGTCTGCTGACCGCCCACATGTCGCTACCCGCTCCGCGGTACGCCGATGCGGGACGCGTTCGCGCGTTTAATTCGCAATTGCTGGAGAAGTTGCGCGCGATCCCAGGCGTCGAGGACGCGGCGCTTTCCAGCAGCCTGCCGCCCGCGAACTTCCAGAACGGCCAGCCTTTTCGCATCGAAGGTCGAGATCCGGCGGCGGCCGATGCTTCCGGCGTCGCGAATTACCAGGTCATTAGCTCCGGTTATTTCCACACGCTCGGCCTGAGGGTGCTCAAGGGGCGCGCCTTCAGCGAAGACGACCGCCAGGGATCAACTCCGGTGGTAATTGTCAATCGCAGGCTGGCTGAGAAGTTCTTTTCGACAGGCGATCCCGGGGGCAAGCGCCTGCTGATTTCGGAACTCGTTCCGGGCCGCAACGAGCCCTCGGAGCCGGTGGCGCGCGAGATCGTCGGCGTGGTGGACGACTTGAAGAACTTCCGCGTGAACGAACCCAGCAGCCCCGAAATCTATATTCCGTATCTGCAAGCGCCGTGGTCGAGCGAGTACCTTCTGGTGCGCAGTCGCAGCGGGACTGCTTCGCTTGTGGCCGCGGTCCGCACGGCTCTCGGCACAGTCGATCCTGATTTGCCCCTGACCGAGGTCAGGACCATGGACGAGCGCCTCTCGATGGCGCTCGCCGGGGGCCGAGTCGTCGTGGCCCTTATGGTTATATTCGCTTTCATGGCGCTCTCGATGGGCAGCGTAGGTCTTTATGGAGTGATCTCCTACGCAGCGGCCCAGCGCACCACCGAATTTGCACTGCGGTTGGCATTAGGCGCTCCCGAGCGCGAGGTTCTACGATTGGTGGCGCGCGGAGCGTTTCGCCTTCTGCTGGTGGGCGGCGCCGTGGGAATGGCGTTGGCCCTGGGGATGGCGCGCCTGCTCAGTAGCTCGATCTTCGGCATCAGCCCCTATGATCCCCTCACGTTCGCAATCGTCACCTTGGTTCTGCTGGCCGTGGTTCTGGCCGCCAGTTATCTGCCCGCTCGGCGGGCGACAAAGGTCGATCCCATGGTGGCGCTGAGATATGAGTAAAGCGGTCGCTCATGCCCGACGGCTGGGGGGCACCCAGAAAGCATGAAATACCCGGGAGCGCGGGCATCCTGCCCGCAACGTGGGTGGCATTGCGGCGCGAAATGCGGGCAGGATGCCCGCGCTCCCGGAAATCTTCCGAGCGGTGGTTAGTGATTAGCACCTAGGCTAGAGTTCAAGAGGATTCAGGATGCGCAATCCCGAGAAGCGCGCGAAGTCCCGGTCGCTCGTGGCAAGGGTCGCGCCGTGTTCTATGGCTAACGCCGCCAGGTGGGCATCCATAATCAGTGGACCGCGGACTTGTCCGCTAATCATCAATGAGCGCAGAATTTCCCAATGCCGTTCGCCAGGATTCAGGACGGTGAACATCGGATGCTCGAGCCAGCCCGAAACGGTGGCGGCCGCCTCCGCGGTGGAAAGCGGATGTTCCAGAGGGCGAGGGCTCGTGCTGATGCGAACGAAGGCAAGAAGTGTCATCCACGTCAGTGCGATATTCTCGGGCTTCAGGGTAGTGGTTTCAAGCCATCCGCGAGCCGCTCGATGATGAGGGGAGGAAGGATCATAAGCATACAGAAGGATGTTGGCATCAATGAGGATCATCGGTGAAAGGGCCCTTCAATTTGCTCGATCAGTTCCCACACTTTGTCGTAGCTGAAGCCCGGGCGCAGGCCCAATGATCGTGCTTTGACCTTGAAAGGTGGAAGGGAGGCAGATTTGGAGCGGGCGTTCAACCCGACGCGGAGACAGTCATTCACGATCTGTTTGAAGGGTGCGCCGGACTTGCGTGCTTCGGTCCGGAGCTTAGCTGCCACATCGTCGTCAAGAGTTAAGGTTGTTCGCACATCTTGATGCTACGCCGGGAACATCATGATGTCAACCTACCCCCGCGACTGGATTGCCGCCTTTCGCAAGACTGTCCAAGGAGTGCACCATATGCGCCGGACGAAATCCATCCTGAATCTCATCTCGGGTGTGTGTTACGTTTATAGGATGTCAACCAAGAATCCTGGCTTCATTGCCACCGCTCTCACGACTGCCGCTCTGTGCCTTTTCAGCTTCCGTGCCCTGGCTCAAGTCGCGCCGACCTGGGTACACCGCTTCGTCCCGGACATCGCGGAGAAGACCGTTGACTTAAGCACAGGCGGCTGCCATTACTTCCCGATTTTCGGGGAGGGCGATGCCGCGGCCCGCATCGGCCGCAGCGTCGCACATTTCGGCGAGGTCAAAGTCGATCCTCAGGGATCGTGCCGTCCGGTGAGCTATGCGCGCGAGGAGCAGATTTACTTCATCCTCGAAGGCAGCGGAACCCTGCAATACGGCGAGGAAAAAGTCCCGGTTCGCAAGAACGACTTCATGTATCTTTCTCCGGGGGTCACGCACACCATCTCCGGCTCCGCCGATCAGCCCTGCCGGGTGCTGGTCATGGGGTTCAGGATTCCTGCCGGAACAACGCTCGAGCCGCCGCAGAAGCTCCAACTGGCAAACTTGGATGACGTAAAGGAACAGACCGTTGAAGGGCACCCGTCCTCCGTTCTCTATAAACTTCTGGTCGGTGATCGCAAGAGCACGCGCGACCGAATCGCAGCGGGATACGTCGTTACCAGTCTGTTCCTGATGGATTTTGCGCCGGGCGGCACAAACACTCCGCACCATCACGAAACTGCGGAGGAGATTTATCTTATTCTGGATGGGCATGGTAAGATCGTCGCCGGTGGCGGAATGGACGGCGTCGAGGGCAAGCACGATGCTAGTGCCGGCGATGCGTATTTCTTCCGCCTGAATTGCACGGTCGGCTTTTACAACAGCGCGGAGCCGGGCGCGAAGGCTCACATCCTGGCGGTGCGCTCGAGGTTTCCGTTTCACGCTGAGGAGGATTAACTTCCGCGCCGTGCTTCCATCACCCCCATAGGCGTTACACTAAGCGTTTCTGACGGGTCACGAAGGGACCCAAGATCATTAGCCGTAGGTGAAACCTACGGGCGGCGGTCGCGCGAGGCATCAATCAACCCCGCAGGGGTTGAATCTGGCCGTCTTCGACCCCTTCAGGGTCGCAAGCGAGTTGTGGGCGGTGGTTCCCGGTCCGTAGGTTTCACCTACGGCTAATGATCTTAATGCCCTTCGGGCATTCAGCGTCAACCGCTTCCGCCCTATTTTAACGCCTATGCCCACCACTCCTTAGTCCCCCCCTCACCGGGGAGGGGAGCAAACGGTAGTGGCAAATCAAAGAACGGAGAAGAATATGGCCAGCCCTATCTCTTCTTTTGATCGTCGCGCCTTCATGAAATGGGCAGCGGCGCTGCCTCTGCTCGGCCAAATCGCCACCCAAGATCTTTTCGGCAACGTCCAGGAAGCCCTGGGCAAGGGTCCTGCGAGCAACGTCTATCGCCGTCTGGGTGTCAGGCCCCTCATCAACTGCCGTGGAACCTGGACTTACCTGAGCGGCTCCTTGGAACTGCCCGAGGTGCGCGCTGCACAAGTCGAAGCGGCGAAACACTTCGTGAATGTCATAGAGCTGCAGCAAGGGGTGGGCCGACGCCTGTCCGAACTGACGGGCGCTGAATCCGGGATGGTGACCTCCGGCGCGGCGGGCGCGATGGCCTCCGCCACCGCGGCCTGCATCGCCGGCAACGACCCGGCCAAGATCTGGCAGCTTCCCGATACGACCGGCCTTAAACACGAGGTGGTGATGGTGGGCGGACGCAGCGCTTTTGATAGCGCCATTCGCCTGGCGGGCGCCAAGCTGGTTCTCGTTTACTCTCCCGAAGAGCTTCAGAGGGCGCTGAACGAAAACACCGCCATGATTTATACCACCGACCTCGGTGACCAGTTGGCGAAAGAGATCGCGATCGCTAAGAACGCAAAAGTTCCTCTGCTCCTCGACGACGCCGCCGGGATCCCCCCCATCGAAAACATGAAGCTCTATGCCAAGATGGGGACCGACCTCTACACCTTCAGCGGCGGCAAGGGCCTGATGGGACCGCAGTGCAGCGGCCTGCTGCTGGGGCGCAAGGACCTGATTGATGCCGCATTGGCCAATACCAGCCCCTATGAAGGCGCGGTGTGCCGTCCGATGAAGGTCGGTAAGGAAGAGATGATCGGCTGCCTCACCGCCGTCGAAACCTGGCTTAAGTTGGACCTTGACGCCCTTAATCGCGAATGGAATACGCGCGTCGAGCGAATCGTAAAGCTTGTTGAAACGATCCCGGGGGTGAAGACCGACGTTCAGATTCCCAAAGGCGGCAATCGCTATCCCACGTTGACGGTTACTTGGGACGAACAAGCTTGGGGATTTACCGTCGAAGACTGCGCCCGCAAGCTGAGCGATGGCGAACCTCGCATCGAAGTACTGACAGAGAGTAATCCCAGCCTGGTTGCTGCCGTAGTCGAGGGTAAGCCGAATCCCAAAGAGCCCAAAGAGCGCAACCAGTTGCAGATTGTTTCGATGACCCTGCGGCCAGGCGAGGATATGATCGTCGGCAGGCGCCTGCGCGAGGTTTTGAACGCAGCGCGGAAAGCGGCACGGGCGTCATCCTGAGTGGACATGGGCCCACGACCCGCCAGACTATACAAAAATCGCGCTCGCCATCGCCCCGTGCAAGCGGGGGCCGATTTTCGGTCCAAGAACCACTCACGCTCATCTCATTTCCGCAGAACCGCCCCCAAACTGAAAACGCCACGATCTCGCTTCTACCCGGCCACGGTCCGGCGCTCGGGTGGTCAAAACCCCGAACCGCGAATGGAGTTCGGACTTGCGGCGAGTTATACTGGACTTCGGGGCCTGTTGATGCCCATTGGCTTTTGGCTCCGTTTCCTGGGCTCGTTTTCTTGCTTCCATGGTCGTTTTTGCCTGCTCACGAACCCTGCTTTCCGGCTAAAGAGGTGGGGCGGGCTAAAGCTTTCTTTTTGAATCAGCGGACGACCCCTTGCATCGGTACCGCAAGAGGTGTTGCGTCTCGAATACCAAGGGCCGGAGTTGGAGCCGCGTTGGTGCCAACGGACGGTGTTGCGAAACCGGCCCGCTTTTCGCATGCCCAAACTCGAGAGCCAGATCAATCCGGAAGCCGAAACGTACCGGCAGAACTTCGCGCATAACCAGCAACTTGCTCGCGAGTTGCGCGCGCGGGTGGGTGACGCTGCCTTGGGGGGCCCGGAAGCCGCCCGCTCGCGCCACGTTGCGCGGGGCAAGCTCTTGCCGCGAGACCGGGTAACCCGCCTTCTCGATCCCGGAGCGCCTTTCCTCGAAATTGGTCAGTTGGCCGCCTGGGATATGTACCGGGGCGAAGCGCCGTGCGCGGGCATCATTACCGGCATCGGGCGCGTCGCGGGGCGCGAGGTGGTGATCGTTGCGAACGACGCCACCGTCAAAGGCGGCGCCTACTTCCCCATGACGGTCAAGAAACACCTGCGCGCGCAAGAGATCGCGCACGAGAACCGCCTGCCCTGCATTTACCTGGTGGACAGCGGCGGGGCCAATTTGCCGCACCAGGCGGAGATTTTCCCCGACCGGGACCACTTCGGCCGCATCTTCTTCAACCAGGCGCGAATGAGCATGCTGGGCATTGCGCAGATCGCTAGCGTCATGGGGTCTTGCACCGCCGGCGGAGCCTACGTGCCTGCCATGAGCGACGAAACGGTGATCGTTCGCGGCGAGGGAACCATTTTCCTGGGCGGGCCGCCGCTGGTGAAAGCTGCCACAGGCGAGGTGATCAGCGCGGAAGAATTGGGTGGCGCTGAAACGCACGGCCGGCGTTCAGGCGTCGTGGATTATGTGGCGGAGAATGACGAGCACGCCCTTTCCCAGGTCCGATCCATCGTTGCCAATCTCAATACGATGAAAAAGGCGGAGATCGATCGGAGCAAACCCAGACTTCCCGAATACGATCCAGCGGAGATTTACGGCATAATTCCAATCGATGTCCGGGCTCCGTACGATGTGCACGAGATTATAGCCCGGGTGGTGGATGCTTCGGAGTTTGACGAGTTCAAAGCGCTTTACGGGACGACGCTGGTCTGCGGCGCGGCCCGCATCTGGGGATTTCCAGTCGCCATCCTCGCGAACAACGGCGTGCTATTTTCCGAAAGCGCCTTGAAAGGCGCGCATTTCATCCAGCTTGCGGCGAAGCGCCGGATCCCGCTGTTGTTTCTCCAGAACATTTCGGGCTTCATGGTGGGGGGCAAGTATGAGGCTGGAGGAATCGCCAAGGACGGAGCGAAACTGGTGACCGCGGTGGCCTCCGCCGAGGTGCCGAAGTTTACGGTAATCATAGGAGGCAGCTTCGGCGCAGGCAATTACGGCATGTGCGGGAGGGCCTATTCGCCCCGCCTGCTCTTCACTTGGCCGAACAGCCGCATCAGCGTTATGGGCGGCGAACAGGCGGCGAGCGTTCTCGCTACCATCAAACGCGACGGAATCGAAGCCAAAGGTGAAACGTGGAGCGCAGAAGACGAGGAGGCCTTTAAAGCGCCGATCCGCGAACGCTACGAGGCGGAGGGGAATCCGTATTTTGCCACCGCGCGTTTGTGGGACGACGGCATCATCGACCCCGTCGAGACGCGAGACGTGCTGGGGCTCGCGCTCAGCGCCAGCCTGAACGCTCCCATCCCCGAGACTTCCTTCGGCGTCTTCCGAATGTGATCCTATGATCGGCAGCCTGCTCGTCGCCAATCGCGGTGAAATCGCGCGCCGCATTATACGCACGGCCCGCCGGCTTGGCGTGCGGACGATCGCGGTGTATTCCGAGGCCGATGCCGGCGCCCCCCATGTGCGCGAGGCGGATGCGGCGGTCAACATCGGGCCACCCGCCGCGCGTGACAGCTACCTCGCGCAAGACAAAATCCTCGAAGCCGCGCGAAGAGCGGGTGCGGAAGCTATTCACCCGGGCTATGGCTTTCTCTCCGAGAACGCAGAATTCGCCGAAGCCGTCATTGCGGCTGGGCTCGTATGGGTAGGCCCCCCGCCCGCCGCAATCCGCGCTATGGGGCTGAAGGACGCGGCCAAGCGGCTGATGGACGCCGCGGGCGTGCCGACCACGCGGGGGTATCTTGGCGAGGACCAAACGGAAGCCGGCCTCGCCCGCGCGGCAACTGACATCGGATGGCCGGTATTAATTAAAGCCATCGCCGGAGGCGGCGGCAAGGGGATGCGGAAAGTCGCGACGCCGGGGGAGTTCGGCGCCGCGCTTGCCTCGGCAAAGCGAGAGGCCGCTGCAGCCTTCGGCGATGACCGGATTTTCCTCGAGAAGTATATCGAGCGGCCGCGACATATCGAGGTGCAGATTTTCGGTGACCGATACGGTAATGTCGTTCATCTCTTCGAGCGCGATTGTTCGGTCCAACGGCGCTACCAGAAAGTCATCGAGGAGGCGCCGGCCCCCGGCATGGACCAGGCCACTCGCGCGCGAGTGTGCGCGGCCGCGGTCTCAGCCGCACGGGCGGTCGCCTACGAAGGGGCCGGCACGGTGGAATTCATTGCCGACGCAAGCCGAGGCCTGAGCCCCGATCGCATCTGGTTTATGGAAATGAATACGCGCCTCCAGGTGGAACACCCGGTCACCGAGCTGATCACGGGTCAGGACCTGGTGGAGTGGCAGTTGCGCGTTGCCTCGGGCGAGCCCTTGCCGCTCGGCCAGGAGGAGCTTCGGATTTCGGGCTGGGCAATCGAAGCACGCCTTTATGCCGAAAATCCCGCAGCGGGTTTCCTGCCGTGCACGGGCCCGTTAAGACACTTCCGGCTTCCCGAGGGTGTTCGGATCGATTCCGGGGTGGAAGAAGGCGGCGAGATCAGCTCCTATTACGATCCGCTGATTGCGAAAATCATCGCCGCCGCCCCCGCGCGCACCGCGGCTGCGAAGCGCCTGGCAGAGGCATGCTCCGAGGTGGAGGTGTGGCCCCTCAAGACAAACGCAGGATTCCTTGCGCGGGTTCTCGCGGACCCCGATTTTATCGCCGCCGACATCGATACCTCGTTCATCGAAAACCGCCTGGACCGATTGATTCCCCCGCTGGAGCCGTCAGAGGAGGTCGTTCAGTCAGCCGCAAGCGCGCGCCTGGCGAGGGGGCGCGATGCGAGCGAGCCGTGGCGCGCTCTGGAAGGCCTGCGGCTCAACGCCCCACCCCACATCCATGTCAGCCTTCAGTCGGATGATACGCGTTACCAGGTCGAGTCCGGGGCCAGTCCGGCGGCTGCACTGCCGGCTCGCGACTTCGCGGACGCTATCGTCGTCTTCGCGGCGGGGGAGCCTTACACATTTACGGATCCAAAACTCGCGGCGAAGACCGCAGGCCCGGCGTCAAACGGCACGATCACTTCGCCCCTGCCCGGCCGCATCGTGGCAGTTCACGTCCGGCCGGGTGACCGAGTCACCAAGGGCGCGCCACTGGTGACCGTGGAGGCCATGAAGATCGAGCATGCTCTCCGGGCGCCGTGCGGGGGCATGGTCAGTGCCGTTTCCGCCGTCGAGGGCCATCACGTCAGCGAGGGAGTTGTGCTGGCGCGAATTAATCCTGAGGGGTGATGAATATGCCCGGCCGTACCTACGAGCAATTCGATATCGGGGACCACATGATTCACAGCATCCGCCGCACAGTGACGGAAACCGACAACCTGCTGATTTCAGTTCTCACGCATAATCCTCAACCGCTTCACCTGGATGCAGAGTACGCACGGGCCACAGAGTTCGGCCGCATCCTGGTGAACGGCATTTTTACTTTCGGGCTCATGATAGGGTTGTCGGTCAGTGACACCACGGCGGGCACGACGATCGCGAACCTTGGCTACGACGCTGTGGTGATGCCTCATCCGGTATTTATCGGCGATACGCTGCGTGCCGAAACACGTGTGATCGAGAAACGCGAGAGCAAGTCGCGTCCCACCGCAGGCATCGTCACCTTCGAGCACAAAATGTTTAATCAGCGCGATGAGATCGTCTGCCAGTGCCGGCGGACGGCGCTTATCAAGAAGTCAACGGCGTGAACTTCGCCCACTCTGGTGCTTAGCAGAATTAACCCGAGTTCCGAAGTTGCGAGGCTCTGTGGGAAGAAACCCCTCACCCGGCTCGCTACTCTCGCCACCCTCTCCCCGAGGGAGAGGGCTGAAACAATCATCGTTGGCGGCCCTCTCCCTTGGGGAGAGGGTGTCCCGCAGCCGGCGTAGTCATCAGCCGGTGCGGGACGGGTGAGGGGTTACTTCCGAAGAATTCGTGGGCGAACACAGGAATGGGAGGTTGCATGACGCCGCGGTCCTGGTTGTTTGTGCCGGGCGACCGCCCGGAGATGGTGGCGAAGGCTTTTGGCTCGGGGGCTGACGCTGTTATCGTCGACCTTGAGGACGCCGTGCTGCCCCAGAACAAGGCCGACGCGAGAAAGCTCGTTTCGTCGTTCGCGAAAGATGCTGTTTCGACGCAAGCGCAGTTCTGGGTGAGAATCAATCCGCTCCAAACCACAGAATCACTCCTCGACCTGGCCGCTGCAGTGCCCGCCGGCCCGGTGGGTATTGTTCTTCCCAAATCCGAATCCGGGTCTGCGGTCATTGAACTTGGCCATTACCTGAGCGCTATCGAGGCTACTGCCGGGCTGACCGTTGGCAAGACCCAGATCCTTGCAATCGCAACCGAGACCCCGAAGTCGGTCTTTGAGCTCGGCTCCTATGCCACAAGCGGCCCCCGTCTTGCTGGGCTGGCTTGGGGCGCTGAAGACTTGTCGGCGGCGGTTGGAGCGACCAGTGGACGTGATGAACGCGGCGCCCTCACTCCCTTGTATGAGCTCGTGCGGTCGCTTTGCATTGCCGGAGCGGCCACCGCCGCCGTCGCCGCTATCGAAACCATCTACCCAGCTTATCGGGATGTCGAGGGCTTGCGCGCCTACGCACAAACCGCGCGCCGGGACGGATTCCAGGGGATGCTGGCCATACATCCCATACAGGTCCCTGTCATCAACGAAACCTTTACGCCAACCTCCGCTGAGCTCGCATATGCGGAGCGCGTCGTTGCCGCTTTCGACGCAAGTCCCGGCCGTGGAGCGGTGTCGCTCGACGGAAAGATGCTGGATGCTCCGCATCTGAAGCAAGCCCGGCGGATCCTTGCGTCCCGCGAGCGATTGAAAGCGTGAGAGGACGGTAGCTGTCATCCTGAGCGCAGTGAAGGATCTGCAGTTCCCGTCCGAGGCGAACTAATGCAGATTCTTCGCTTCGCTCAGAATGACAGACATTCGAGAAGCGAAGCAGGGGTAGGGCTTGCCCTACCCCCGTCGCGACCACGGGAATGCGGGGACGGCAAGCCGTCCCCCTACGGCGGCACTGACGGATTACGGAGGCTCCTTGCTTGTTCGGCGGCTCGACGAATGTCTTCTATGGCTTCGGGATTCGCAAGGGCTGCGGTGTTGCCGGGAAGTTTTCCCTCATAAACCCTGCGGATAAGACTTCGTGGGATTTTAGAAGACAAGTTAACAGGAAGATCGTTTACCACATGGATCTCTTCGGGCTGCGCCAAGGGATCGTAGGTTTGCTTGATGTAAGCTTTTAGACGCACCGAGAGCCCTTCGGGCGGTTTCTCTTCGTCCGAAGCGAGCACCACAAAGCAAACGATTCGCTCTCCCTTGATTTCATCTTTGGCGCCGATGGCCACTGCCTCTCGGATGCGCGGGGGGCCCGGGAATGCGAGGAGCTTCTCCTCGAGCTTGGCCGGATCGTGCTTCACCCCACCGTGAACAATCAGGTCGTCACTGCGGCCCAGCAAGTACCAATACCCATCCTCATCGACCCGGGCCAAGTCTCCATGGACCCAGCACTCAGGCCCGTGCGGGAAATAGGTTTCGACGAATCGCTTGGGGTCCCCCAAGAATCCGCGGGTCATGGAGGGGAACGGTTTGCGGCATACGAGGTCGCCAGTCTCATTCCGCACTGGCTTCCCTTGTGAGTCGACGACTTCCACGTCCATACCTAACCCCGGACCGCCCACCGTGGACGGTTTCAGGGGCATAACAGGCAGAGGTGAAACCATGCAGCCGATAAGTTCCGTTCCGCCCGAAATGTTCATGATTGGACGACGCTCGCGGCCAAAGATTTTGAAATACCACTCCCAGGTTGCCTCATCAAGAACACTGCCGGTCGAACCGAGTATCCGAAGCGTGGAAAGGTTGTGGCGCTCACAATCCACCCTCAGGCTGGCGAGTTCTCGCAAAACGGAAGGCGTGCAGCCGAAAATGGAAACGCCGTACTTTTCGATGATTTCAAATAGACGGTGCGCCGTTGGGTAGAGGTGCGTTCCCTCGTAGAGAACTACCGCGGCACCGAAAAAAAGCGCCCCTATGATTTCCCATGGCGCCATCATCCAGCCGATGTTTGTAAACCAGTAAAAGACATCGTTCCCCTGGCAATCAAACACATAACCGATTTCTTTTGCGACTTGCGCCAGTGCTCCAGCATGAGTGTGAACCAGCGTTTTTGGTTTGCCGGTTGTACCGGAGCTATACAGAATCAGAGCGGGATGTTCAGAATCGACAATTTCGGTCTCCACGTTGCCTTTTGCCGGTGAGCGGTGCATGACCGTTTCCCAGCGCAGGCATTTCGGATGGTTCGCCAGGCCCTTACCTATGCGCTCGTTAACAATTACCCACTCGACCGAGGGCGCCGATTTCAGCACCGCTTCATAAACACCCACGGTGCTGATCGCTTTACCGGCACGAGGGTAGCCGTCATTAACGAAAAGCAGGCGAGGCTGGGCCTGCTGGACGAGAGTGACAATATCCTGCGGGGCGAGTCGCGCCGGTATTTGGATGCAAGCAACCCCTAATTTAAGAGCGGCAAACATCACGACAACAGCCTCGGGGGAAATCGGCATGCACATCGCGACCCGATCGCCCTTTCGAACCCCGAGACCCGTCATCGCCCCGGCAAGCCGGTTTACGCAATCGTAGAGCTGCTTATAACTAAGCGAGCTTTGCGATCCGTCATCCGACTCAAACCATAGTGCTGTAGCCGCTCCTCGACCATCCCGGATATGCCTGTCGAGGCAGTTATGAACAATGTTGAGCTTTCCCCCCGAGAACCAGGTGGTCCACGGCATCCCACGCGAATCGTCGTGCAAGCGCGTATATTTCTCGAACCACTCGACCCCGAGGTGCTCGAGGGCGGAGTTCCAAAACCATTCGATATCGATGGTTGATCGGCGGATAAGCTCGTGCCACGACCGGATTCCATGGACATCCATGAAGTGCCGCACCCTTGAACGGTTGAGATATCTGCCGCTCGGTTGCCATGCAAACTCGCCCATCGCACTCCTTTGGTCGAAGCGGTTGATGCTGAATGCCCGAAGGGCATTAAGATCATTAGCCGCAGGTGAAACCTACGGAGAAATGACCCTTTCCTTGTGCTTGCCCCGACCCTGGAGGGGTCGAATTCAACCCCTGCGGGGTTGGCTGAAACTCGTGGCCGGCACTTTCCGTAGGTTTCGCCTACGGCTAATGATCTTGGGTCCCTTCGGGACCCGGCTTATCTTGACGCCTATACCCCCTGCCCCTCTCCCGCAAAGGGGGCGAGGGGAGAAACAACTCGACTTTATACCCTCGCCCCCTTGGGGGAGAGCGCATCCGTCAGCCGACAGACGTGTGAGGGGGTTGGTCCGTCACAATATTATGTAACCCTCATTAGGTGATGTTCCGACTCACCCGAAAGTTGTGTATAATTACAAGTGAGGCTTTTCATTACATAACTGGCTGTACGCATTCATAGGACGGGCGCGGAAGGATCCGCTGCGCCACGGCCCGTACCGGTCGCCCCCTGCACAAGCGGTGTAGAGGGAGGGCTCGCCCTACCCGCGTCGGGACCGGCGGAAACGCGGGAACGGCAAGCCGTCCCCCTACATCGAACCATTTGGCCGCGATGGGGCTCTATATGAAGTAGGGGCTGAGGATAAAATGACGGGACGCCCAATGTTGGCGGAACTCCACGAGGATGATGACTTTTTTCTCTTAGCCAAGTCTGTAGGCGAGTTTGGG
>CAWIUZ010000223.1:0-9423 GCA_963838915.1 uncultured Acidobacteriota bacterium
TATCACCGCCAACTCCATGCATTCCTGTTGTTCCGCGTCTCGGAGTTGCAGCTTGCGAAGAACGGTTATTATACCGCCCGCGCGGCGTCGCAGCAGTCGGCGTCTGCCGCGGCCGCGCTGAACCGCGGCGCGATTTATTTTACGATTGCCAACGGGACCACCTTGCCGGTCGCGGTGGATAAGGACTATCCGACCATTTATGCGGTTCCCACGGCGGTCGCCGATCCGGCCGAAGCGGCAAACACGCTCGCGCCGATCTTGAACCTGCCGATTGCGTCGCTGCAGGCACAACTCAGCAAGCCACATGACAGTTATGAACTCCTCGCCGCAAAAGCCGATTCATCAACGGCGAGCGAGGTCGAAGCGCTCAATCTGCCCGGCATCTACACCGAGAACGATCCGGCGCGCTATTATCCGCTGGGATCCGTCGCGGCGCGGGTCTGGGGTTGGCTCGTACCGAACGCCAACTGAACGGCCAGCGGCCATTACGGCATTGAAGAATCCGATAATGCGGCGCTCGCTGCCGGGAACGACCTCGCGCTCACCATCGATCCGAACATCCAGATCGAAGGGGAAAAGATTTTACAGGATCTCGTTACGAAGAACAACGCATCGGGCGGCAGCGTCATTGTCGAAGATCCCGCGACCGGAAAGATCCTCGCCATGGCGGGATATCCCACGTTCGATCCGAACCACTACGCCTCCTCTTCGCTCGCTGATTTTTTGAATCCTACCGTCCAGTCGATCTACGAGCCGGGATCCATCTTTAAGGTCATCACCATGGCCGTTGGCATCGATTCAGGGAAGATCACGCCGTTGACTACCTATAACGATACGGGGACGGTCAGGATCGACGGCGCGAAGATCACGAATTACGACCTTTTGACCCACGGTCCGTACGGTCCGGGGACGACCATGACACAGGTCATCGAGCATTCGATAAACACCGGCGCCATTTTTGCGGAGAACCAGATCGGCAACAGCACGTTTGAAGATTATATGAAAAGATTCCGCATCGACCAGAAGACCGGCGTCGACCTGCCGGGTGAGGTCGCGGGACGTTGAACGGGTTTACGCCGAACGCCCCTCAGGTCAATTTCGATACGGTCGCGTACGGACAGGGCGTTGCCGTGACGCCGATCGGGCTCATCACGGCGATCGGCGCGATCGCGAACGGTGGCACGATGATGCGTCCCTACATTATCGCTTCGGATCAACCGCAATCCATCGGTAGGATCATCGCAACATCGAGCGCGGCGCAGGCGACGCAGATGATGGTCGACGCCGTCGACTTGGCGGGCGTCGCAAGCATCAATGGCTATTCGCTCGCCGGAAAGACCGGCAGCGCGTTCATTCCGGACCTCGTGCACGGCGGTGACACCAATCAGCTCATCGACTCGTATGTCGGTTTCGGGCCGACCTCGAACCGGCGTTTCATCGCGCTCATCCGGCTGAACACGTTGCCCGAGACCGCGCTCGCGGCGCAAAGCGTGGTTCCCGCGTTCAAGGAATTGTCGCAATACATCATCAATTACTATAATATTCCGCCGGACCGGCCGACGGGCCACTGATCCATGGATTCTCCCGCGGTTAAAATCATTCGTCCTATAGTGGTGTTTCGCGCGCCTTACGATTGCGCGCTACCGGCCGCGCGTGATCGGCATTACAGGAAGCGTCGGGAAAACGTCCGCCAAGCGGGCCATCGCCGCCGTGCTCGCGAACGGCCGGCGCGTTCGCATGGCTGAGGGAAATTTGAACAATGAGATAGGCATGCCGCTTGCCATCCTCGGCAGTTGGGATGCGGAAGGATTGAAACTGGTGAGCCGCGATCAACAAAAAGGAACTGCGAAATTCCGGAACTTATTTTCTTACTGAAGGTCATGGCGGTTGGCGCATGGAGGATCATCGTACGGTCGAAGAAATATCCGGAAGTCCTTATTTTAGAATACGGCGCCGACCGCCCCGGCGATATTTTCCGGCTGATGCGGATCGCGCAGCCGGACATCGGCATCGTGACCGCCATCGGCGATGTTCCGGTCCATGTCGAATTTATTCCGGGCCGGAACAGGTTGCGCGCGAGAAAGCGCGGCTGATCGAGCGGCTCATGCCCGGAAGTTTCGCGGTGCTGAACCATGACGACGTCATGGTGGATCCTTCGCGGGACCACACGCGGGCGCACGTGATGACCTACGGTTTTAATGAATGCGCCGATGTGCGGGTCGTCCGGCTCGAGAACCGGACGGAGCGATGGGAGTTCCCGCGGGGGTCTCCTTTAAGCTTGAATATGAGGGCAGTTCGGTGCCGCTCCGCATCGACGGTGTCTTTGGTAAGACGACCGGCGTACGCCGCGGCCGCGGCGTGCCGCGTTGGTCTGATTTTCAACATGAACCTCGTTACCATTTCGGAAGCGCTTGCGGAGTACGTGCCCGCGCCGTCACGCATGGAACTTTTGCCCGGGCATCAAGCGTACGCTTGTGATCGACGACGCGTATACAGCCGATAAAGCCCGCTTTCCAGGTACGCGGCCTTTATAGCACTGCCCAGGGGCTGCCGGCGTCGCGGAAGATCGCGGTTCTGGTGCGATATGCTCGAGATCGGAAATATACGCTTGAGGCGCACGAGAATATTGGTCGTCGCGCCGCAAAGGCAGCGGACGTGCTGGTTACGGTCGGTCCGCGCGCGAAGTTTATCGCGGAGGCGGCACATGCCGCAGGAATGAACAAGAGCCATCGAACGCCCAGTTCTATATCGGGGAGATTTACTCCTCCCAGAAGAAATATAACAACGCGATCGCGGAGTACGATAAGTGCATTGAACAAGGGGGCAACAAGGCCGCGGCCGCGCAGCTCAAGAAGGGCTTTGCGTTGCTTGAGCTTGGGGAGAAGAGCGCGGGGGCCAAAGAATTGCGTTCCCTGATCCAACAGAGTCCGAATTCCCACGAGGCGGAGTTGGCCCGCCAGAAACTCAGGAAGCTCGGTTACCCCACGAGCGCCGCGCGACGCTCCAACTGATCCATGGTGCGGGGGCCTCCGCTCTTGGGGTTCGGGGCTTGTCCGCGGGGCGCCAAGAGAGCGCCCAGAGCTCAAGCGGGGGCGGCGCCGCTCGTTGTCTGCCCATGACACCTCATGCGCGCAGTCCTTCCCGCGCGGGCGGGAATCCACTGGTCAGACGCATGTCGCGAGAGGAAGGTTCTTATGTCTGGCTCGGTTAACAAAGTGATCCTGGTCGGTCGCCTGGGGCGGGACCCGGAAGTGAAATACACGCCTAGCGGCGCGCCTGTAGCTAAGTTCAGTGTGGCCACGGATGAAGTTTTCAAAGACAGGAGTGGCGAGCAGCAGAAACACACCGAATGGCATAACATCGTCGCTTGGAACAAACTGGCGGAGATTTGCGGCCAGTATCTGACCAAAGGCAAGCAGGTCTACATCGAGGGAAGCATTCGAAGCCGGCAGTGGGAAGATCAGGCTGGAAATAAGCGCACGTCCTACGAAATCATCGCCAGCCGAATGCAGATGCTGGGTTCGAGGGCGGATACTGAGCGCGCCGCGGTAGCCCCTTCGCCCGTGGCGGAGCGAACCTCTGTGCCGAGCGCGGAGCACGCTTCCTTCGACAGGCCGCCGGCCCCCGAGCCGCCCGCCGAATCTCCCGAAATCACGGACGAAGACGTTCCGTTTTGATAGGAAAGGGTGGCTATGCGAAGCACCTTGGAGTGCGGCGGCGGATCTGCCGCCTAGGATTGCAACCCGCTTAACGGCCGGACCTTTTCCTTCTCTCATCCCAGCGGCGAACCAGCTCATCGAATTTCTGGCTTTGCTCCGGCGTCAGGATCTGCCGAATCTGGTTGCGGGTTTCCTGGCGCATGGCATTGAGCTGGGTATCGCATTGTTGCTGAGCGGCACTGAATCTGCTGGTGGAGCCGTCCAGGATCTGCTCGAGTTGCGGGACTTGCGTATCTGACAGGTTGAGTTCACCCTTGACCCGCTGGACGAAGCTTTGCCGATTGAAGGGACGGTGGAAGTGTCCCGTGCTCCAGGCGTAATAATAGACGGAAGCTCCGCCAACGATCACACCCAGCAGGAAGGTCAGGGCAAAATAGAGGTAGGCTCTTCGGCTCATGGGTTTCTCTAGCCGACTGTCGTTACTCGGTCGGCCCTCCCAGATTCAATTCGTGCGTATCACCGGTCTCGCCGCCGACGACGTCGGGCTGCAAGGCCTGATTGCGGCTTTGCAAGCCGAGGAAATCGGCCCCGGCCACTCCCCGCACGGGACCGGTGGAGGGCAGCGCAAGGCTGAGCAGTAAGGCGAGCGTGAGGGCCAGCGTGGCATAAACGAAACGCCGCCCAACGGTCTCGAAGAACTCGCTCCTTGCGCCGGTCGCATCCCACTCTTCGAGCCGTCGAACCAGCCTCGAGGCGAATCCAAACGAAGCCTGCGGCGGCGTCTCCTCCGCCAAGGCGTGGAAGCCCGCCTGAAGGAAGAGGGCCCTGCGCCAGTACGCTTCGCAGCCCGCGCACTGGCTGAGGTGCTCTCGCGCCTCTGCCGGCAATTCCTCGCCCCAGCGCTCCCCAATCAGATCTCGAATCGCTCTGCAATCCATGGCCTATTTTCCTTCTTGCCGCCAGCGCCCCAGGTCTTCCAGCATTCGTTTCCTGGCGCGGTGGAGGCGCACTTTGACGGTGCTGGTTTTCAGTTTCAGCATGTCAGCGATTTCTTCCACGGAATAATCTTCCAGCTCCTTGAGACTCAGAATGATGCGGTCGTCTTCCGGTGCGCGTTCGAGGAGCCTGCCGACGAAATCCCTCAGGGCTAACTTCTCCCCCTGATCCAAACCTTGAGGCGGCGGACTCTCCGCCTTTCGTTCCAATTCGTGCGCGCTCTCTTCCGTCATCTCGGAGTAGTAGCTGAGGCGTGAAGCGCGCACTTTGCGCAAATAATCGTAACAATGGTTCACCGCAATTCGGGACAACCACGTGGCAAAAGAAGATTGAAAGTTATAACTTCGGATGGCCCGAAAAGCTTTGAAAAATACCTCTTGAGCGAGGTCCTCGACTTCGTCCCGCCGGCGGACGAGATGGAAAAGAATAGAGAAAATGCGTTGCTGGTACTTTTCCACCAGCAGTCCGAAGGCTTCACCGTCCCCTTTTTGGACACGTCGGATGTACTCAATTTCCTGGCTGACATCAAACTCCGAGCGTGCCATTCGGGTTCCATCTCTGGACTTCCCTCAGTAGCAGGGACGAGGGAGGTTGCCAATTGGTTACAGACCGCCTTCCAGATCTCTTTGCACCCTTCCTATATTAATAGTTGACGATCTTGATACTTTGTGGAAGAATGTGGCGCATGGTCATCGGAACACGACTTAAAAAGTTAAGAGAAGAAAAGTCACTATCACAGGGTGATATTGAAAAGCGTACCGGGCTCTTGCGTTGTTACATTTCCCGGGTAGAGAACGGCCACACGGTACCGTCTCTCGAAACCCTGGAGCGGCTCGCGGCGGCGCTGGAAATCCCTCTCCATTCGCTTTTTTACGAAGGAGACGGAGAACCGGTCTTGCCCAACCTGAGCAAGCTGCAAAGCACGGAAGAGTTGGTACTCGATGCCGAGCAGGAGAAGGAAGTGCGTTTCTTTGAAAAGGTGAAACGCCTTCTCGACAAGATCGATGAGAAAGACCGGCAACTCCTGCTCTACATGGCTCAGAAGCTGGCAAGTCGATAACCCTGTAATCGCGTACTGGCTCAAGCTGCCTTCGCGGCGGCCCGGGTGAGTTATTCCCATTCGATAGTCCCCGGCGGCTTCGAGGTTACGTCGAATACTACTCGATTAACACCTTTCACTTCATTGACAATCCGTGTAGCCATCCGTTGCAGAAGCGCCGCGGGAAGGTTCGCCCAGTCGGCCGTCATCCCATCCTCAGATTCCACGGCCCGAATAGCAATGGTGGAGGCGTAGGTTCGGGCATCGCCCATGACGCCTACGCTGGAGACTGGAAGCAGGACGGCGAACGCCTGCCACAAGCGCTTGGCCAGGCCCGCGGCGTCGATCTCTTCCCGCACAACCGCATCGGCATTCCGAACCATCTCAAGCCGCTCGTCCGTAACCGCGCCCACGATCCGTACGGCCAATCCTGGGCCGGGGAATGGCTGCCGGTCTATGAGCCGATCGTCCAATCCCAATTCCCGGCCCACTCTGCGCACTTCGTCTTTGAATAGCTCGCGCAGCGGTTCGATAAGCCGGAACTTCAAGTCTTGCGGTAATCCACCCACATTGTGATGGCTCTTAATGGTCGCGGCCGGACCCTTCACGGAAACCGACTCGATGACGTCGGGATATAATGTCCCTTGCACCAGGAAGGGTATGTCGCCCAGTTGGCGAGCCTCTGCTTCGAAGACGCGGATAAATTCTTCTCCGATAATCTTGCGCTTCCGTTCCGGGTCAGTCACTCCTGCCAGGCGGGTCAGGAAGCGAGCCGAAGCATCCACCGTGCGGACGTTCAAATGGGCCTGCTCGCGAAGCATCCCGGCCACCTGCTCGAACTCGTTCTTGCGCAGCAGGCCGTTATCGACGAACAGACAGGTCAGCCGGTTGCCGATGGCCCTCCCAACCAGCGTCGCCGCAACCGCCGAATCTACCCCGCCCGAGAGCGCGCACAACGCGTTTTGGCCTTTAACTTCCCGCCGCACCCGGTCCACCGTCTCCTCGATGAATGAGCGCGGGAACCAGTTCGGCTGGATGCCTGCAACGTCCCGCACGAACCGTTTCAGGATCTCGGCGCCATGCGCGGTGTGGCGGACTTCCGGATGGAACTCCAGCGCGTAAATTCCGGCCGCCGGATTCTCAATCACCGAAATGGCGTTCTCAGTCCGCCCGGTAATGCTGAAGCCGGGCGGGACTTCCGCCACGTGGTCGCCGTGGCTGTTCCAGACGCGCAGCGGCGACTCGATGCCCGCGAGAAGTGTCGTGGTGGGATAAATCTCGAGCTGCGCGAATCCGTACTCCCGGCGCTTGGCGGGCTCAACCTTTCCCCCCAGCGTCCTCGACATCCATTGCAGCCCGTAGCAAACGCCGAGAACGGGGATGCCCATCTTCAGCACCCTTTCATCGCACACTGGCGCCGAAGGGTCGTAGACCGACGACGGGCCGCCGGAAAGCACCAGGGCCTGCGGGTGCATCCCTGCAATCTCATCAAACGGCGTATTACACGGAACGATCAGCGCATAGACCTGCATTTCGCGAATGCGGCGCGCAATCAATTGCGTGTATTGAGAACCGAAATCGAGAACCACAACTGGGCGAGTATGTTCCATTTATTTTGCGTTGCGGCGCCGCCCTTCCGGTCGGCGGAACGAAGAAGAAGCCAAATAGCAAAAGTCAAGTCTCGCTGATTGAATAGCCCTCTCCCCTGGGGAGAGGGTGTCCCGCGACGGCGCTTTCTCCAGCCGTCGCGGGACGGGTGAGGGGTCACTTCCGGCCCTCGGTGCGCAACCTAAGGCAAGGAGGTCGCCAGCCTCGCTTATCTCGCAACAATGTTAATCAGCTTCTGAGGCACAACGACGACTTTTACAATCTGCTTGCCCGCGATGTGCTGAAGCACCTTTTCTTCCGCCTGCGCACGAGCCAGGATCTCTTCCTCGCCCGCGTCCACAGCCACCCTGATTCGCGCCCGCAATTTGCCATTAACCTGGACCGGCATTTCAAGTTCATCCACGGCTGCGAGTCCGTTGTCAAAGCGAGGCCAGGGAACTTGAAGCAGCAGCCCAGCGTGGCCCAGGCCCTCCCAGAGTTCATCGGCGATATGCGGCGCAAAGAGCGAGAGCATGATTACCAGCAGTTCCAGAACGGTCTTGTGCACTTCCGGCCGAACCTTGCCCGCCTCGATCGCGCCTTGGTGCTCCGTCAACTCGTTAATCAGTTCCATGCACAGGGCCACGTTGGTGTTGAAATGCCAGCGGCCTTCCATGTCTTCCGTAACATGGCGAAGCGTCTGGTGAGCTTTTCGAAGCAGGCTCCGCTCGTCGTCTGAAATCTGAAATTTGGAGTTTGGAATATCGCCGCCGTTCGAAAACGCCTCGACCCCGCGCAGACTGTCCGCATGCTTCGAGACCAATCGATAAACCTTGCCCAGAAACCGCGCCGCTCCTTCAATGTCCCTGTCGCTCCAGTCAAAGTCCTTTTCCGGAGGCGCAGCGAACATCATATAAGTGCGCACGGTGTCGGCACCGTACTTTGCGCACATCTCGACAGGGTCCACCACGTTGCCTTTCGACTTCGACATCGCGGTGCCGTCCTTGAGCACCATGCCTTGGGTGAATAGGCGCGCCACCGGCTCAGCGAACTCCACCAGGCCGATATCCCGCATTACTTTGGTGAAGAAGCGCATGTAGATCAGGTGCAGGATGGCATGTTCGATTCCACCGATGTACTGATCCACCGGGAACCAGTATTTCACCGCTTCCTTATCCACAGGTGCGGCGTCGAAGTGGGGCGCGGTGTAACGGTAGAAGTACCAGGAGGAGTCCACGAAGGTATCCATGGTGTCGGTTTCGCGGCGCGCCGCTCCTGAACATTTGGGGCACTTCGTATTGACGAACTCGGGAACGTCGGCAAGCGGCGAGTGTCCCCGCCCGGTCAACTTGATGTCCGGGGGCAGCACCACCGGCAAGTCTTCCTCGGGAACCGGAACCACTCCGCACTGGTCGCAGTAAATGATGGGAATGGGCGTCCCCCAATACCGCTGGCGTGAGATTCCCCAGTCCTTCAGGCGGTACTGCACGGTGAGGCGTCCGAAGCCTTTTTCCTCTGCGTCCTGAGTCATCCTCAGGATGGCCTGAGTTGAAGAAAAGCGGCTGTAGTCGCCGGAATCCACCAGCTTGCCATACTCGACGTAGGCCTCTTTGGGCGGAGAAGTGGGGACGCGCCCGTCAGAGTCTTCGGGAACGATTACGGTGCGAATAGGAAGCCCGTACTCGGTGCAGAACTCAAAATCCCGCTGGTCGTGTGCGGGCACCGCCATCACCGCGCCCGTGCCGTAGTCCATTAAAACGAAGTTGGCAATCCAGATGGGAACTGTCTCGCCGTTGAACGGATTCCGCGCCCGGAACCCAGTGTCGACGCCGACTTTCTTCAAATCCGCTTCCATGCGGGCCCGCGCGGCGGAAGACTTGATCGCGTCCACGTCCTCCCGCATTTTCTCCGGCGAGTTCGAGCGGGCGATCATCTTTACGACCACCGGGTCGACGGGGCGTCGGCGGCCGCGCCAGAACGGTGGATGTGGCTTTTGCGCAGGTGGCGCTCGACGACGATGTCCTCGAAATCCCAGAAGCGGCCGTGATGGGAGAACCGCTCGCGCGTCGTGAACGCCCGCGTCATGACTTCCACTGCCTCGTCGAAACGAGGCTCGGCCTCGTCCGGCGCGATCTGAAAACC
>CAWIUZ010000224.1:0-19411 GCA_963838915.1 uncultured Acidobacteriota bacterium
AGACAGCCGACACGGGTCGAACCGGCCTCACCGGCGAGGGGACCCGCAGGATCATCGGAAGACGGGAGAACCACCCAAAGCGTGCGGATGGTGCCGAGCACGAATCCGGCAGCAAACACGAGGGCGAAGTAGAGCACGCCAGCTTTGAAAGTTTCCTTCACGGATGAACCAGCCAACGCCAGAGCACGATCAACGCTGCCGTCAAGATGCATTTCATCGAGCGCCTTCCGGTGGCTGCCTAGACACTCTGCGTCCGATGACGGACACCTCGGGCATGATCAAAAACCGCCCGCATGGTACCTCACGAAGGACGGATGTACAATGGCTGCGGGAACATGGCTGCGGGCATGGTAGTTGAGATAATCGAGGAATGAAAAGCGCCTGCCATGGGATTTTGATGAGGCCATGGCTCTAATCGCACCTCGCCCTCTTATGGTTGTGGCGCCTCAATTCGACCAGGAGGCGACCTTCGATGACGTAAAACGCTGCGTCGAGGTGGCGCGCCAGGTCTACGAGGCATTGAACCCCGAAGAGCGGTCCGCCAGCGCCTACGACTACAACTGGAGCGCGATCTGGAGAGGCGAGGTGGCGCATAATGTTCCGTTGCGTAGTCTGGAACTCTGCGCCCCGCCGGACGACAACCACTTCACCAACACCGTGCAGTCCGTCGCCTACCACTGGATGCAGTTGAAACTTCTCCCCTGAACCGTAGGGGAGGTTCCCGGCGTGCCCATTTTCCGGCCCATTCTGCAAATTTGGCCACGACCCCGATTCAGCGAATGAAACTAAGTGCGAGGAGGGCATCATGCAGAGGAGAAGTTTTTTGGCTGCCACCATTTCCTCATTGGTCCCCGGTCGAGCGCCGGCGTGGACAATCAAATCCGAAGCGGTGGCTGTCGACCCTGAAGGGGCAATTAACCCCAGCGATCTTGTCATCGTCTACAACTCAAGAGACCCGGCGGAAATCGCCGCTGCTCAAGAGCTGCAGAGTTTCCTGAAGCGCATGACCATGATTCAGCCCCGAACCGTCGCGGATGATTCCCCGGGCGATACCGATAACGCAACGCGTTTTCTCGTAGGCCGTACTGTCGTGACTGAGCGCCTCGTCTCTTCAGGGCAACTCGAAGATCCCGTGAAGAAAGACCGGGAAGCCTACGTGGTGCGGTCGGTCGACGCCAACGGGAAGCGCCACCTGTGCTTTTTGGGGGGAACAGGAATCTCCACCCTTTACGCCGTTTATCATTACCTGAAGAAGGGTTGCGGTTGCGGATTCTACTGGGACGGCGATCGCGTTCCATCTCGTAACACGCTGCCCGTCCAGGGTGTCAACATCTCCGCTCAGCCCCGCTTCAGTGAGCGCATGTGCATGAACCTCACGCTCTATTGGTACTCCACTCCCTGGTGGGACTGGGATGATTGGAAGGGGTACATCGATTGGGCTCTCAAGGCTCGTTTCAACATCCTGAGCTTGTGGGACACGCCGGGTGAGGATGTGGCGTGGCGAGAAGGCGTGGACGCGCATGGGCGTGGAAGTCTCAGACGACTCTTGGTCCGGTCCGCCGTACGGAATCTTCGCACCCATCAAATACGGCGTCCGGCCTCCCCTCTCCGAAGCTTGGCGACAGGGGCAGAGCGCGCTGAGCAAGCAGATTATTCAATACGCCCGCGCGCGTGGCATGCGGTCCCTGGCTCCCGCCGTCCCGGGAATCTGTCCCCCAGAGTATGTATCAACCCATCCGGAGGCTCGAACGTTTGAGATCTCCTGGTCGCATTTGTCCAAGCAGAAGTACCTTCACCCACGGAGCCCCGAATACCACGAGGTAGGCAAGGCCTTTCTTGAGGAATACCTCTCGCTTTACGGGACGGACCATCTTTATTGGCTCGAAAATTACCTGGAGTGTGATGTGGAGGGTTCGGATGAGGTTCAAATGGACGTGCGCCGGGAGATTGCAGGAGCGAATTTCAAAGTCATGGATGAGGTGGACCCCCAAGGTGTTGGGATCTGCTCCGCATGGAGCTTTCTTTTCAAGCCGCAGTATTGGACGCCCCAACTCATCAAAGAGTGCCTGGAACGCATGCCCGCCGATCGCGTCCGAGTAATCGACCAATGGGCAGAGATGGTGCCCGAACATAAGCGTGCAGACTATTTCGACGGGCGGCCGTGGCATTTCGGCATTGTTTATTCCTTTGGTGGCAATACCAACCTGCATGGCAGCATGCAGTTCATCGAAAAGCAATTCCACAAGGTGCTTGACGATCCCCTTGCCGGGCAATGTGTGGGTTTCTATCCGAACGAAGAGACTATTCACCACAATTACTTTTACTATGAGTTTCTCTGCCGGCTGGGTTGGAATCCCAAGGAAGTGGACCGATCTTCCTTCACAGGTGATTATTCCCGGGAGCGTTACGGGGAGGGCGCCGCGCCAGTCATGGCGGGTGCGCTGGAAGAACTCCTCGCGAGTGTTTATGGCTCGGATGACCTGACCCAACCCCTATACTGGCATCGCTTGGGAACGGGCTCCGGTTACTTCCGTTTGCAGGTGGCCAATCGCCGGGCATTCATACCACACCTGCGCAGGGCCCTGGAGCTTGCGCTCACTGCCGCGCCAGCCGTGGGCGACAATGCACTTTATTTTCATGACTTGAATGACGTCGGCCGGCAGTATCTGGCGGAACTCTTTGCCGCCCACGTCGCGAAGACCCAGGAGGCCCAGGCGGCCCTGGACGAGACTGCTTTCGAGCGCGAGGTCAGCCTCCTTGAGTCCCTCATGGAGGCTATCGAAACTCTCCTCAGCCACGACGACTATTACTGGCTGAGTCCGTATATTCGCAAAGCGCGCAAGTTGCCTGGTGCACCTAAGGATGTGGACGTGCGAGCGCGTGACATCCTCACCCTCTGGGCTGACGTGATTCGGGATTACGCGTGCCGTGACCTCTATGAGTTGGTGCAGGGATATTATCACCCGCGGGTCACCATTTGGATCCGCACCTTACGCAACGCCCTCAAGTTGGATCAGCGTATGGTCTACACCGCCACCGAATTGGACCTCGAGTACGATGCCATCGAGCGAAAGTGGGTCGCCGAAGGCTTCCCGCTCGTGGATCGAAAGCCCGATCCCAGACAAGCAATGCAGACTATTCAGGCGATACTAGCCAAGTTCGCCTCCGCCGAGCGGGTCTGAAAAAGATGGGCCGGTCAAGAAACGAGAACGAGCGCGCCTGGGTGGATGGGTGCTGGTTACTAGCTGTTTCCGTTCGCCCATGCCCTTGGCGCGACGGCGGCCGAACTGTGATGCCTTCAGTATAGCTCGGTTCACAGTCTGTAGCCAATTGACCACCCCGACGTGCCGATACTGCCGCTCAAAACACGGCACTTGGACACCGTCCGGCAGCTATCCTTTTTAACCACCCAGCTTGCGGTGCATCTGCGCCCGCGAAAAAGTACTTCCACCTCCCGTTCCCGCACCAATCATCTCCCCCCGTCACCTCTGCAGTGTTACACCGTCGATCGTGGATCTCCGTCCGTGACTGCTGTTTTGGTGCTACCCAAAGTGGGGAGGGCACTTTTCATGTTAGGCCGTCAAAGTGCTTGGCTTGCAGAGCCACTAGCGATTGGTAAACAGTAGCCGACAGTCGGGTAAGGCAATGGCGCGGACCGGGCTTCGAATGATGCCGACGTTTCCATCGCCTCCCCTAGAATTCCGTACGGCGGGTTTTCCCCGGTACGGCTTCAAGGCCGGATTTTCAGGCGAGGCCTGCCCCGTGCTCGGGTTTGCCATCGCCCTTCGTGCTCTCTGCTGCCATCACTTACTCCCTGCTCTGAGTCAGTGATGATGCGCTTGTAAGCACCTCCGTGCGAGCGGAACCAAGCCGCTCTACCCCAGGGGCCCTCGCTCCGGTCCGGGTTATTCTGTCCCGGTCCATCTTCACTTAATCAGCCCCATCCGCCCCACTCGCGGGCACATCGAGACTTCACCGTCTCACGGCTTATACCCGATGCCTTCGCTGTGTCTATTCGCATAGGCCGAGGCGACCCACGACTGGTTCTGAGCTTTCGTTGATGCTCTCTCGCAGCATGTCGTCCTCAATGACCACGGGGAACTCTTCGGCTGCCTATACCCAGTGCTTCACCGAAAACGCTGGCCTTCAACTCCAGTTAACAGTTTCGGCGTTCCCTTCGCCCTCACACTCCGATTCTCGTGAGGGAGATTGTTTTCGAGGCTTAACCACGGTTCGCTTGCGCTACGACCTGCTGTTTTGCTTGCCCTCCTGTCGGAGCTGACCAGATTCGCATCCAGCCAACAGGGACGTTTACTTCCGGGCTTCCGATGGTTTGGTCACCCTCTCCATCGCCGGATATCACTACAGCGCCAACTGGGAAATTGCGCTGGCGGGACTTTCACCCGCTAGAACATCAACTAGCTTCACTGCACTAACTGGCCAATCACGATGCCCGCTTGGGACTCAACTCAAGCGGAATATTGAAATTACAAACGCGTGCACAGATTGGACCAGTTATGTCGAAATTAACCGGCCAAACTGCTTGACCTTACAGGGCTTACGCCAGATTAAGGTCCAAGCAGATTTGGACCGGTTAATTTTGACCAGGCACGACTAATCCGCGATTGGACCCCAACCCGTCATTTTGAGTTCCAACCCGCGCTCCCAGAAACTCATGCGTTCCATGAAGTTCCCGACGTAGGCAGTTCATAGGAGCCTTCTGGACAGGAGGAACGCTTCGGTTTGCTCGCGGATCGGAACCCTTTCGGCACGACGTTGGCATGCACCCGCAGGTTGCACAGCGGGTCATCGGGAGTGCGTTGCCGGTCGCGTGGATAATGAGATGGGCACATGATGTCGAACGGTGAATCGTATCAGAAGCAGCGCACCATTGCGGCGCCTGTGAGAAGCAGGGCTCGGGCTGCCTCACGTGCCGAGTCGAGGAGCCGTGCCCTGCCGATTCACTGTTCGCGTCTGAAACCCTCACCCGACCACCCACGCGGTCCAAAATGGGGGATCGTTTACTACGTAAGCAGTAGCCCCCTGGAAGCGAACCAAGGGACTCGCCGCGGAGTACCCCTGTACCATTGCGGTGTTAACTAATCTCGGTTACTAACGATAATGGGTAAGAGAAAGGAGTGGAAGTGTCTCAAACCGAGTCGCTGAAGCGATATCTGCTGCTGATGCAAGTGATCGCGGCGGCCGTTTTGGCCAATGCTCCAGCCAGAGCCATCAACCCGCACAAGCTGATCTCTCAATACGTCCAGTCAGTTTGGACGAGTCAGAGCGGGCTGCCGCAGAACGTGGTGTTTTCCATAGTACAGACCACGGATGGTTACTTGTGGCTGAGCACCGAGGAAGGCGTGGCGCGGTTTGACGGAGTGAGGTTCGACGTATTTGACAAAACGAATAGCCCCAATCTCGGTGAAAATGTCGTGAATAGGCTGGCCGCAAGCCCTGACGGAAGCCTCTGGCTCGGAACTCGCAGCGGCCTCACCCACTATCATCATGGTGTTTTTCAGACCTACACGACAGCGGATGGGCTTACTGCGAATGAGATATCCGCCCTCCTCGTGAGTGCCGACGGCAGCCTTTGGATCGGCACTCATCAAGGCTTGAACCGCCTCTCAAACGGTTACTTCCAATCGTTTACGAAGCGAGACGGCCTGCCAGACCTCAGAGTAACGGTTCTCGCCGAGGATCGAGGGGGTAGGTTGTGGGTTGGGACGCTGGGAGGGTTGGCCAGGCTCGATAAGGGACGGTTTGACGCGCACCCAGCGCCTGCCGAGTTGCGGGATCAAGCCGTAACCGCCCTCGTCGCAGCACGCGACGGAGGGTTTTGGGCAGGCACCAGCCAAGGGGTTCTGACCCGATGGCAGGACGAGCAGCTCTCAGTCTGGTCCCCTATGAACGGCTTACCTAAAGGGGAGATAAGATCTCTTCTGGAAGATCGTGACGGCAACCTCTGGATTGCGTATCGGCACGATGGTCTCGGTCGCCTGGCGGGAGGACATTTCCAGTCTTACAGGGAACGCGACGGATTGCCGACCGACGCCCTCCGCACGCTGTATGAAGATCGCGAGGGCAACGTCTGGGTAAGCATGTATGAGGCCGGGGTCCTTGAATTGAGCGATGGCAAATTTACCCCCTTCGGGACCAGAGAAGGCTTGTCTTCGAATCTCGAGGAGGAAGTGCTTGGAGCATCCGATGGAAGCATCTGGGCAGGATCCTACCGCGACGGCGTTGACCACATCACGAACGGTAAGGTGGAACGTTTTTCCACTGCGGATGGACTTAAAGACAATCTGCCCAGCGCCTTGGGAGAGGGATCAGACGGGAGCATCTGGATTGGACAAGAGAAGGGCTGGCTCTCCCGGGTACGGGATGGACACGTGACCAGTTTCAGGGATCTCGCCTCCAAAGACTACGCTATCAATGCCATTTTAGAAGACCATCTGGGGAACCTGTGGATTGGTACGAACGGAGCCGGGGTCGCTCGCTTCCACAATGCACGGTTCGAGCATCTGTCGCCCGCCACCGGCTTGCCTCAAGACACCGTGGTGGCGCTGGCTGAGGACCGCGAAGGCAGCCTTTGGATCGGCACCGATGGCGGGGGCGTAAAGCAGTTCCACCACGGGAAGTTCATGATCTACACAGGACAGAACGGCTTGCTGAGCGACTTCGTGACTTGCATCTACGCAGATAACGATGGGGCGATCTGGATCGGTACGGCGTCGGGCGGGCTGAATCGTGTCAAGAACGACATCGTCACTTCGTATGCTGCGAAACAGGGTCTGTTTGGCACCACCGTGGGCGCCATCGTAGATGATGGCCTCGGTAATCTATGGATGAGTTCGAACAAGGGTGTGTTTTTCGTTTCCAAGCAGGAACTCAATAACTTCGCGGACGGACGCATCAAAGCGGTTCACAGCGTGGTGTATGGCGTAGGTGATGGACTGAGGTCGCCGGAGTGCAACTATGGCGGATCGCCCACCGGAACGAGAAGTACTGATGGCCGGGTGTGGTTCCCTACCATCGCAGGCCTGGTGGCGATTGACCCTCGCCACATTCGACGCAACGAACTACCGCCACAGGTCTGGATCGAGAGCATGCTCGTTGACGGCAAGAACGTGCCGATCACGAACGCTTCACGGCTTGGTCCCGGGACGGGCCGCCTGGAGATTCAATTCACCGCCCCCAGCTTCGTGGCCCCTTCGCGCGTGCGCTTCCGCTACCTCCTGCAGGGGTTTGACCGGGAGTGGATCGATTCCGGGGCGCGCCGCACCGCTTACTACACCAACTTACCGCACGGGCACTACACGTTCCGGGTGGAGGGCGCCAACAGCGACGGTGTCTGGAGCCTCCGGGACGCCCAACTGGAGTTCGAACTGAAGCCATATTTCTACCAAACAGCGTGGTTTCGCGCTTTGTGCGTGCTGACCCTGTCGCTGGGCGCGGTCTGGCTTTACAGGCTTCGGCTCAGTCTCCTCATGCGGCGCAACCGCGAACTGGAAGAGAAAGTAGAGGAACGGACCACCGACCTCATCCGCCAGACGGAGGAACTTGCTAAGCGAACGGGTGAATTGGAAGGTGCCAATTCGCAGCTAGAAAAAGCACGAGAAGTTGCTGAAGCCAGCACCCGTGCCAAGAGCGAGTTTCTCGCCAACATGAGCCACGAGATTCGCACCCCCATGAACGGCATTCTGGGCATGACGGACTTGGCTCTGGATACGGAACTGACCGCCGAGCAGCGCGAGTACCTGAGCATGGCCAAATCGTCGGCCGACTCCCTGTTGGGTGTCATCAACGACATCCTGGACTTTTCCAAGATCGAAGCTGGCAGGCTTGAACTTGATCCGATCCCGTTTCGTCTTCGCGACAGCCTTGCCGTGACTCTCATGCCCCTGGCTTTGCGAGCTCAGCAGAAGGGCCTGGAGCTGACCTGCGAAATCGATCCCGAGGTGCCGGAGGAGATCGTGGCAGATCCCACCCGCCTGCGGCAACTGATCATCAATCTGATCGGCAACGCCATCAAGTTCACCGAGCGCGGCGAAGTTGGTGTCGACGTTTCCCTCGATTCGAACCACGGAGACGAAATCCAGTTGCATTTCAAGGTACGCGACACGGGCATCGGCATTCCCCGCGACAAGCAGCGAACGATCTTCGATCCGTTCTCGCAGGCGGAGAGTTCCACGGCACGGCGCTACGGGGGCACCGGGCTGGGGCTGACAATCTCGTCCCGGCTAGCGACCATGATGCAGGGGCGCATTTGGGTGGAAAGCGAACCCGGCAAAGGGAGTTGCTTTCACTTTACGGCGCGCGCCCAAGGCGGCAAGAACGTTTCGCCCCCAGCCTTGCTCGGCGCTGTAGAACGGGCGGGCCGCCAGGTCCTTGTGGTGGACGACAACGCCACGAGCCGACGCATTCTAGTCGACATGCTGCGGCGCTGGGGGATGACGCCTATGCCCGCTTCCAGCGGGTTCGAAGCCTTAGAAATCCTGCGGCAAGCTGAGCGATCCAGCTGCTCGTTTGACCTGCTTCTGATCGACGCCCGCATGCCGGAGACGAATGGTTTCGAACTGGTCGCGCAGATTCGGCGACATCCGATCGTTTCCAAGGGAGACATCATCATGCTGACTTCGGCCGGCCAGCGTGGGGACGCCGCGCGCTTCCGGGAACTAGGAGTTGCCGCCTATCTCACCAAGCCTGTGGCGGAAGCCCAACTGCTGGAGGCCCTGCGCAAAGTGCTGGAAGCGAAAGCAGGCGTTCGCGAAACCGCCCCCCTTATAACTCGTCATTCCTTGCGTGAGGGTCGGCAAAAGCTTCGGATTCTGCTTGCTGAAGACAACGCAGTCAACCAGAAGCTGGCGGTACGGCTGCTCGAGAAACGGGGTCATGCGGTAATCGTAGCCAACAACGGGCGCGAGGCGCTGGGGGCCTGGCAAAAGGGCCGTTTCGATGTCGCCCTGATGGATGTGCAGATGCCCGAAGTGGACGGGTTTGAAGCTACGGCCTTAATTCGCGAAAGGGAGAGCGGCACCGGCGCGCACACACTGATTATCGCCATGACAGCTCACGCCATGAAAGGTGACCGCGAGCGATGCCTGGCCGCCGAAATGGACGGCTACGTCGCGAAGCCCATCCAGGCGGCAGAGTTGTTCAAGGAGATTGAACGGGTTCTCTGCCTGGCACCGTCACCACCCGTCGAAACTTTCAGCCAGTCGTAGACCAACACCGCGGAGCGCTTAACAATCGTGCGCGTGAGTCGATTACCCCACCCAGGAGTCACCCCAGGATCTATCTGTCAACCGCCGTCTGCGGGTTTCGACAGTTGCTAGCCGATGAAAGGTCCTGTCTACGTGAAGGTGATATTCTTGGTTGGTTGTGGCTGTTCCCCCCTTATCGATGGAAGTTTTCTGCGAAAACCCTCGAGGTTACACGGGCTTTTGCTATGGACGGTCACTGCCTTCGCGACAAAGCTGAACAGGACCACGATCTGGGTTACGAACTTCTGCGCCGATTCGCGCGTATCGTCGAAACTCGCCTCGAGACGATGCGGTTACAGCTTGTGAATGTCTACACGGACAAATAAGGGGCGACACTGTCGGCCGACAAAACCTGATCTGACCTGACAATTGCCTCTGAACGAATTACTCATTTGGACGTAGTACCCACCGGCGGTTGGGACCGGCGATAGCTATGGCGACATGCCGCATTCGCCGTTGGCATACCGTAAGTGTGGCCGCCCACCCCCTATGCAGCAACTGCCCGCTGGCATGTGGCCCGTGCGACCCCCGTTTGAGCCGAGACGGCAGACCAGGAAAGACCTTTTGCCCTGAGTCCCCGAATCTCGCCGGCGTTGACCTCGACCTTCGGCCGCACGAGAGTCTTGCCTTCCCGGCGTGCGCGCTCAAGGCCTGCCCGTGTGCGCTCGGAAATCCGAACTCGTTCCTGCTTGGCAAGCGTCGCCATAATCGAAATCACTGCCTCCCGGAAAATGCCGCAGGAGTCGAACCACTGTTCCGTGAAACTCCGGTAGTGGACACCATAACCGGTGAGCCGGTTCAGGTGGGTGAGCGTCTCAAAGACTCCCTCGCGGGAAAACCGGTCCAGCGACCAGAAAAGCAGGACATCGAATTGCCGCCGGCTGGCGGCCTGGAACATTGCCTGGAATTGTTCGCGGTCATCGGTCGACCCGCTCTCGTAATCCACGAACTCACTGACGATGAGCCACCCTTGTCTCGCTGCAAATGCGCGAATCTGGTGCAATTGGTTTTGGGTGACTTGGCCTCGTTCGCGGGTGCTCACGCGTGCGTAGATTGCAGTCCGGGTGTTCATCACTGTGGCCTCCGTTTAGTTGTTGCCTCCGTCGTGTGCTCTCCCGGGTATGGGAACGCCAGTTCCAGAACCTTGTGAGTGCCGCCCAAAAACGTCTCGCCGCGAGGCGCTGCAAGTCTTTGATTACACGGGGGGCGAATTTTCTGGAAGTACCCGCCCAATATCGAACGATTTTGAGCTGATAGCTGCAAATTGCACGGCTCATGTGGGGCTTGGCATTGGGAGGAATACCACACACCTATAGGATACATACCAGACATGGACTTACTGAGATAAAGTGGGCCTTCAATCCAAATAACGGCCAAAACCGCAGGATATCGGCCGAGGGGACGGCCATCGCATTACGCCGCTCGCCAAAGACGGCTCGACGTTGGCTGGAATCCTGGCAGCAGTGCCCGCATGTGGCGGCAGTCGCTTTCATCAAGACCTTGTGTCTACAACCGGACTCGGACAGACCGGCTGAGAGGTCCCGGCTGGCCGCAGGCTTCACGGTCGAGGAAGGGGTCGTTGCTTGACACAAGGCGACTCTTGTTCGTGATGCCAAGAGCTCATGGGAATCCGGGCCGCTTTCAAAGTGCAGTGATCCCATTGTCAAGGAAGGGCGTTTATCGTTCCGGATCCGGATCAGGCAACCGGCATTTCGCAGGGTGCACTGGGACCGCTCGGAATTTTGGGCTAGACTCGTGATTCCACGGAGATCCCTCCTGAGAGGAGTGTGATAAACTCGACTTCCTGGGCCCCGACAAAACCGATAGCATTTCGTAGAGAGGGCGTCTGTGGAGCGTTCACCCGCTCAAGCCGTTCGTTTCGGTGGCTTCGAACTCGACATTCGCGCCGGTGAGCTGCGCAAGGGCGGGCGCCGCATCCGTCTGCAAGAGCAACCCTTCCAGATTTTACTCATGCTGCTGGAACATCCCGGAGAAGTAGTGACCCGGGAAGAGATCCGCAAGCGCTTATGGCCGAACGATACCATCGTCGAGTTCGAGCACAGCATCGGCACCGCGATCATGAAGCTGCGGCAAGCGCTGGGGGATGATGCGGGCACTCAGCGCTTCGTCGAAACACTTCCACGCCGCGGCTTCCGGTTCATCTTTCCCCTGGATGACCCGGGCGACTTGGCAGAAGGATCCGGGGCGGCTCCAGAAGTGATGCCGGCGCCGAAGCCTGCCATTGAAGAACAGATGGCGGGCGCGCCCATGGGGATCGCAGCCGGAGGCCAGCCCGCCGGCGCGCCTCCCAAAGCCGCAGCCGACTTCACCCATTCCGAGCTCATCGGCCGCACCGTGTCGCACTACCGCATCCTCGAGCGGCTGGGTGTCGGCGGCATGGGGATCGTCTACAAGGCCGAGGATGTAAGACTAGGCCGGAAAGTGGCGCTGAAGTTTTTGCCCACGGTCCTGGCCGATAATCCCGTGGCGCTGGCGCGCTTCGAGCGCGAGGCCCGCGCCGCCTCGACGCTCAATCATCCGCACATTTGCACCGTCTACGAGATTGAAGAAGTGGATGGGCAGCCCTTCCTGGCGATGGAGCTGATGGAAGGCCAGACGCTGAAAGACCTTCTGGCTGATGGGGCGGTCGAAGCCGGCCCTGTAAGGGTTCCTCGAGGAGAAGCGGGCCCCCGCCGAGCGCCGCTCCAAATCGACCGAGTGCTCGATCTCGCCCTTCAGATTGCCGACGGGCTGGAATCGGCGCACGCCGCGGGCATCGTCCATCGCGACATCAAACCTGCGAACATATTTGTTACCAAGCGCGGCGAAGCGAAGATTCTCGATTTCGGCCTGGCAAAACTGATTGTAGGGGCGAGCGGCGCTCGCCCCTCCGATGAGGCCGAACGCCGTTCGGCCCTACAGGACACACCCACAGCGACGGTCGACCTCAGCCAGCTCACCATCGCCGGCGCGGCGATGGGGACGGCGGCGTACATGTCGCCGGAGCAGGCACGGGGCGAAGAGGTGGACGCGCGCACCGACCTGTTCAGTTTCGGCGCGGTGCTCTACGAAATGGCCACGGGGCAGCAGGCCTTCAGCGGCACCACCTCGGCCGAGCTTCGGGAGGCGATTCTGAGGCGGGAAGCGACTCCGCCTCAGCGCCTGAATCCCGCCCTCGACCCACGGCTCCAATTGATCATCGAGAAGGCCTTGGAGAAAGACCGCGACGTGCGGTACCAGCACGCCTGGGAGATTCGCGCTGACCTGAAGCGCCTGAAGCGCGACGCGGAATCTGGGCGGCCTTCGCCATCGAGCGAGCCGAGAGCAGCCCTAGTTCCTGTGGCGGGCAGGAAACTCTGGAAGGTCCTTGTCCCCGCCGCCCTGATGCTTGTCGGCGCTGCCATCGGGGGGACGCTCTACTTCCGCTCGCGCCAAGCCATGGCCCGCCTGACCGACAAGGACTCCATCGTCCTCTCCGATTTCGACAACAAGACCGGGGACAGCGTATTCGACGACACGCTGAAGCAGGGGCTCTCGGTGCAGCTTGAGCAATCGCCTTTTCTCGCCCTGATTTCCGAGCGCAGGGTGAACGAGACATTGAAGCTGATGGGCCGTCCCGCCGGTGACCGCTTGACGCCGAATGTCACGCGCGACGTCTGCCTGCGCACGGGCAGCACGACCATGGTGACCGGCTCGATTGCGGGGCTGGGCAGCCAATACGTGATTGGCCTGAAGGCGGTCAACTGCGACACGGGGGACGTGCTGGCGGAGGCGCAGGAACAGTCGACAAGCAAGGAAGCGGTGCTCAAGGCTCTGGACGCTGCGGCGGTCAGCTTGCGGAGCAGACTGGGCGAGTCGCTCAGCTCGGTGCAGAAATACGCCACGCCGGTGGAAGAAGCGACCACGCCATCGCTGGAGGCGCTGAAAGCCTACAGCCTGGGAGTAACGACAGAGTCTACCAAAGGGGATAGAGAATCGCTGCCATTCTTCAAACGGGCGGTGGACCTTGACCCGAATTTTGCCATGGCCTACGCCTGGATGTCGTATGTCTACTGGGCGCTCAACGAACCGGGGCGGGCGGCGGAGAATATACGCAAGGCTTACGCGCTGCGGGAGAAAGTAAGCGAACGGGAGCGTTTCTCTATCGAGGGGAACTATTACCTTAGCGCGACGGGAGAGATGGAGAAGGCGGCGCAGACCCTCGAAGTGTGGCAGCAGACCTACCCAAGAGACGACCAGCCTTACAACATGGCGGGATGGGTTTCCGCCGCCCTGGAAAGCTGGGAAAAGGCATTGGAGGAATGGCGAGAGGCGCTACGCCTGGAGCCAAATAATGCGATCAACTATGTCAACCTCGGCTTCGCCTACTTGGCCCTCAACCGGCTCGATGAAGCGGAGGTGGTGTACAAGCAGACGCAGGGGCGCAAGCTGGCGAGCGAGTTTCTGCTCCAGGGCCGCTACCAGTTGGCGTTTCTAAAGGGCGATGCGGCGCAGATGGCGCAGTTGGTCTCAGCCGCCATGGGCAAGCCGGGCGCGGAAGGCCTGTTGCTGGCCACGCAAGCGGACACGGAAGGCTGGTACGGCAATCTAAAGAAAGCGCACGAGCTGACCGGGCGGGCGATGGATTCAGCCCAGCACAACGACGCCAAAGAGAGCGCTGCCGCATATCAGGCGGCGGCAGCGCTGCGCGAGGTGGAATCGGGAAACCGGGAGCAGGCGCGTGCCGAGGCCAATGCGGCGTTGAAGTTGGCCCCCAACCGCGATGTGCGGGCCATAGCGGTGCTGGCCCTAGCGCGGGCAGGCGATACGGCAGGGGCGGAAAAGCTGGCGGCCGAACTCGACAAGACTTTCCCGCTGGACACGCTGGTGCAAAGGTATTGGCTGCCCACCATCCGGGCGGGGGTGGCCCTGGAGCGCCAAGACCCGAACCGGGCCATCGAACTATTGAAGGTGGCGAGCCCGCTCGAACTTTACCCACCAGCGGGCCTCACGATATCAATATGCCCCGCTTATTTGCGTGGGGAAGCCTATCTCATGCTCCAGGACGGCAACGCAGCGGCAGCGGAATTTCAGAAATTCATCGACCACCGAGGACTGGTGGGGAACTTTCCCTGGGGCGCGCTGGCCCGGGGTAGGGCTGTCCCGCGCTTACGCCGTGCAGGGCGAGACCGCCAAGGCCCGCGCCGCCTATCAGGATTTCTTCACGCTCTGGAAAGGCGCCGACCCCGACATCCCCATCCTCAAGCAAGCCAAGGCGGAGTACGCGAGGCTGAAATAATCCCCGCGCTCCGGCCCTCGCTTCCATGACCTCCTGTGCCCTATGCATTTCCCGCCGCGAGGTGCTCTCTGCCTTTGGGTCCCCGATGTGGCGGACGCCTTCCCTTCCGTCTTAGCGTGAGATGGCTTCCCTGGTCTGCTTCTCGGCCGCGCGGCTGCGCAGGTTTGTGTGCATCCGCTTGCACTGATCCGGTGTAAAAAGCAGATAGGTCCAAGCCATTCGTTGAATGTCGTCGCGGGACCATATGCCGCGCATGATGCCGGCGGGTGAGTGCGCGTTCAGGCCCAGCAGCAGGTGGCCCACTTCGTGTGCGATCGCGTGGCCCAAGATTCGCTCGCTCCGCGCACGACCCTGTGTGGCCAGACCGTCCACGCGGTAGTAGAAGATGTTCAGGACGCACCCCCGCTCGTCTTCGTGGCATCGTGGGGCAAAGCCCAGGGGCTCATCGCCGGTGGAGAGTTTCTCGGCCGCGGAGCGGGTGAGGATGCGTAGAGCGAAATCCCTGGTTCCCATTTCCTCTTGGCAGGCCGGATACTCCTCGAACTGTGCGGGTGAGAGGGGACAATCGACCCAGGCAACTTCCACTCCTGCTTGCTTGAATATGGCCGTCGTGATCTCTTCCGAGCCGGTCAGAAGGGCGGGTGCGAGATGCGCGTAGTTGTACACCCGCAGGGTAATGCCGAGGGTCAGGTTCCGATGTGCCAGATCGGCTTCGTCGGCTGCAAGAGCCGTGCTCGCCATGAACATCGCCAGAGCCAGACAACAACTCCAGCCCACCCAGGCGCTGCTTGCCACCATCATGTCGTCCTCCTCCACGGGCTGCGTGGTGAGGCCGACTGTGGACTCGATCAGCTACCGACTCGATGCACATCAGTTCAACTAGTTTTGAACTGAAGTTCAACCGCTAAGCGTTTGAAAGAAAATGGGTAAGCACGATCAATGACGCGGAGTTCGCCGATTGCCACGGGGCTTGCGACGACCTCTGGTGAGGGGACGGAGCGGTGGCGCTTCTCTATTACCGACGCACAGGGGGGAGGCGCGCCAGCCCGCCCCATTCACTGGGACAATACCAAACCGCAGCGGCGCCACGACCGATGGCTCGATTCGTGGTGAGTCAATAAGGGCTCACCGATGACAATCCAGGCTCAGGGTTGGGCCTGGCAGGTCAACTTCCGAGTCGCCATCCGCTCATTTTCCGGAGCAGAGTGGTGCCAGGCGAGCATGCATTCTGCCTTCCAGCCCATGACTTTCTCGCGGGAGAAGTAAAATCTGTTCAGCGGCTGGTGCCGCGCTGCTAAGCCCCAGAATCGTCTTGCTCGGAATCTCAGTGCGCTAATCGTTCGAATCTGCTAGCTTTGAGCCATGCTGCCCCCAAGAGGACGACACTCGATCTCCCACGCTGCGATTCACTTCCTAATCAGCCTCACGGCCACATTAGTGCTGCTCGGTGCAAGCGTGGCGTGGGGAGAATCCCCCTTCCAATACCAGGAAGTCATGGTTCCTATGCGTGATGGCGTCCGTCTGCAAACCGTTATTCTAACTCCCGTAAGCAAGAAAGAGCCGCTGCCGATTCTACTCCAGCGCACTCCCTACGGAGTGCCGGATAAAGCCCCGGAGACGATTCCTCCCCACTTTCAGGAACTGCCGGAGGACGGATATATCTTCGTTTTCCAGAACCTGCGCGGGCGCTTCAAGTCGGAGGGTGTGTTCGCATTGTCGTCCCAGGTGGACCTGAACGACCCCAAAGCCGTCAACGAGACAACCGACGCATACGACACCATCGACTGGCTGGTTAAGAATGTCCCGTCGAACGGCAGAGTGGGCATCTTCGGAGTCTCCTACCTCGGCCTCACCGCCGCGATGACTCTGCTGAAACCCCATCCCGCCCTGAAGGCCGTCAGCGAACAGGCGTCGCCAGTGGACCAGTGGATGAACGACGATATGCACCGCTTCGGTGCGCTGAGGCTCAGCTACGGATTCGAGTACGCGGTCATGGAACAGTCGGACAAGAACAAGAACACTCATTTCGAGTTCCCCGTCTATGACACTTATCAGTGGTACCTGGATGGCGGATCGACCAAGACCCTCGATGATAAGTATCTGCATGGCTCCGTGCCTTACTGGAATTCAATGGTATCCCATCCTGACTACGACGATTTCTGGAAGCGAGAAGCCTGGGTTCGGCAGTTGCACAGCGCGCCAGTCCCGAATCTGAATGTGGCCGGATTCTGGGACCAGGAAGATCCGTGGGGGCCCTGGCAGATCTTCCAACAATCTGCCGAAAGCGATCCGAACCACAACAATTATCTTGTTGCGGGCCCTTGGCTCCATGGCTAGTGGCAAAGCCCGAAGGCCGAGAGCATCGGAAGCTACGGCTATGGTGGGCATGACACCGCGCAAGAATTCCGGCACGATATCGAGGCGCCTTTCTTCCGCCACTTTCTTCATGATGATGGGGACAGCTTTACCTGGAGGGTGAAGACCTTTCAGTCAGGATCGAACACCTGGCACACCTACGACAAATGGCCGCCGCCTGGAGCGGTCGCGACAAGCTTATATTTGCAGTCCGAAGGCGTCTTGACATTCGAACCGCCCAGCGAGGGTAACGCGTACCGCGAATACCTCTCCGATCCGGCAAATCCGGTGCCGTATCGGGCGCGGCCTATCTCGCCGACCTATCCGGGCGGCGACTGGCCAACCTGGGAGACCGACGATCAGAGGTTCGCCGTTCACCGCCCGGATGTTCTGACGTACGTGAGCGCGCCTCTCGACAAGGACTTGGTCGTAACCGGGAAACTGGAGGCAAACCTGTACGCCTCGACGTCCGGCACGGACAGCGATTTCGTTGTTAAGGTGATCGATGTATTCCCGGAAGATGCCCAGGACGCAGCATGGAAGGCTGATGACGGACCCGCTCCGGGCCAGTATAGCAAGTCGCTCAACGGCTACCAACTTCCCATCGCGATGGAGGTGCGTCGCGGCCGCTATCTGAAGAGCTTCGAGAAACCGGAGGCATTGCAGTCAGGCGTTCCGGTACTATGGAACATCCCGCTTCGCGACCGCGATCACGTGTTCCGAAAAGGTCATCGCATTATGGTGCAGGTCCAGTCCACCTGGTTCCCGTTGATTGACCGGAACACGCAGGAATACGTTCCGAGCATCTATCAGGCGGCGAAAGAGGATTTCGTCAAGGCCACGCAGAGGGTTTATTGCACGCCAACCATGCCGTCCCATGTGGTGCTGCCGGTGATCGGCGGGAATCCCGGCCATTCGGCTAGATAGCTTAAACGAGACTGCGCCAAACAATTCGTGAAGTGACAACATCCCATCCCCTCCCATTCGCTCGCTGCAGATGGTATCTGTTCGGGCTGCCTGATCTGGGCTAGGACCCCTCGCTTCTCCCCCCGCAACCATCCGACCGGTCCGGTCGCCGGCCAAGGGCCTGGGTCAAACGCCACTCGGAAGTTGCCCCGGCCGGGCTCGCGGCGACAAGTCTCCAGGACGCCAGAGGTTATCGGTCCCGCCTGACGGCGAAGGGGTTACTAATCTCCCGTTACTTGGTCGTATAGTCGCAGGGTAACTGCGCCAAAGCGTCAGAAATCCCAATCCTCTTTTTCCTGCTTCCTGGTGGGAACCTTCCCCATGCACACCGCACATTTGTAATGGCTGTCCGTAGCCACCCTGGTGCCCCTCGGCAGTCCGAGTGCGGCCATGATCTTCCTGACCATCGGCTTGCTCCTGATGATGCAGCGGTCGGCGAGCAGGGTGAAGAGGCCGGTCGCATCGAAACGGTTCACCCGCCCGCGAGGGCAGTCCTCGTAGGGCATCCCCTGGGGAACAGCGCCGCCTTGCTGCAAGCGCGCCCAGAACTCAGGATGGCCGAGGGCAGATGTCCGGAAGCCCACCAGGCTTGGGACTTCGGTCCACGGCAGGCCGTCAACGATTGGCTTCCTGTTGACCACGAAGAAGAGCCCGACCCTGGGCACATTTGCCTTCTGCGCACCGGCAATGGATTTCTTCCTCATGGATAACCCCTTTGGCTATCGATTCTGGAGGTCGATTGCAACCGGCTCCCTGCTCGGGCCGCCGTCATCGCCCAGGATGGAGGCGTTCACGAAGAGTGTCGCTCGTCCGGAGCGTGCCGTATCCGGCATGGATGTGCCCGGAAACAGGCACGCTCGGAAAAACGAGTTGTGGGGTTGCAACCTACGGCAGTAGCTTGCCGCCGCTAACGTTCGTCACCGTCACCTTGCCGCTCTTCAGGTCGGTGGTTTGGACGGTCTGCGAGGTCGCCTTGCCAGTGTCGGTGCGCCACGTGCAGGTCACGATTTTCTTGCCGTCGTTCGTCACCAGGGTTTCGTGTTCGAGTTTCATATTCACTCCTCCTGTTGATTGGCTGGTTGGTGCTGCGAATTTCCGTTGCCGTTCCCGGCGCTTGCCCTTCCCTGGCGCGTGCCCCGTGTCATCCCAGTCGCCACAGCGCTGTTGCACAGCGTCGCCAATCGCGCTCGATGCTTCGCCGTGAGCGCCTGGGCTTTCCCGATGGCTGCCCCGGCCCTCTGCAGATGGCTGTCGATCTCGTCGATGTCGGCGAGCGTCCTTCGGACCTCGTCTGCCAAGGCGGCGTTCTTGTGCAGGATATCCAGTCCCTCTGTTCTCATCCGCTCGAACACGGGGCGCAGCACCTCAAGGTCGCGGGGCAGCCATGCCCGCGTCGAGCGCAGCACCCATACCCCATCCTCCTGCGCCCACCGCCGCTGCCGGTCGGCGTGCCGCAATTGGGACTCGTCACGCGTGAGGAGCAAGGCGACGGCAAGGTTGCGTTGCCTGGCGTCCCGGACCAGCTTCCTGACATCGGACTGGGCAA
>CAWIUZ010000225.1:0-11876 GCA_963838915.1 uncultured Acidobacteriota bacterium
CAGGTAATAGTGTGGGTTGGCAGGATGGAGTTTGATCGGCTGCCCAAAGACTTGCGCCACGAAGAGTACACAGATTGCACCTAGAAGCCCTATCTTCTTCGACATGGTACGTCCCCTTTCCTTCCCCCTCTTGGAAGATCCATAGTCTGGTGTTCCACGGTCATTTCCAAACCTTGCGCGCCTTCAGCTCGAGTCAGCGGCAATCGCGCCCCATCATCCCGAGCTTGAACTTGAATTCCGAAGTTGATTTTGTGGCTGCCAGGCCAACTCGTTCAACCTGAATTGCCTGCCTTGACAACCTCGAGAACGGAACGGGTGTTTGGATTCTTCGGAAGTAACCCCTCACCCGTCTCCGTCAGCTGACGGACTGATGACTGCGCCGGCTGCGGGACACCCTCTCCCCACGGGAGAGGGCCGTCAACGATGATTGATTTCAGCCCTCTCCCTTGGGGAGAGGGTGGCGAGGGTAGCGAGCCGGGTGAGGGGTTTCTTCCCACAGAGCCTCGCAACTTCGGAATTCGGGTCGAATCCAAACCCGCACCTAAGGCGCCGGCTGGGCGGTAGGTGGGCGGTTTGGACCCAAAACCTCGCTAAGCGAGACGCACCGCCGCTCGGCGATACTCCGATATACTGCCTCGACTGCCGCAAAGGTGCGCAGATACGAGCGGCCGTCGGACTCGAACGGAGAACCGTTTTGCAAACATGATATGAAGTGGGCCAGCGTCGCGCGCACACTATCCCCCAGGGGCCCAGCCGTGACGTCGTTCTTCAGCACCAGGACATTGTTTCGATAGAGATCGCCGGTGGCAAGAATCGAGATGACGCCGAGCTCACCTTCGAAGAAGGCGTCCCCCATGGCTGGACCATCCGGAAGGGGATCCTGGAATCGATGGCCGTCGACCCAACCATGAACCCCGTTTTGGTGGCTTAACACGATGATGGCTTGGTCTTCGGCAGCGATGTGCGGGTTCCGGCGACTGGCTTGGGCAGACACTGAGTCAATCTCGCCAAAAAGAAACCGCGCGGTATCCATGTGGTGGACGAGGGTCACATGGACGATCAATCTCGGTTCTTTACGGAAGTAAGCCTGCTCCGTATAGGGCTCATCTCCCAGCCCGTCCCGCCTGCGGAAGCGAAATCCGTAGCCGATCGGCGCGCCAATTTCTCCCCGGTCGATCATTTCATGGGCTGCGCGGTACCAGGGCTGCCATCGCCAGTTTTCATGAATCATCAGGCGCACACCGGCTGACTCCGCCACCTCGACGAGCTTCACGGCTCGAGGCCAGTCGGGCGCAATCGGTTTCTGGCAGATGATGGGGATTTTTCTTTCTGCCGCAAGCTGGACGAGCGGAAGATGGGAATCCGCATGGGTAGCGATATCCACGAAATCGAGCTGTTCGCGCGCGAATAACTCCTCCGCCGAACCATAGGCTAGCTTCGCGAATCGCTGTGCGCGGTCCAAGTGCCGGTCGGCTGCGGCCACGATCTCCACACCGGGAATCCGCAGCCAAGCTTGACGATGATTCTCCGCGAACCAGCCACACCCGATAATGGCCCCTTTCAGGGGACTCGACATCTTTGCCTCCCATGAGCGGTGAGAGTGCTGTGGATTCTTCTCTGCGTCCAGTGTCGTGAGTCAGATGTTCGTTAACAAAGTCTTTCTCAAGCTCGACCGTTCTTTAGAGCCCCGTTAGGGGCGGCATAGAGTAGCCCAGGGCGTAAGCCCTGGGTTTGATGGCCCTCACCCCGCCTTCGGCACCCCTCTCCCGCGAGCGGGAGAGGGGACGGGGGTGAGGGTGGGGCTCTCGCGACCCACGGCTTACGCCGTGGGCTACTTGCTGCCGCCCGCTCTGCGGGCTCAATTCTTCAACGAACTTCTGACTCAGGACACCAGTCAAACGCTTCGTTACATCGAAACAAAATATGGCGCCCTCATCCGCACAATTGGAAGATCTTCTCCACGCTCCCGTTACGGACGCCGTACATTCGATCGTGAAGGTTGACGGTGGCGTCGGAGTACCGGACCCAGATTTCGATCCTGTCGCCAATACTTATGGATGGCGCAGCCTCGCCCAGCTCAATGATGCCATGCTCGGCGTTGAGTCGTCGGAGGGTCAGTCCGTCGAGATCTTTCACCATCGGGATGCCGCGCTCGGAACTGAGGGCTTTCACGCCGGCATCTACGACCACATACTCCCGGCCGGTTTTGCTGATCACTGTGGATAACATCGTCAGGGTGAGCTCAAAGTCTGTGCAGCATTCCCGATAGTTGGTATCCATGAGCAGGTAAGACCCTGCCTGGACTTCCGTCAGCGCGGGGTAGCACCCGGTCAGGGAATAGGTGCCGGTTGCGCTGCCACTGACGATTTCGACGGCAATGCCTTCGCCTTCCAAACGGGCTATCGTTTCCATCAGAGGCCGCAGGGCCGCGGCCACCGCATCAGCTTTCTCCGGCCCGGGCAGTTGGTGCGAGAGGTGGCCCCCGTATCCCATCAAGCCACGAAACCTCAGACCGGTTGCCAAGACCTTCCTGACCAGGAGCACCGTGGGATCTCCGGGTGGAACGCCGCAGCGGTGCTGGCCGATATCGACATCGACGAGCACGCTGATGGGCGTCTGGCCGTTACGGCCCGCACGGGCAAAATCATCGGCAACCCTCTCGTCGTCGACGCAGAAGATGATGTCCGCTTGGCGAGCGAGCTCCACCGAGCGGCGCATCTTGATGGGGTCCACGATCTCGTTCGCCAGCAGGATCTGCCGCACGCCCTGCTCGACCAGGCACTCGGCTTCCGCAAGCGTGGCGCAGGTGAGGCCGATGGCGCCGGCATCGAGCTGGCGCTCGGCCAATTCCGGACACTTGTGGTTTTTGTAATGAGGACGAAGTTTCGCCGGCGCGGTCCGGAAGAAGGCCGCCATACGCTCTAAGTTCGCTTCCATTCGGTCGAGGTCGACGAGAAGGGCGGGCGTCAGAATTTCATTTATGGTCACGGATCAGTGTTCCTCTCTGGGAAGTGAAGAGCTTCCGCGGGGTAGACGATTATTGGTATAGAGGCAGGCCTTCGACCCCAACGTCAAACACCTCGAGAGAACCATATTCATTCTCGGTCACATAAATTCGCGTGTCTCCAGGCAAGCCGAAAGCTACATTGGTCGGCTTCTGCCCCCGGGTCGAAATATGCTCGATCACTCGCCCACCCGAATCCAATACGGTGACGCGGCCTCGGCCGAAAATCGCCACATACAACGTGCCATCCTTGCTGAAAGCCATACCATCCGGCCCCTGAAAACCCGAACCGGGATCGAGATTGGAATTGCCAAAGGATTCCCGCGGACCCAGTTCGCCGCCGTCGCCCCAGGAGTAACGGTAGACCATCCCCGTCACGGTCTCGTTGACGTAAAGTTTGCCGTCCGGACCGAATGCAATCCCGTTGGCAAAGCGCAAACCGCTCTCCAGTTGTCGCACCTGCCTGGTTTTTGGATCGATCCGGAAAATGCGGCCGTCGAGTCTTACGCTTTTGTAATCGGGCCGGTGCCCCGTGCCGACCTTAAAGTCCCCCACCCTGACGCCCGAATCCGTCATATACACGGCGCCATCCGGACCGAAACAGAGATCGTTCGGCCACAAGAAAGGTCGACCTTCGCACTCGGCGGCGATGACTTCCATCTTTCCGTCCAAGGTCATCCGGAGCAGGGTCGAATTACTGGATTCCGCGACCCAAACAAATTCGTTTTTATCCAGCGCCAGGCCATTCGGCCGTCCTGTCTTTGCGATCACCCTCTTATGCTGTCCATCCGGACTAATCTCGGTGACGCATCCGGGTTGCGTCCCCATTTCTACGACCAGCCAACTTCCATCGCGGAGCACCACTGGACCTTCGGGGAAACTGAGTCCTGAGGAAAAAATCATTGGACAAACTCTCCTGGCTTCATCACCAACTGCCGTGCCGTGTTCGAATAACCGGCGGGTGATCGTTTCGCGGAAGCCGAAATACTCCCTGGGGCTAAAATATCTTGCCCCAAGCCGGAGGGGTGGTGTGCAAGGGCGTCCTCAACCGCCGTGCCGCTATACCGACGCCGATACTGGCCGGGGGGCATACCTACGGCCTTGCGAAATACCATCCCAAAATAACTCTGATCGCAGAACCCGACCTGTTGACAGAGCTCAGCAATGGGGAGGTTGGTGGCTGCCAGCAGCCTTTGGGCCTTGGCAACCCGCAGGTGGGTGACATAGGCGACAAACGTCTGACCTGTCACCTTTGTGAAGAAGCGGATGAAATGTGACTTGCTCATCTCCGCCATCAAAGCCATTTCGCTCACCATGATGGATTCGGAGAAATGCTCGTCGAGAAAGTCCAGTACCGGGCGGAGACGCTTGATGTTCTCCTGCTTCCGACGGAATTCTCTGAGCCCAACGTGGTAATCGGCGTAATGGTTTCCGAGAAGGACTAAAATCATCTTCAGGTAGGTCCGGGCGTTCAGACGGGCGCGGACCGATTTGGCGGGCAGTTCCGCATAAATGAGCTTGATGAGCTCGATGACCTTTTCGGGGATACCCGTCCGGGCGGGCACCAAATGGGGGAAATTGGCGTCCTGGGCCAGAAAAGGCATCAGGTACTCCACATCTTCGCCGTCACCTTTCTCTCCCAGAACCGCCTTGGGCAGAAAATAGAGCGACACGCCTTTGTTGGGGGACGGGCCATACCGGACAGGCCGGTGGAAAAGTGTGCTCCCGATCACGATCAGACTCCCCGCCCTGACCTTGAAGCTCTGCCGATGGACCTGAAACGTAATTGCGCCTTCGGTTATATATACCACTTCGAAATAGTCGTGCCGATTGAGGCGGAAATTTGTGCGCTTGCTGTAACTGTAGAAGCGCACGTCGACCGGAAGCAGGGGATCGAACGACCAGGAATAGAATCCATGGGCATTCATCCGTGGATCGATGATCGTAAACGGGTTCTCCCACTTCATTTTGGTTGTCCTCCTGGCGCGGAGGCACCGGCCGCAAGATTTCAGAACAGCGGCCGATGGTCCGCCTCTTCGGCGGTCTCGACGCGCTCCTGCGCGACGCGTCCCGCTGCCTCGAGCCAATCGTGCTTGCCCATCAGCTTGAGCACGAGCAGAGCGAGAAGACCGAGGGCGAACCAGGCCCCGACCACCCCGGGGGCATAGCCGACCGGCGGTGACGGCCACGGTGAAAGTGAACTGTAAGCAACAAAGAAGAGGGCGACCGTACCGATAAGCGGAAACATCGCGTGCAGTACCGGGTTGAATTCGTCCCGCCGCTCGCGGAAATAGTAAAGAAACACACCAAGGTTGGCAGCGCTAAAGACGAGAATCAAGGCGAAAGTCAGCGCCGTGCCCATGAACTCGAATTCCTTTTCCGGCCCGATCCACCAACCCAACCCCAGCCCTACGGCAAAGGTGAGGAAGATTTGGAACTTGACTCCATTCACCGGTGTTTTGTACTTGGGATGTACCTTGGCGAAAACTCGCGGCAGGGACCCGGATCGGGCCATGCCGAACCACACCCGAGTGGCCCCGCTGTTGGCCGCGATGGCGGCGGCGATCACGGAATTGAGCAAGGCCAGGAGCACAATCACCCAAGCGCCCCCCCAGTATCCGCGGGCCATGACAAACGTCGGATTTTCCTGAGAATTGATGAAACCCGGCAGCCGGTTCGTGCCCCAGCCCGTTAAAAGCCCCCAGGAACAGAGGACCAGGAAAACGCCCATCACCAGAATCGAGATCAGAATGGCGCGTGGGAGATTCTGGCGAGGGTTTTCGCTTTCCTCGGCCAGCGGCGCAACGGACTCCCACCCATTGAAAGCAAAAATTGAGAAGATCACCGCCAAGAACAGCCCGCTGCGGCTGGAGGCGCGGGCGGGGTTGAAGCACTCGAGCGTAATGCCTCCCGCCCCCGGCCGGAAGAATCCCCAGACGCTGAGAGCGAAGGCAATGGCAATTCCGGCCGCCCCAAGATAGACCATCCATTTCGCCGAGACTTTAATGCCGCGGTAGGTTATGAATCCCACGAACGAGCCCAGTATCAGTAGCGTGAGCCACCACGGAAAGTCCACGCCGTACGCCGCGCGCAAGGCCTCTTCCAGGACGGAGCCGATAAACGCCAGGAGAAAGCCCGCGACCGTCGGATCGTACAGGAAATAGAGCCAGGAAGCGAGAAACCCCACGCGCGGGTGGACCGTTCTGCTTACATAAGTATAGTAGCCGCCGGCCGAGGGTAAATGCTTCGCCAACTGGGTAAGGCAAACGCCCAGCACGATGACGATGAAGAATGCGAGAAGATACGCCAGAGGCGCAGTAATACCCGCGTGGGTAGTGGTGAATTGAATCGTGAAAAGCAAGGCCGTTGCCGGAGCCATGTGGGTGAGGCCTTGCATCAACACTCCGGGCAATCGCAACGCGCCGGCGCGCAGCTCCGTCTCCGCCACCATCACGGGGTGGTCTACCCGCGGCTTCTCCGGACCGGTCACGGCACTGCTCCTGTTGACAGCATGCAGCTATGTTTGATCTCCCGCGAAGCGGGACACCGTGAGTAGCCGTGGGTGAAGCCCACGGAAAGAAAGGCCTGCCGACCATCCCGGCCCCGGAGGGGCCGACCATTCACAGGTCAACCCCGTTGGGGTTGACCGACGCATGGTGCATGCACTTACCGCAGGTTAAAACCTGCGGCTACTCACGGTTGGGCCCCTTCGGGGCCGTGGGTCAAAGTGTATCTTAGCGCTTATGGGGTTTCACCCCCGGCCACCCAATTTGCTCCCCTCCGGGGAGCACGGCTCCCGCGCGTCACTACCTTTGCGGGCCCGAGCAGGGCCGGCGTTGCTTCTTCTGCTAATGCCTCGTGCCCCCATTCAATAGTACAACTTGAGCGCAAATTGAATCTGCCGGGAGGGATTTGCCGCGCTGAGCGCCCCCGCGTTAGCAAGGTCGAACGTGTCGCCGATGCTATTCCCCTGGAAATTCGGGTGATTCACGATGTTGAAAAACTCAGAGCGAAACTCCAGGCGGAAACGTTCCGAAAGCTGGAAATTCTTGAAGAGCGAAAAATCGATCTCCACTTGGCCCGGCCCTTGCAGGATATCGCGCCCTGAATTCCCAAAGGCGCCGGGAACAGGATATTGGAAATGTGCAGGGTTGTACCATTCATTCACATTTTGGTTGGCAGGTTTCAGCGGGACACTGAGGACCACATCCGGTCGGGAGTCCCCGTCGGAGTTCGATTCGTTCACGGAAGAGAAAACTGAGACGGGCAACCCGGTCTGAAGAGCATCGGCCCCAACCAGCTGCCAGCCACCGAGCACAGCGTTGGCCGCTGAGCTCATGGCTGAGCCGAACCGCTTGCCGTGGCCGAACGGCAATTCGTAACTGTAGCTAAAAGCGAAGCGCTGGCGAGCGTCGAAGTCAGCCAAGCCTCGTTCCCATCCTGGATCAGGCCCGGCATAGCGGAAACCCGCCTGCCCATTGCCTTCACCCAGCGAGGCTTCCGACGTCTCGTCAATCACTTTGCCAAAAGTATAAGCGGCCAGGAAACTCAGGCCGTTGGAGAAGCGTTTCTCCAATTTCGTCTGTAGTGCGTGGTAAATGGAGCTGCCGCAACTGCACCACAATGCCGGGTCATCATGCATATAGGGGAACGGGCGCCGGCTATCGAGTGAACTGTTGGGATTGGCTGTCGGGGCGGCTTGATTGGCGTTGCGAAACTCGTACAACGCCGTTCCCTTGGAGCCCGTATACTCGATATCCCACACTATCCCTCTCCCGAACTCCTGCTGTATACCGAAATTCCAGATCCCCTCGTAGGGATTGCGAAAATGGGGATCGAGCGCAAACAGACCCTGCGGCGTCGGAATCCCCGGCTGACCCGTGGTGAGGGCGTTCGCTGGAAAGCCCGCCGAGAGCTGCGAGACGATGGGGTTGGGCGTAACCACACTCGACTCGCTGTAGGTTAGGTTGTGATAAAAAGGTTGATCTTCGCCCATGTTGGGACTGCTGAGCGGGCCGGCCTCGTAAAAGGTCCAGAAAATCCCGTATCCGGCGCGAATCACAGTCTTGGGAAGGACATTATAGGCGAGACCGAGACGCGGCGCGAAGTTCAAATGTTGGTTGGGGACAAGCGAACGGGGAGCGTTCAGATTCACCGGAATGTCCGCAGAGTCAAAATACGCGGCAAAAGGATTGGTACTCAGGGGCGCTCCCTTCACCACGTCGAGCGTGTCATCCTTCAGGTCGAAGCTCGACATGGCGTTGTGCTTCTCCATGGCGTGCGCGTTGTACTGGTAACGCAACCCCAGGTTCAACGTCAATTTCCTGGTCGCCTTGTAGTCATCCTGGATGAAGAAGGCATAGCCCGGCTGCTGGAAGGTGTCATAAACTCCATTAGTAAGTTGCGCCGTGCCCAGATTCCCCAGCAGATAAGAGGCGAATCCGAGGCCGGTTGTACCGAGGTTGTTCGGGTCTCGAGTGCTATCGCCATTGAAGGTGAATCCCCCGCGCGGGTATTGCGGCTGCAAGAAGGGGATGTTCATGCGAGGGTAGATTTCTGCGCCCACTTTTACTGTATGCGGGCCACGTATCATGCTGAGAATGTCGATAAACTCCCAAACGGTTGAACCATCGATTGTCGGCTGGGCCCAGCCATTGCCAAAGCTCGTGATCCCCGAGACGAAAAACGCCGGCGTTCCTCCGTTCCGCCAAGCCGCCGAAGCAAACGGGATCCCGGGAATGCCCAGTTGCGCTGATTCGTCCACGCCCCCATTCTTCGCGTAGTCGAATATCTGCTCCGCGAGGTAGTTCCAAGTGTAAGCGGCGCGAAACTCATTGATGGTACGCGGACTAATGAGGTGAGTTTCCGTGATGACGGCCTGTCGCGACTGTTGCACAAAGAGGCCGTTCCTGAAGTTCGCATCTCCAAACGGCAATACTGGCGGGCGAAGCTCAGGTTGATTTTGGAAACTAAACCGGAAAAACCCTGTATCCTTCTCGGAGAAGCGGTGATCGAGGCGCACGTCGAATTGATTGACGTCATCCGTTGCGACGGGATTGTACAGGAAATTGTTTCCTACACCCGACGGACTTACGCTTCCCGGTAAATTAGGCAGCGGAAGCAACGCCAGGGCCGCCGCGGCCGCGGGGTCGAAGCGGTTGGTCGGAATCTGGTTTCCTGAAAACGGCTGGCGAGTCGCCACCCCATTGACTACGGTAGTGGTAGAGGGGTCGAAAATCTGTTGAAATCCTGAGAAATCGCCAGCCCGCCACGCCAGCGTGGGAACCGTCTCGAGGTCAGTCTGTCCCTGGCGTATCCGCGTACCTTGGTAGTCAGCAAAAAAGAACGTCTTATTCTTCCCATCGTAAATGCCGGGGATCAGCACCGGGCCACCACCCGTGACGCCGAACTGGTTCTGCTTGTAAGTCGGAATGGGGGCGGTGTGCGAGTCGAAAAAGTTCTTGGCGTCAAGATCGCTGTTGCGCAGGAACTCGTAAAAATCGCCGTGCAATTGGTTCGTCCCGGACTTAATGGTGACATTCATCACCGCGCCTGCCGAGGTGCCAAATTCAGCGCTCATGTTATTGGTTTGAAGCTTGAATTCGCCAACAGCATCCGGCGGAGGTCCGATTACGTAGTCAGCGCCACCGGTCAAGCCTGCTTGGCGGTTGTCGTTGTCGACCCCGTCCAAGAGGTAACTGTTTTCGTACGGGCGCAACCCGTTAACGCTGAAACCGCCTGTCACGGCGTCCTTAGAGCCCGTAGTCTCAGGGGTTGCTCCTGGCGCGAGAACTGCCAGACGCGTCAGGAAACGGCCATTCAACGGCAAATCGTCCACCGCCTGAGTGGTCATAACCTGGCCCACATAGGAACTGTCCGTTTGCAAGAGCGGATTCGTGCCATTAACCTCAATAGTCTGAGCGACCGCGCCCACTTGCAAGACGAAATCCACACGGACCCGCGATTGCACATCCACCACATTTCCCGGCCGAGTCTCTGTTTTAAAGCCCTGGGCTTCGCACGTCACTGAATACTGGCCCACTAGAAGGGGTGTGATTACGTATTCGCCTGCCCCATTGACGGTGGTCTTCGCGGCGATGTTCGTTTCCATGTTGGTTACAGTCACAGTGGCGTTTGGCACCACGGCGCCGCTCGAGTCCGTAACCGTACCCACGATGGAACCGGTATTGGTCTGCGCAAGTGCATACGCACAAAACAACACAGAGCTGGCAATCCACCAACATGCTCTTCTCACAGATTTGCCCTCCGTTCCCTGAGTTGCCCAATATTTATCACGGTCGCCGGGCAGCAATCTATGAGAATTGCGGAATTCTTTGTTGTAAAAATGCTGGCAGGTTACCCCCCGTTTATTCGCCGGAGCACGCGGACACCCCAGCTTGAATGCCCGAAGGGCATTAATATCATTAGCCGTAGGTGAAACCTACGGAGAAATGGCCCTTTCCTTGTGTTTGCCCCGACCCTGGAGGGTCGAATTCAACCCCTGCGGGGTTGGCTGTTTCTTGTCGCTGGCGTTTTCCGCAGGTTTCACCTACGGATAATGATCTTGGGTCCCTTCGGGACCCGTCAGAAACGCTTAGGTTAGCGCTTATGGGTATCAACCCCGATCCGTCTGCAGCGACTGCAGGAAGTTGATCGCCGGCAACGATCACGATACTCACTTTTGACGAAGGTAATCGTCCTTACCCGTTAACCAATCTGTGCGAATGGGACTGAAAATCTCCAGGTCGTCTGTGTCTTCGAGGGCCACCGCACTGTGGGGCGCATTCGAGGGGATAACTAGAACCTCGCCTTTGCGCACTACAATTTCTTGCCCCTCCATTTGGAACTGAAGTGCGCCTTCAGTGATATAGGTGATCTGTTCGCTTTCGTGCTGATGCGTGGGCACGACGGCGCCCTTGGTGAAAACAATGTGGGCGAACGTGATCCGCTCTCCGAAAATCACCTGGCGCCAAATGCTTACGCGATAGCGTTACCGTTCAGGGTTGGCGCCGGGAGGCATCTCGCTGCCCGTTGGGCCGCCCGTCTTCCTGGGATGCCTGCAGATCAGCTTCCCGCGCCGCGTGGCCTTGCAAGTGCCCTTTTCGGTCTGCCCGTCACGGCCGGGATACGAGCATGAATCGCCCGCCGACTTGTTGGCGCAGGCTTCGACCATCGCTTTCATCATGGCCCCCCGATGCGAGCTGCCGCCCGCCGGGATCCTCGTTGGTCGGCAACGAAACCGCGGCGCGAGCATCATCAGCGCGAGAAACGTCATGGCAATCAGGGTCGTGGATCTGAAGGCTTGCTCCTTTATCTACGTGTATCTACGTGCGTCCCCCTTCAAAGCCTGGCTCCGCCGCCCACGCCAAAGCAACGGTCGCCGGAGCCGGGGATAACGCACCGTCCCGCTTACGAAAACCTCCAGCCGATCGCAACTCCCAACCGGAACAGACAGCGTCCGAACTATAAGAACTTCCAGGCTATGGTGGCTCCCAGAGCAAACACGGCGAACGCTATGATCGCTGAGTCATACATGCCGGCCGGCATCGGGATCGAATCGGGAGTGTCCGTTGGGACGGCGGTCTCCGATGGCGCCGGCGCCCCGGGGCCGCCGCCCGAAGCCGCACTTATGGGTTATCGTCGTGGCCGTCTTTGGCGCCGCCAAATTGCTGAAACAGTTGCTTGCGCTGTTGCATCTGTTGTTCTTGCATCGACCGCCATTGCGTCACGAACTGAGCGGCCTGCGTGCGCTGCGCCGGGGACAGGCTCGCAACGATGGTCTGGGCGAGCTTTACCTTTTCGGCGAGCATATTATTGTGCGCGGTCTCGAGCGCCTGCAGGTCAGTCGCGGCCTTGGCGCTGTTGCCGGCGA
>CAWIUZ010000226.1:0-14844 GCA_963838915.1 uncultured Acidobacteriota bacterium
CAGGTATCAGAGCACGATTTGGGTCCCGCTCATCACGCACTGGCCGGCGGGCGGCGCCAAGTTTCCTGCCAGGATCGACGAACCTGCCGGCCTGATGGACGTGGCCCCCACCATCCTTCAGTTCGCCGGCATTACGCCGCCCCCGGAGTTTCAGGGGCGCAGTCTGCTGGATCTCGTGCGCGCCGACCATCCCAAAATCCCTCGGGAGGTGGCAAGCGAAAGCGTTTACGCCGAGAGGCATTTCGGATGCAGTCCCTTGTGGTGCCTCCGCATGGGACATTACAAGTACATCCAGGCCCCGAAACCCGAACTTTACGATTTGGCCCGAGACCCGGGCGAAACGCGCGATCTCTTCGCGGTGCAAGGCGCACAGGCGCAGGCCTCGAAGCAGAGACTCACCGCTCTGCGAGCGCGGTTTCGAAATCCGCGTCCCCGCCGGCAAGGGACGCTCGATCCGGAGACGGTTGCTCGCCTCGGTTCGCTGGGATATGTGGCGGGAAGCTCACACGAGCCGGATACGTCGGAGAGCGGGCCCGATCCCAAAGACCGGATTGGCGACTTCGAGGAATTCGGACGCGCCATCGTTCTGGCGTCGACAGGCCACGTCGAGGAATCGAACGCGCTGCTCGAGAGGCTTCTCAGCGGCCACCCGGACCTCGTCGATGTGCGCATGAGTTTAGGACTGAACGATCAGCGCCTGCGGCGGCATGACGAGGCGGCGCGCCAGTTCCAGCAGGTTCTCAAGGCGGACCCGCTTAACGCCAAAGCGCATCTCGATCTGGGGTTGAGCCTGTTTGAAATGCGCAAGGTGGACGAAGCCGGGCGAGAATTCCAGGCGGCGCTCGCCATCGCGCCCAATTACACGCGGGCCGAGGACATGCTGGGCAGCGTGGCACTTCAGCGGAACGACTACGCGCGGGCGCGCGACCGCTTCGAGCATGTTTTGACGGTCGATCCCAACGACTACAACGCGCACTACAATCTGGGAGTGCTCGCGGCGCTCCAGGGGCAATGGGAGGCGGGTGAGCGGCACTTGCGCGCGGCCCTTGGCATCGACCCGCTCGATCCCGACGCGCATAACACGCTGGGTAGCCTTTATCTCCGCAAGGGCGATCTGGATAGGGCGGCGGCGGAGTTTCGCGAGGCATTGCGGCTCCGTCCGAAGTCCGCCTCCGCCCACTACAATCTGGGGCTGGTGCTTAGCCAACAACATCGCGCGGCCGATGCCGCCGAAGAGTTTCGCCGGGCACTGGCCATCGACCCGCAATTGAGCGCGGCGCGAGAGGCATTGGGCCGGCTGGCGTCGGGGAATTGATTTGTAGGGGCAACCCTTGTGGTTGCCCGCGGGCGGCCCAGGGCGTGGGGTTTCTTGCACGTCGGAAGCAACCCCTCACCCGTCCCACGACGGCTGACGAAGACGCCGTCGTGGGCCACCCTCTCCCCAGGGGAGAGGGCTTCTGGTTTTGTAGCGCCGCGCCTTGCCTACCGAGGGTCAGCGATGGTTACGGCCTGGTTGAGCGGCGTGCTCCCTGAACTCCCGCCCACTTGTACCCTGTACTCGCCAGGCGTGAGTTCCCACGTTTCCTTATCAACATTGAAGATCGACAGGTACTTGGGTTCGACCGTCAAACTCACCGCCTTAGATTCGCCGGGCGCGAGGGAAACTTTCTCCCACCCAATCAGCCGCTTGAATGGTTCGCCTGCGCTCGAAGGCAACGTCGCGTAGACCTGCGCAATCTCCGTCCCGGCGCGCGAGCCTGTGTTGGTGACGGTGAAGCTCACACGCAATTGCGCTCCTGGCGTCACTTCGAGAGAGGAATAAGAGAAGGTTGTGTAGGATAAGCCGAAACCGAACGGGAAGAGAGGCTCTTTGCCTTCCGCTTCGTACCACTTGTAGCCAACCTTCAAGCCTTCGGTGTAGTTGATATCAAAAGGTGTCTTCTGCTGGATTGGCTCGCCGCGTCCCGGCGCCGGCAACATTCCTGCGATGTGCGCGTGAGGAAGGTCCGCTTCGCTCTTGGGGAAAGTAACCGGCAGCTTGCCGGAAGGGTTCACGTGGCCGAACAACGCGCGCGCCACAGCCTCACTGCCGCGAATCCCGGGATACCACGCCTCGACGACAGCGCTCACTTTATCGACCCAGGGCATGGTGACGGGGCCGCCGGTCTCGAGCACCACAATCGTGTGCGGGTTCGCCGCCGCCACTTGATTCACCAGTTCATCCTGGTTGTCAGGCAGGGAGAGACTCGCCACGTCGCCGCCTTCGGTTGTATGCTGCCAAACGAAAACGATCGCGAGTTCAGAGGCGCCCGCCAGTTTCGCCGCCGCGGCCGGGTCAGTTCCGGAATCATATGTCACCTGGGCATTCGGTACGTGGCCCCTGAGCGCCCGCAAAGGAGAAGAGGGATGCCAGACGAACCTGGGGTTGCCCGGCACTGCGTTGCCGCCCGCCGCGTCGACCTGGTCGGAGCCCGCGCCCGAGAGCACGGCGATGTCCGCGTGCGCGCCAATCACCGCAATTGACTTAACCCCCGAAGCATTGAGGGGCAGCTGGGCGTCTTGGTTCTTCAGCAACACGATGGCACGTTCCTCAATTCGTTGGGCAACGTCCGCACCGGTGAACGGGTTGACCGGCTTGGGTTCGGGGGGATTATCGATGACCCCGAGGGCGAATTCCGTGCGCAGAATTCGATGCACCATATCGTCCAGCCGCGAAACGGGAACCTCTCCTTTTTCGACCGCCGCCTTCAAGGGGTCGCCGAAGTATTTGCCCGTAGGCATTTCCTGATCCATGCCTGCCTTGGCCGATGGAACCGCACTGTGCCCGGCCCCCCAGTCCGTCATAACCCACCCCTTGTAATTCCAGGCTTTCTTCAGAACGTCGGTCAGCAGGTAGGGATTCTCACAGGCATAGACGCTGTTGAGCCGGTTATAGGCGCACATGACGGTTCCGACATTCGATTCCTCGATGGCAATTTCGAAGGCCAGCAGGTCCGTCTCCTGCATGGCGCGTTTATCAATGATGGCGCTGCCGATGAAACGCCCCGTTTCCTGGTCGTTCACGGCATAGCGGTTGATGTTGGCGATGACCTGCTGGTCCTGAGTACCCTTCAATTCCCGGCCAAGCATCTTGCCGATTAAGAGAGGGTCCTCGCCCAGGCATTCGAAGTTCCGCCCGTTGCGCGCCTCGCGAATGATGTTGGCGGTTCCGCCCAGAGAAACGTTAAAGCCGAGGTCTCGTACCTCTTTGCCGAGCTGCGCGCCATACTCGTAAGAGCCTTCCAAATCCCAACTCGCGGCGTTGGCCAGCGAAGAGGGCAACGCGGTCGCGTACACTCCGCGCCAGCCGATGTTCGCGACGCCCGACCTGCCGTCCGTCATCTGCAAATCAGGGATCCCGAGGCGCGGAACTCCCGGTACGTAGCCCGCGCCGCCCAGCGAATGCTGTTTCGCGAGCGGCCCCTCTACGCCGTGAACCAGTGTGATCTTCTCGTCGAGCGACATCTCGTGGATCACCAGATCGGCCCGCTTGTCAGGCGACAGGCTCTTGTCCAGCCACGGACCTTTGACGACTTGTTTGGCGGCATGCTTCGGATTCTGCGCCGAAGCAACCGATAAAAGAAAACATAGTATAAACAGGGTCAAAATCCCTAGCATTCTCGCCAATCTTAAGAGAATACGTGATGCCTGACTTTCGTTCATTGCCGTTCTCTCCGTCTTACCCAAAATTTGCAGCGCGGGGCCGCAGCTTGCCCGCCCCGCGAAGGCGAAGAGTATAACAGCAGGCAGTTGCTATAGCGCAACAAATTCATGAGGCCGGATAACTGTTGGAGGAGCGGGCGAAAGGTCGGGGAATGATCCCGGAAAAAGCCGGTTTCACGCCAAGGCGCAAAGTGCGCAAAGCCCGCGAAGCAGCCTGCGCAATTAAGACGAATCACCGGCGCCGATCATGCGCGGCCGCACGGTGAATCCTCGCGTCGCGAGGGCAAGGTAACCAATCCCAATGAGGAACCAGATGCCTCCCACGACTCTCGCGACGTTGTCCAGGTTCCACCACATGATTCCGCAAAAGACAGCGCCGAAGAGCGAGAGGCCGGAATCAATGCAGGTCCTTAGCTTGCTCCGGTGAGGGCGCACGAAGGCGAATTGCCAGAAGGCGGCCAGATTCACATTCATGAAAGCGAAAAAGGCGCCATAGTTTTGGAGTTCCCCGGCATGTTCGAAGGCGTTGCCAACGTGCTCGAGGGCGATAGCGCCCACAAAAACAATCCCTCCGACGATCAGGATGTTATAGATCGGAGTGCTGGAGCCGGGGCTGAGGTGCGCAAAGATTCTGCGCGGCAGAACGTTGTCGCGTCCCATGCCAAAGAGCAGGCGCGCCGCGCCCAGGATGCCGGCGAGGCCGCCTCCGATATCGGCAAGCAGGATGCAGAAGCCCATGGCGTGAAACAAGCCCGGCCCGCCCACGCGCGCGCAAACGTCCATGAAGGCCGTTTCGAGGTTCGGCAAAGTCTGCCAATCGGGCCACACACGCTGGCCAAGATAGGCCAGGAATCCACCAAAGACGCCGGTGAACAGGCAAACCAGCACGATGGCCAGCAGCACGTTGCGCTTCGGATTATGCGCATCCTCAGACAGTGTGGTGACGCCTTCGAAGCCGAAGTAGGTGAGCACCGAATAGGAAGTCGCTGTCCACACCGTATGGATCGCGAAGGTCCTGGGATTGTAGAAGGGCTGGGTCGAAAACAGGCCTCTCCAACTTTGGTGATTAAACAGGAACCGGATCGCGAGTCCAATGAAAATCACCGCTACGAAGGACATGGCCGCCAACAGGATCTTGTCCGAAAGCGCCGAGGTCTTGATCCCTCGGAGATTCGGAGCGACCATGATCAATACCACGAGAAACATTCCAGCCACAAAAGGCACCTGCGGCAGGTAACGCGCATGAAGGACGATGGCAACCCAGACGCCATTAACGAGCGGCGTCACACCGTAATCGAGCAGAACCGCCCAGCCCACCAGGAATCCCAGGTAAGCATTCAACCCCTTACCCACATAGGTGTAGGCGGAGCCTGCGGAAGGGTAGATGGCCGCCATGCGGCCGTAACTGAAGGCCGTGATCAGCATGGGAACCATCGCGAGGAGAAGGGTGGTTGCGTAGTGGCCGTTCGAGAGTTTCTGGGCGACTCCGAAGAGCGGCACCGAGGCAATGGGCTGCGTCAGCACGATGCCGTAGAATACGAGGTCCCACAACGTGAGGACGCGGCGCAAATGGGGCGTCTCAGCGTCGCGTGTTGGCGCTTGTGATAAGACTTGTTCCATGGCACCCTGAAAGTAAGGCGTGAGTTCGCAGTATACCATCAATACATGAGGAGGGACGATGCCAGGCCCAGGTATGGAGTTGATCGGGGAAGAGGAAAAGAAGGAAATACTAGAGGTTTTGGAAGCAGGATACCTGTACCGCTACGGCAGCACCGATGATCCGCGGTTCAAAGCCAAGGTGGTCAAACTTGAGCAGGAGGTAGCCCAACGAGTCGGCGTGCCTCACGCCGTGGCGGTGAACTCCGGAACCTCGGCGCTGCTCGTGGCGCTGGTCGGGTTGGGGGTGGGTCCGGGCAACGAGGTCATCGTGCCGGGATACACTTTCATCGCCAGCATCTCGTCGATCATCTACGCGCGGGCGGTTCCTATTCTGGCGGAGGTTGACCGCACGCTCAATCTGGACCCTGCCGACGTCAAACGAAAGATCACGCCGCGCACCAAGGCCATCATGGCCGTCCATATGCTTGGCAATCCCGCGCGCCTCGATGAATTGAAGGCCATTGCGGACGAGCACAAACTACTTCTCATCGAGGACTGCGCGCAGGCGTTTGGGGCGCGCTACAAGGACTGCGGCGTCGGGTCGATTGGGGATGCGGGCACGTATAGCTTTAACGTCTACAAGACGATCACGGCAGGCGATGGAGGCATGGTAGTGACACACGACGAGTCCGCCTACCGGCGTTTCTTCGGCCTTCACGATCAAGGGCACTCACCGCTGCGCGCGGGCGTGGAGATCGGACGGCGGCCTTTCGTGGGCCTCGATTTCCGAATGACCGAATTGACGGCTGCCGTGCTGCTGGCCCAGTTGAACAAGCTGGAGACTATTTTGGATCGCTTGCATGCCAACAAGCAGCGCTTCAAGCGTGCGATCGGCGAATTACCGGGTTTGGAGTTCCGCGAGATCACTGACGCCGAGGGCGAATGCGCCACGCTGCTGACGGTGTTCCTGCCCAGCGAGGAGATTGCACGCGCCCTCGCCAAAGACCTCGGCACGCGTGTGGTGGCGGATTCGGGCTGGCACGTCTACTCGAACATGGAGCAGATCCTCGAGAAACGCACGCCCATCGAAACCGGTTGTCCTTTCCATTGCCCGCTGTATACGGGGCCCGAGCAACGCTACTGGAAAGGCATGCTGCCGCAGACAGACGCCCTGCTGGCGCGAGCGATCAACATCGGCATCGGCGTGCGCGACCCTGGATTGGGCTCGGAGTTCGGCGTGACGGTACGCGATGGGTCCGTTGCGGTGGACGAGCGCGCGGCGCGGTTCGTTCGCGCGGCGCGGAAGTACTTATAAACCGCTCGGTGCTTGATTGATATGGGCGGCTTTGCCGCTCTGTCGTGCGGAAAGGCTTCGCCTTTCCGGGCCCGCGCTCACGGAATCTCAGTTCTTCGGCGAGGCTGCGCCTCGCCGGTTGAGGCGCAGCCTCAACCTGGAATGGGGATTTGGGGCTTGTCCCGGAAAGGCGAAGCCTTTCCGCAAGGCAGGGCGGCAAAGCCGCAGGGCCTACAAGAACGATATCAGACGGCCACCAGCGCCGCCACTACTTCCTGGCTTTCAGGAGCGCGACCGCACCTGCCGGTAATTGCACTGTGGCGAGCGTTCTGCCTTGCTCGTGCGTCACCTGAACGGGCTTTCCCGCCATCGCCCCGGAGACTGCGTAATCCCCGCGAAAGCTCACTGTGACCGCCTCCGCATCGCCCCAATTCGAGAGGACGGCGACCGGCCCCGAGGGATGCGTGAGGCCGCGGAAACAGACCTTATCGGAGCCTTTGTCGAGTTGCACCGGCGCATCCCGCTGCGCCTCGAGCGCCGGCTTGACGATGAGTCGTTGGACAAATGGATTGCCGCGCTTGAAGTAGGCGAGGGTGACTGCCGACTCGAAGTAGAGCGCCTGCCCTTTGCCGAGCCGATGCCGTGTAGCGAACGGTTTGCCTTCGCGGTCGCGCAACACAACCTCCGCGCCCTTCAGTTCGAGAGGGAGCCTCCACAGTTCTCCACCGCGCTCGTTCTGGCTGGTGATCGAGTAGGGGTCATCTGCCTTGACAGGATAGATATCGGAAGCCTCTACACCGAAGACGTCGCCGAGCCCGCCGGGAATGGTGGGGCGGATTTCACCCATTTCGGTCTTCCAAGCCGTCAGACCGTCCGCCCAGAGCGTGCCGCCCCGGCTTACGAAATCGCGCAGCGCCGCGACGCCCTGATCGTCGATCGAGTAAGAATAAGGCGCATACAACACGGAGATATTATCATTCAAGGTGCTCTTTAGTTGATCGATATCCACGAACTGAATGGGGATATGGGCGCGGTGCAGCGCCAGGTAGCATCCCATCAGGGATTCCTCGACTTCGTCGCCCCGATGCTGGGTCCTTTCATCCAGGCTGTTGAGGATGGCGGATTCCCGGTTATAGAGTATGGCCACCTTCGCGGGCTGAGGCTTGGCTTCGGCGAGGTAAGGGTTCCGCTTCAAGCCATCGATAACAGCTTTGACGGCGGGTAGCCTTACGGATGGCTTTCCGTCCAGACTCACAAGGCCCCACTCACCGGCTTCCGTTCCGCCCACGCGCGGGTGCCACAACCAGAAGATCACCGCCTTGCTCCCGGCGCCGAACGAGTCCCACAGCCAGCGGGTCATGTCGTCCGGAGTGGGATTCAAGGGAAAACCGCCGGTGAAGACGGTGGGTCCGCTTTGCAATTCCGTGACCCACCACGGCTGGTCGCCCGCGGGCGTCCCGATCAGGTCGATCCGGTAAGCGTAGCGTTCGCCATATTCAGAGTGGGCGGCAGCAGGCGGGAAAATCCAGGCAGGATGAATCGAGGCGCCGAGGATATCAACAATGCGCTTTTCCTTCCAAACGTCCTGGCCGTCGGCGCCGCCCGTGGGCGCCGTCACGTTGATGTGAGTGGGGTGGGCAGGATCGACCGATTCGATTTGACCCTTGATCCAGAGGAGTTGATCCACCAGGTTGTCAATGTTGAACTCGCGCCAGTCCACCACCCGGTGGTAGTCGGTCCAATACTCGGAGAGCTGCTTGGGAGTGATGTCGGCGCCGGTGAACGATTCCAGGGGCTGAAACCAGTGCCGGTTGAGTTCCGCAACCGTCCCGTACTTCGCCTGGAGCCACTTGCCGAAGGCCTCGATGGTCGAGTACTCGGTGTCGTACTTCTCAGGCTCGTTCATCAGCAGCCACACGCCTTGCGCGGTGTGGCCCCGGTAGCGGTTAACGACTTTCGAAATGTAAGCCGACGCGTGCCGGCGGATTTCAGGATCGTTCAGGTTGGTGCGGTTGTGATAGAAGGGGGTCTTCCTGACCCAACCCGGCGGATCTTCGGCGCAGAGCGTAGCCACGATCTTGATTCCCGACCGGGCCGCGGCATCGTAGATCCAGTCGTAGCGGGTAAAGTCCCAGGCGCCCGGGGCTCGTTCGACATCGTCCCAAATGATGAATATGCGGGCGAGCGTCAGTCCGTTCTGGTGCATCAGCTCAAAGTGTCGTTGCACGCTCTCCTGGGTTTCGGTTGGGTTCAGGAAAAACTCCGCCCCCACACGTAGCTGTTGATTCAGTTCTGACAGTCGCGAGCCCGCACTCGTGTCCGCGTTTTGCGCCATCCGGGCTGCTCGAACGGGAACGATCACGGTTAAAAGCGATAATGCCAGTGCAAGGCCTTTCGCGGAGAAATCCGGAAGAACAGCCATCTCACTACGGCGGCGTGCGGTGCGAGTCATGCTTACCAGCTCCTTCGGCCCCTTCGGGCCACGCGATAGGCTATTATATTGGGCATAGCTTGTCAAGAGTGATCATGCCCCGGTGCTGTCCTGATTTGACTGGTAGCACCCACCTTTAGAGCCTGCCCTGAGCGAAGCGAAGGGTCGGCAAGTGCCGGCCTAACGGCCAGCGCTACGCCGAAACTAGAAGCTGTTTCAAAACCTTCTGTACCCGATTGCAGCGAAGATGGTCGACTGCGCTCGAAGCCGTGCTCCCCGGAGGGGAGCAAATTGAGTAGCCGGGGGTGAAACCCCCATAAGCGCTAAGATACGGCTTGACCGAGCGGCCCCGAATGGGGTCAACCGTAAGTAGCCGCAGGTTTTAACCTGCGGATGACAGGAGTGTTCCCAAATCAGGCCAACCCCAACGGGGTTGATCTCGGACGGGTCGACCCCTCCAGGGCCGGAATGTTGACGGACGCTTCATTTTCCATAGGTTTCACCTACGGCTACTCACGTCCCGCCCCTGCGGGGCTGAGCGCTCGAGCGGTGGCAGGGAACCCTGCGCGACAGTCAGTAATCTCTACTCTGCCGGGCGTTTTGAAACAGCTTCGAGACACTTCCCATGCCCGCATTGTACAGGTAGGGAATTGGACGTATAATTCAGTTGGGGCGAAAAGTCAGAACGGCAAAATTCTGCTTTCTTTCTGGGGCAAGAACCAACATTCCTACGGTCGGGCTTTTTTCAATTCAAGACTCGAGGAGGCACCTATGGCAACCAGCACTGCTTTGGAAAAGCAAGTCTCCGTCGGTCCGACGAAACTTCTCATTAACAATCAATGGGTGGAAAGCGCTTCGGGCAAGACATTCCCCACTGTCAATCCGGCAACCGGCATGGAAATATGCCGCGTGGCGGAAGCTGATGCGGCGGATGTGGACAAGGCTGTCCAGGCTGCTCGGGAGGCCTTTGATAAAGGCCCCTGGCGCAGAATGGCAGCAAGCGAACGCGGAAGGTTACTCAACAAGCTCGCCGATTTGATCGAGAAGAATGCAGACGAACTGGCCCGCCTGGAGGCTCTCGACAACGGCAAGCCTTATCAGGTTGCTAAAACGGCCGACCTGCCGCTGGTCATCGCCTGCTACCGCTATTACGCGGGCTGGGCGGACAAGATCCAAGGTAAAACCATTCCGATCGCAGGGAACTACTTTTGTTACACCCGGCATGAACCTGTGGGAGTCGTGGGCCAGATCATCCCCTGGAATTTCCCGCTCCTCATGCAAGCCTGGAAACTGGGCCCGGCGCTCGCGGCGGGGAATACGGTTGTGCTGAAACCGGCCGAGCAGACTCCCCTCACCGCACTGCGCGTGGGCGAACTGATTCTTGAAGCAGGGTTCCCGCCGGGCGTGGTCAATATCCTGCCGGGTTACGGGCCCACCGCCGGGGCCGCGATTGCCTGGCACAACGGGGTTGATAAAGTGGCTTTCACCGGGTCGACGGAAGTGGGGCATTTGATTATGGAAGCGGCAGCCCGGAGCAACCTGAAACGCGTGACGCTCGAACTGGGCGGCAAGAGCCCCAACATCGTTTTCGCGGATGCGGACATGGAACAGGCGATTGAAGGCGCCCACTTCGCCCTCTTCTTCAATCAGGGGCAGTGCTGCTGTGCGGGCTCGCGCCTGTATGTGGAAGCCAAAGCTTATGATGAGTTCGTGGATAAGAGCGTGGCGCGAGCCAAGTCGCGCAAGGTGGGCGACCCGTTCGACCCTGCGTCCGAACAGGGTCCGCAGGTGGACGACGTACAATTCGAAAAGGTCATGAGCTATATCCTGTCGGGAAAACAGGAGGGCGCGTCCCTGCTCGCGGGCGGGAACCGGGTGGGCAATCGCGGCTTCTTTATCGAGCCTACGGTTTTTGCGGATGTGGACGACGGCATGAAGATTGCCAAGGAAGAGATCTTCGGACCCGTTATGAGCATCATGAAATTCAAAGGCATCGAGGAGGTTGTGGAACGAGCGAACCGCACGGAGTACGGTTTAGCAGCCGCTGTCTGGACCCGCGATATCAGCAAGGCTTACGCCGTCGCCAACAGCGTGCGGGCTGGAACGGTGTGGGTGAACTGCTACGACGTCTTCGACGCTGGGGCGCCGTTCGGGGGCTTTAAACAATCGGGAATAGGAAGGGAACTGGGAGAGTACGGCCTGCAGCAATACACGGAGGTCAAGACCGTCACCGTGAAGCTGCCGAATTGATTCAAGGCCGGAACTGCTCTGAAAACCTGTAGGGGGAGGGCTTGCCCTACACTCGCCGGGGCCAGCGGAAATGCGGGGAGGGCAAGCCGTCCCCCTACAAGTCAACAGCGATGATGTGCGCTATGTGCTGGGGCTCAAGCAGCGGAGAAGGAAATCAAGCAACCGCTCGGACTGAAAAAACTCGGGAACTTCCTCGTGACCCTTGCCGGGGACCACGTCGACCTCTGCGTTGCCCCCCATGGCCTTGTAACGGCGCTCGAGTTCCAGCGTGTTCGGCTCGAGAGGGACGACCTTATCAGCATCGCCGTGGATGTGGAAAATGGGGACCTTAGCTCGCGCCAGCGGCGCCAGGCGGTCGATGGGATTATTCTTGCGGAGGCGCTTGCGCAGTTCCGCTTCACTCATCCCGTAGGCTTTCAGGATCCGGTCTCCACCCAGGTTGGGCCATCCTGTGAGGTTTGTGACAGGGTAGATTCCTACGATGCAGCCCACATCGTGCGCGTGCTCCACAGCCCAGTTATAGACCATTATGCCCCCGCGACTCTGCCCTACGAGGCAGGGCCGCGGCGACAGCGCATATTCCTTTCGAACGTACTTGTAAAACTGCGTGTAGGCTTTCCGCCCTTGAGCGTTCCCCCAGGATTCTCCCACGTCGACGCCTGCGACCCAGACACCTTTGTCAAGCAGCCGCGTGAATAACCAATCGAGAGACTTATTCGGGTAGCGCCCCATCTCAGGTCTGGCATGCACAAACGTGGGCGCGTACCATACCCACGGTTTCAGTCCCGCGCGTTCAGGACCATTCGGCTTGATAACGAACCCGCTGCCTCCAGGCACGGCAAAGTCGAATCGTGTGGCGCCGTACTCCTTCGACTCGACCTGGGCCAGGCTTTGCTGCGGCAGGATCAGCAGGCCAACTTGCATTGCCGTGGCCAACAGCAACCAAGCTCTAAGGTTCAAGGACAAAACTGAAAGTGGTGTGGTATCCATAGTTTAAACGTCCAGAAAGTATAACCGCGGCGATTCGGGAAGGGAAGACGCTATCAGCCGTCAGCTTTCGGCTCTCAGCTAACGAAAAACACCCAAAGTGTTTACACGTGACCCGAGTGCTTAAAAAGCCGTCTGATCGTCACCCCCGCGTAAGCCGGGGGTCCAGTGTCACTCCAGGGACCGATGGATTCCCGCTTTCGCGGGAATGACGGTCCTGGGGTGGTTCTCAGGGGACCGATTCGAAGCGGCCGACAGCCAAGAACTGACGGCTGAGAGCTTTTTCCATGACACCTGACACCCGACACCTGACATCTGCGCAGAGATGGAACGTGGTTTGCTATGCAGGAAATGGGATCAGCCTTTCACGCAGCGACACAATGTCTGATCCACGCGAGGTTTCATTATGGACACTATGATTGTGCTCTTTACCATCTGGGCTGTGATTACCCTCCTCTTCCTGGTCCTGGTCGTTTACCGTTCTCGACTGACCAAGAAAGAAACGGACTGGATCCCCCTGAGTGACGACGCGAAGGAAGACCAAGCCATTGAAACGCAGAAGGTTATCGAGATTAAGACGCACAAGATCACCGTCCCCATTCGCGCCCTCGGCGTACTTTGGGTGGTCATGGCGGTCGTAGTTGTGGGTTTCTGGTTCTACCACGGAATTACGACCCCGCCTCCGATCAAATAGGCAGCGATCTGTTGGTTCCCAAGTGGCGGCGAGCGTGCGGACGGTCGGCGGTTTCTTTTTCCACCCTCATCGTCAGCCTCTGGGGTTTTTGGGGCAGCAGCGAGAACTTCCACGCGGACCGGTCAATCACCAACTTGTGGAAAAACCTCGCGCTGGCGGCGGGCCAGCGCGTGTGTGCAAGGACTCTGGTTCTTTGGCTGAAGGTTGGACTTAGCTTGTGGCGTCCTACAAACCCAACTCTTGCTTCAGGTCTTGAGCGTTGAACGGCGAACAGGCGAAGACGCGGCCATCCACGTCGAAGGTGGGAACTTTCCGTTTGCCGTTGTTGGCGACTTTGACGAACTTCGCCGCTCGAAGGTCCTCTTCGATATCGATCTCTTCAAAAGCCAGCTTGTTTTCCTCCAGAAACTGTTTCGCCTTGCGGCAGTCGGGGCACCAGCTTGTGGTGTAGATGCGAATATTCATGGATGGCCGAAAAGGAAACTGGAAAATGGAAATTGGAAAAATGGAAGCTCGGAAATAAGACCTTCGTGCTTAACGGGGTTTTAGGATTCCATTTTCCGGTTTCGAATTCCCAGTTTCCGCTCTTACCCCTGGCGGTGGTGCGCGGTCTCGAGTCGGGCGACGGCGCGGCGCAAGGATTCGCGGGCTCGCTCCATGTCAATTTCCGGATCCGAGAAGCGTTTCAGGCGTTCCTCAGCTCGCAGCTTGGCTCTTCCGGCGCGCTCGATGTCGATCTCCTCGGCTCGCTCGGCGCTTTGAACCAGGACGATGACGCGGTCGGGGAGCACCTCAGCGAACCCCCAATTGACGCACAAATAGTGCTTGGAGCCTTCCCGAGTGTAGCTAAGCTCGCCGGGCACGAGTTCGGTCAATAAGGGAGCGTGGCCGGGCAACACCCCGATATATCCGCCTTTGCCCGGCACCGTCACCCCGCTCACGGCGTCGCGCACCAACAGACGATCCGGGCTTACGATGTTCAGTTGCAGTTAGATCGGACAGTTGCAGGCATGAACTGGCCGATAGAGGGTGTGATTCAGAGCGTCTTCCGAATCCCACTCCATGCTTGCGAAGCGGAAGTTGTCCGTCACCGTGCCCGAGATCACGCGCTCGCCCCCGAACGCATAGTAGTTCCGACTCACCCTGGACACGGCCCGTCGAGTCCGTCAGCGTGCGGTAGGAACCGAGGCGGTCGCGGAAAAGATAGTAGACGTTCCCTGAGGAAACGTCCCGGCGCGCGATGCGCTGCTTGTTGAAGAAGGCGTACTCACTGGTGAGATTCCCGCTCGAGTCGCTCTCGGAAGTACTGACTAGAAATAGCATATATAGTCCTTATTTAAAATATTCACTAATTTTGCAATCACATCTGGTGTTGTACTACCGCCGCCACCACTCGAACTAATAGTTTGATCGGGCCAAGCTCCTGTAATAGTTACATCTGCCCCGGCAATTAGAGGGGTCATCTGTTCCAGTACCACCTAAATCGACTGGGAGAATATAAGGAGTAATAGGAGGACCCCCAGGTCGTCCATGGCGCGGCGGTAGTTGAGGTAATGCCGGTGCGCCTCGCCGTGGCGGCCCGCGCCCACCAGCGCGGTCACCAGCCCGAGCCGGGCCTGCTCGTCGTCGCGGTCGATCTCCAGGATGCGGAGGAGATGGGGGACCGCGGCCTCCGGCTCGGATGCCCGCGTGGCGTTGGCGGCGAGGCTTTTCCACCAACGGGCGGCCGTACCTCAGGCAGATCGAGACGGAAGGCGGCATCTGGTTCCGTGACACGCGCAAACCGTTCAACCACCAGCGGGCGCTTTCCGAGTCGCCACTCCCGAGGGGCTCAAGGGTACGCTCGAAATCGATGCGGAAGCAGCACAGGCAGACTTAAAAACACGG
>CAWIUZ010000227.1:0-10146 GCA_963838915.1 uncultured Acidobacteriota bacterium
GCAAACAAGCAACACACTCGGAATCCGTGTTTCATGGACTCACTCCTTTGCCAGAAGGCTGCTCGAGTCGTGCCCCACACAGTCCTAATGTTAGATGCACTTCCAGCGCTCCGGGTTCTGTAGAGGCGGTCCGCGAACCGCATCCAGGCGCCAAGCGCGCGGCTGGCGTGTATGTCCTATGTCCCCCCTCTTTTTCGCAACCATCTGTCCGTTGGGGTTATCATATTAGGGAGGGCTCAAAACTTATGCGCTGGGCATGGAAGATCGGCAGGCTGGCTGGGATCAACGTCTACATGCACGCAACTTTCCTGCTGCTGGTGGGATTCATTGTAGTGGTCAACTGGACGCAAGGCCACAACCTGCAGCAAACCATGTTCGGGGTCTTCTTCGTTCTGGTGATCTTCGCCTGCATCGTGCTGCACGAACTTGGGCACGCGCTCACGGCGCGACGATACGGCATTCGCACGCGCGACATCGTGCTGCTGCCCATCGGCGGGGTGGCCCGACTCGAGCGCATGCCGGACGACCCGAACCAGGAACTGCTGGTGGCGGTGGCAGGGCCGGCGGTGAACGTGGTGATTGCCGCGGCGCTGCTTCTGGCACTCGGTCTGGCTGGGCGGTTGCCCAGCCTGCGCCAGGCTGAGACGATCAGTTGGACAGGTCACGATTTTTTTGCCAGTCTGATTTCGGTCAACGTGTGGCTGGTGCTTTTCAACTTGATTCCGGCCTTTCCCATGGACGGCGGCCGAGTCTTGCGCGCCCTGCTGGCCAGGCGGATGGACTACACGGACGCTACGCAGATGGCGGCGCACATCGGCCAGGGAATCGCTTTTGTTTTTGGATTCCTGGGCCTGTTCTTCGACCCCTTCCTGCTTTTCATCGCACTCTTTGTATGGATGGGCGCGACCGGCGAGGCGGGGATGGTGCAGATGCGCACTTCGTTGGGCGGAATTCCAGTGCAGCGAGTGATGTTGACAGACTTCCAAACTCTGCAGCCCGACGACACGTTGGAGCAGGCGGTGGAACATATTCTTTCGGGCTGGCAACAGGACTTCCCCGTGGTCTTCGGTACGCACGTGCTGGGTGTACTGACGCGCGAAGACCTGATGCGCGCCATTGCCGAAGGCGGAACCGGGAAGCTTGTGCGCGATGCGATGCGACGGGATCTCGAAACGGTCGACTCGCACGACATGCTCGAGCAGGCGGTCCAGGTGTTGCAGCGCTGCCGTTGCCGCTCGCTGCCCGTCGAGCACAACGGAGAATTGGTCGGCATGCTGGCGCTCGAAAACGTGGGTGAATTCATGATGATCCGCTCCGCGATGAGGCGGGCGCTTCGCGGAAAGGGCACGGCCGTCGCTCAACCGGAATTGGGAGCGAGTCCAATCCAGGACCACCGCAAAACGCCGTAAGAAAGTCAAAAGGGCAAAGGTTGAACGATAACGTAGAACTTGAAAAACGGCCGGGAACATACTAATCCCGGTGCCGTTAATGACAGGGACATTGTGTCCCCCACTTTACCCTTCAGCCTTCGCCCTTTACACTTTTCCCTCCCACTTTGTTGCCGACTACGATTCGCAAACCGTTGCGATTTTGAATATAATGACCACGCTCGAAACCGGCGCGCCGTGTGCCGGGGAAGATTGGACTCATAAGGCGCGGAGGGCCTGCCCTCAGGGATAAGTCACTCAGGAGCGGCAGGCGACCAGCGATGGGACGTGCACGGGTTCTGTTAGGGGATGATCACCTCATGTTTGGCGAAGGGTTGCGGTGCCTCCTTGAGCCGCATTTTGAGGTGGTGGGACTTATCGGCAACGGCCGGGAGTTGATTGATGCGGTCGACCGATTGCAGCCCGACGTCATTGTTGCCGACATCTCGATGCCGTCGTTAAACGGCATCGAAGCTGCGCGGCGGATACGAAAAATGCCGCACGCTCCAAAGATCGTGTTCCTCACCATGCACGACGACGCGACCTTTGCCACTGCTGCTTTTCAGGCCGGCGCTTCCGGTTACGTTTTAAAGCGGTCCGCACCTTCGGAAATCATAACAGCCATTCACGAGGCGACGCGGGGGCGGACCTATATTTCTCCGCTCGTCGCCGGCGATGTTCTGAGCGCGCTGATGGCAAAGCGCGAGCACCCGGAGGAACTCAAGCCGGAACTCACTTCGCGGCAGAGGGAGATCCTGCAGCTGTTGGCAGAAGGAAAATCACCCAAGGAAATCGGGGCCACGTTGGATATCTCAACTCGAACGGTCGAATTCCACAAATACCGCATCATGGAGGCCACCGGCGTTCGAACCATCGCCGAGTTGACCACATATGCAATAACCCACGGTATTATCCAGCCGACGTAGGTTCGACTTTCTGACCCCTAGTATTCTCTCCCCTCAAAACTAGGAAGTTTCCCAGTAGCTTTGGCGCAAGAGCGGCATTATGCTTCTTGAAAATGCCAGGTAGTCGTTAGACAAGCGGCCGCACTTGAAAAGGTTTTCTCCGTGCTCCTCTTACTTGGGAGTTGGCTGAAAGGGGAGCACGGGGATTCTTAATAACCCACGTAAACGTCTCCCGAGAAACTCGAAACTCTCCGAGTTGGCAGGACAGCAAGCGGCAATTAATCTACTCCCTCGGAAGCAAGATCTTTTCAGGATCAGAATGGATCACATTGCGGGATATTACTCGAAGGCTTGCTCTCTGGGCGTGACCAGACAGTGGCAGGAGCTGGGTCTGGCACCAACTGGCAGGTAGGGGAAGGGAAGTGCGCCCGGCTTCCCAGCCGGGCGCACCTCCTATACAGCCAGTAGCGTCTGACCGCCCGCGTCATGGGGCAAGCAGTAAGGATGCTGTCGAAGGTCAGCACAGCAGGATTATACGGACAGAGGTGGGGTAAATGGCAGACGAAGGCGGTTGGATGCAGTCTGACTACGTCGACACAAGTATTTCGCGGAGCGCCTATCGCTACTCAGTTCCGCGCGCCCTGGGCGAAACCCGCTCGAACGTTTCACCGGGCGTCGCAGTATCCATTGAGGAGAAAGTCGCAGACTTGATCGAAAGTTATCCGCATCTGAAGGCCCTACTGAAGTTCCACTCGAAGGATGGAAACGTCCGGCTCCGGGACCTGGCGATTTCAAGTCAGGAGCGCGACCAACTGCTCCTTCAGATTATTGCTGCGCGCCGCCAGCAACAGCTCGCCTCTGGTGCGAGTGGGCCGGCGTCGCGAATGGCCCGCGGCGCGCAGCTACGCGCCCGCCTGAACCAAGCTCGGCGCAGGAAGCCTGCGCAGACATGGGTAAAGGCCTCCTCTCAACTCAGTATGGTGACTGGAAAATGGCATAAGCGGCTTTGGGGGTGATCGTTCGCTGGGGTGACCCTTGTGGTTTAGCAGGGCGGCCACAAGGGCCGCCCCTAGGTCGCGGTTGTTGTTAATTAAGGTAGCAGGCTTGCCACTGACCGCAGTGAGTTGCTTGGCTTCTCCCCGAACTCAAACCCGTTCGATCTCAATCCTGTCCCAACCCTCCGGAAGTGCGGCTGGTGATTTTCATTCGCTCGGGTGGGCTGCAATCCCACTCCCCGGAATGACGGCAAAACAAAGTTCTAACACAGGCTCCCTTGGGTCGGGGTGTCCCGCGACAGCGCCTTGTTTCGCCGTCGCGGGACAATTGCGTGCTATTGCTGATTGTCGTCGCCGCCTGCGTTCGGTGAAACGACGATGAACGCCCCACTCCCTTGCCGATTGATGCGCAGCAGCGTGTCGCCCTTGGCTTGGGCTGCCAAGCGCTGGAAATCCGCTACCGAGTTTACGCGATGATGATTGATTTCCTCGATCACGTCTCCAGGTTGCAATCCCGACTGGGCCGCGGGGCTCTCCGGATCGAGGTTGCTGATGACCACACCTTGCAGGTCCGGCGGCAGGCCGAACTGCTGGCGAATATCGGGCGTCAGAGCCTGGACTGAGATCCCTTCGAGCGTGCCTTGCGAAGGAGCCGAGCCGAGACCGGCGTGAACGTTCAAGTCCGCGGGACGTTCGCCCAGCGTCACCTGGACGGACATGGGCTGGCCGTCCCGGAGTATGTCGAGCTTCACCGCGGTCCCAGGATTCGTGTCGGTCACCATAGCAACCAACTGGCCGGAGTCCGCGACGGGCTGCCCGTTGTATTTTCGGACCACGTCGCCGTTCTTCAAACCTGCATTGGCGGCGGGTCCTCCGGGACTAACGTCCTCAATGATGGCTCCCGAGCTGTCAGGCACTTTGAAAGCGCGCGCCACGCCTTCGTCCAGACTCTTGATGCTCGCGCCTAGGTAGCCCCGCGTGACTTTGCCGTTCTTGATCAGGTCTTCCATCACGTGCTTGGCCATGTTGATGGGAATGGCAAAGCCGATACCAATAAATCCGCCTTCCCCTCCCATGCCGCCCTCGCCGCTCAAGATGGCAGTATTGATGCCGACGACCTGACCGTCGACATTCACCAGCGCACCGCCGGAGTTGCCGGGGTTGATCGGAGCGTCTATTTGAACGAAGTTCTGAATGTCTTCAATGCCGCCTTCCGTACGGTTCAACGCGCTGACCGCCCCGCGGGTCACAGTGAAATTGAGGCCGAAGGGATTTCCGAAAGCCATCACAACGTCACCCACTCGCAGGCTGGATGAGTCGCCGAGGGAAGCGGCCTGAGGCAGTTTCGTGCCCGCGATTTTGACCACGGCAACGTCCGTCTGGGGATCCGCTCCCACCACTTTCGCGTCAAAGGTACGCGTATCCGAAAGCATCACCTTGATCGACGTCGCATGCCGAACCACGTGGTTATTGGTCAGGATGTACCCATCCGACGACACCAGCACTCCGCTGCCAAGCGCGTGCTCTCGTTGCTCGCGCGGAATCTGGCCCTGCGGTCCAAAGAACTGCCGGAAGAACGGGTCAGAGGAAAAGGGGGACATCTGCGTCTTAACGACTTGCGTTGATTGAATCGAGACGATCGACGGCGTCATAGACTGGGCGATCTGCTCGTAAGCTTTGTTGAGAGATCGCAGCGCATTGATATCCGGCCCATCCAGTACTCGACCGTCCGCCATTGCAAATCGGGAGTGGCCGCTGCGTTCGATGTAGGCCGTCGTGACGGCCGCCACACACAGCAGGCCGATAAGGGTCAGGCTGATTCCTAACAGATTGTCGCGCAAAAAGCGTCGATGGCTCGGTTTCATGGATGTTCTCCTCTCGCGGGTAACCCCATGTGATTGGATGCCGCCGGGGAAGGAACGGTGCCCATAAGAGACCTCGCGGTCCGGAACACCATCGATTACCGCTTAGACGGGAATGACACGGCCCTTGAGTAGGGGCGGTTCGCGAACCGCCCCTACCAGCCTGATTCGCGGGAATGACACAGTGGGCGCGATTTTCAGGAGGGCCGCAGGTGGCGAGCAATCTCGCAGTGCCTTGAAAACAGGACAGCGCGAGAGTCCTCGCTCGGCCCCGGGTTGTCAGGCAAGCGGGCTCTATGGAGCCGAGGTGGCAGGCAACGTGACGCGCCGCGGTTGAGGCCTGCGGATCCCCTCCGCCGCTCGCTGCCGCAACAGGTCGCGCAATGCCGGAAGAGTTTGCCGGGCGGCCATCTCGCCTGCGGCGATCAATCCATCAGCGTGCCCGAAATCGTCCCACCGGAAGTCCGTCAACTCCGGCTCGATCACCAGATCGCTGCGATCCCTCCAACTCGACTGGTTCAGATTTTGCGTGATTCGGAAGGACTCGCCCACGATCTCGAACAGATTCGTGGGATTTCGCTCGAGACCGTTGCTCCGGATGTGAACCGCCACAACTACGTCCACTCCGGAAAGTGCAGATACCGGAACGCTGTTCACAACGGCGCCGTCGAGAAGCAGCCGCCCTCGGTATTCAATAGGAACAAACAGGCCGGGAAAACTGCAACTGGCGCGCAAGGGTGTCATCAGGTCGCCTTCGCGAAAGATGACTTCCTCGCCCGTCCTGAGATCGGCGGCCACAATTGCCAACGGGAGTTTGAGCTGCTCAAAAGTCCGGCAAGGCAGGGTTTTCGAGAGGAATACCTCCAACCGCTCGTTGGTCGCAAAGCCGAGGCGCGGGAAGGTCCAGCGGGCAAAGCTGCTCCAACGCACTATACGCGCTGTCGCCACCATCTCGTCAATAGCGCAGCCGCTCGCAACACCTGCGGCTACAATGCTGCCGATGCTGGTGCCGGCCAGGCTGTCGATTGCAATTCGGTTATCGAGCAGCACCTTCAGCACGCCGATGTGGGCGAGGCCGGGCGCGAATCCGCCGCCGAGCGCTAGCCCCAGGCGCAACTGCCGGGGAGGTTTTTCAATCGGCGCTCGGGGAACTGGAGCGGCGTACGCGAACTTTCGCAGCCCTCGAACTGCGGCGTGCAACACGCTTCGCACTTGTCCTCTGAACTCAGGCCTCACCGATTACCTCCTGGCGGGCGGATTCTCTCCCTCTGCGCCTATGCAGAGCCCCGTACAGCGAGTACCTGCAACTCCTGTTAATTTAGATGTGAACCAAAGTCAAATGTTGCCAGACGGCGGGCACTGTCCCAACCTGAACGTAGCGCCGACCTTTAGAGTCTCCCCTGAGCTGAGCGTAGGGTCGGCCATTGCTGCCCTGAAGGCCAGCGCTACGTTGAAACTCTGCCACGATCAGACCGCGGCAGCGGCTTTGGAAGGAGGGAAGCACGAGAATGATTCCCCTCCTGGTAAGGAAGGGTGAGGGGCGGTTGGTGACCACCACCCCCTGGCCCGTCCTCCGGAGGACGGGAATCCACGTCTGACGAGGAAGGAAGCAGCCTGGCAGGCTGCGCAAGAATCCTCTTTGCTGTCATCCTGAGGAGCCGCCGGCGGTCCTGAGTGAAACGAAGGAAGGATCTCCGTAGTTCATTGAAAATACAACTGCCGGGATTCTTCGCTCCGCTCAGAATGACAGTACCCAATCGTTTTTCCGCAGCATCCTAATGGTGCGGCTCGGGTTCGCGGCCCTGTGGCTTCTTTTCTGCGGGCGGACTCGCTTTACGTTCCTCGTGAACCTGAGGGCGAGGAGCATTTGCAGGCGTGCGGGCTGGCGCCGCGTGCGAGGGTTGCGCGTGCGACTGCCGCGGTTCCACGTTTGGCGTCCTCGCCTGCGGTCTTTCAAGATTGCGGTTGGCCGGAGGCGTCGCCGCCCTGGACGGATGCGCGGTGCCGCCGGCGGGGCTTGAGTGTTCAAACCGTGCGTTGTTTGGCGGCGTATGAGTCGGGCCATGCTGCGTCACACCCTGGCTGCCGGCCGGTCTTGCGGCGCTGCCCGCACGGAACTCGCCCGGCCGCGCTGAGGCCGATACAGCCGGCTTGCCGTGGTTGACGGATGCGAATTGCGATCGGTCCTGGCGGGCAAAGTTCTGGTGCTGTTGCTGGGCGGATGTGGCGGCGATGTGCCGTTCGTGCTCGGCCGCCGACTGAGCAGAGCTAGGCCGTACGTTCAAGCCGCCCGGACCGCCATTGTAACTGACGCGCGTCACGTTATTCACTACATTCCGGTTATATACGTTTCTGATGTTTGTAACGTTAACATTATTCACCGAGCGGTTATAAAAGAAATCGTGGCCCCGCCAGTAACCCCCTTCGTAACCCGCCCCGGTGTAGCCGAAGCCGTAATTGACTCCGCCGTAGAAACCGACATGCGGGCCCCAGTAGCCTGCATGCCACAAGAAAAATCCACCACTCCAACCCCAATAACCGGGAGTCCATAGATAGCCTGGCTCAGGCGCCATCACCCACGTCCCGGGAACCCAGTAATACCCGTCGACGGGGTCGTATGCCCAATAGCCTGGAGTCCAGATATAGCCGGAGCCAGGACACAGCGGCTGGGCATAGACAGGCAGGGGAGGCGGGCCAACGCGAATCGAGATCCCGATATCCATGGCATAGGACGGGGCGGGAATTACCACCGCCGTCGCCACAAACAATAATACCAACATACCTATTACAGAGCACGTCGCCGCCCGCCGGGCGCGCCTATTCTTCAGTCGCGATTCTGAGCTGTCGCTCAGGGCGCGTCCGCATGGGTTTCTAGGGAAGTTCTGGTGCGGCGTCCTTAGACTCTCAAATACTTCCAGGTTGCCCTCTGATTTCATAATGCGCTCCTTGTGTGGTTCTGTATTTGTCCTGTTAGGCGTTCCGTGTTTGACTTTTGCCCGGGCAAGACCAGGCATCGTCTCGTTATGGTCAATCCGGGTTTCATTTCGAAATTGCGTGCCCGCCCCAGGATGCCAGCCCCTTTCCAAGCTGGAGCTACCAACCAAGGCGAGGCAATTAACTCACCAATCCGCCGAACGTGTGACTTATCTATGTGATTCTACGGGAGGTTATAAATGTCTGGGAGGCTTTTGGAGGCCGAAAGTGCAGGCCCGATCAGGTAAGGATTACCTCCTTGTTCGGTAACGCCGCACGATCTCGTGCCTCGCTTCGTATGCCCACGCGAACCGAAAGGCTTCTTCCACGATGACCACCACCGCACCGACCCCGAATAACAGTGCGAAGGTGATCACCGCCAGAAGCACGTACGTAACGTATGAGAGGATGACGTACACTTAATCCCTCATATCTTCGGCGCGGCGCCGGCCTTGAGCGCCCATTGCGACCTCCCAAGTCGAGCGCCGCGCCGGGGTTTTGGCGCCTGTCGCGCGCTTAAGCCTGGTGCTGGCTCACAACCCTGGCTTCCGCCTTCCAAACCGCGGTTGTCAGAAAGGCGCCCACGAAGCCGCCGATAAACGCCGGGATGATGTAGACGCTGGAAATGTGGGCATTCGCGAACCAGTGGCCCAGGACGGGCGACCCCACCCAGGCTCCTATCCAGCCCACCACCCACTTGGCCAGGAACCCATCGGCTCCCTCCAGCACGCGATAGCGGATCCCGTAGTGCACGATCAGCGCACAGATCAGGCTGATGACCAGCAGAGTGAGAAAAGAAGCAAACGTCATGTCAATCATCTGTACTCCTCCTTTATGAACACGCGGTGATGTGGCGCGCTGAGCGAAGAAAGTGAGGGAGCCGGACGCGAGCCCGCGCTCACACTGTCGGGCGGCAACTCCATCGCAGTGGTTGGTAAAGCGCTTCTGGTTCTCCTGGAGGTACTGCTTGGATGTCGAGCGAGGAAGCCCTGGAAACAAAGAGAAATCGGAACCATCGGCCCACCCCCGGCGGCGCGCCCTGGTTCATCGCCAGTTCGTGTCTATTACTTGCGATGCACGGAAAAGAGAATTCGTTGTCAGAAGTTCAGACAATATCGCATTGTGATATAGAAGGCGGCCTGCAAGCGTCGTGAGCCGGAAGTTCGTTAAGACAATCTTTCTCATGGGCGCCCGTTGTCCATGGTCCCCTCAGGGGCGACATAGAGTAGCCCAGGGCGTACGAATGTGTGAAGAAATTCGCAGTGTGTCATCCTGAGCGAAGCGAAGGATCTCCGCAGTTGTTCGTAATTCATTGAACCATGGGGAACTGCGGAGATCCTTCGCTGCGCTCAGGATGACAGGCGGCTGATTTTTTCACAACTTCTAAGCCCTGGGTTGGTTGCCGCTCACCCCGCCCGTCGGCTGACGAACACCCCTTTCCCGCTGGGCGGGAGAGGGGACGGGGGTGAGGGTGCGGTACCCCGGCCCACGGCTTGCGCCGTGGGCTACTCTCTGTCGGCCCTCCGGGCCTGTGCAAAGCGTGACGGGGTTCTAACTTTCCGGCGACTGGAGCGCCACCGCCGCCTCTCCTGCTCTGTTGCCGGCGCGGCGCCACCAATTCTGTAGCCGGTCAAAATAGAGGTAGACCACCGGGGTTGTATATAAGGTGAGCAACTGGCTTACCAGGAGGCCCCCGATGATGGCGATGCCGAGAGGACGGCGGAACTCCGAGCCTGTACCCCTGCCGATTGCCAAGGGGACGGCGCCCAGGATGGCCGACATCGTAGTCATCAGAATGGGGCGAAAACGCAGCAGGCATGCCTCATAGATCGAGTCCCGGGAACTCTTCCCGCCGTTCCGCTCCGCATCCAGCGCGAAGTCCACCATCATGATGGCGTTTTTCTTGACGATTCCGATCAGCAAGACAATCCCGATGATAGCGATCACGGAAAGCTCCGTGCGCATCAGCATCAGGGCCAGTCGA
>CAWIUZ010000228.1:0-27269 GCA_963838915.1 uncultured Acidobacteriota bacterium
GGCAGATGACGACGAGGAGCGGCTGATCGAAAGGCGCCGCGCCGGGTAAGGCTTAGACCTAACTTCGCAAAAACAAGACTTCTTTTGGCGCCCAGGACATTCGAGCGCTTCGACGAGGGTCGGATTTGGTGGCTCGTGCAGGTTTTACGGTCAGGCGCTGTTCGAAGGCAATAAGACTGGAACCGGGGTGGAGACAATGGTACGGATACAATCGGGGAAGCTCTGCGACGGCTTATCGGTTCGCCACCATCGCTTTCGTGGGCGGAACATTGATCCTGCAGTGGTGGACAAAGCATCATCGAGCCAGCATGGTATGCTAAGCCTATCGTAATCGGGCTTTCAATGGAAAAATTTCGCGAGATCGCGCTGGGACTTCGAGATCGTGGCGCGTAAGACAATTCGAGGCAACAGAATCGGACAAAGAAGCACAGATAAAAGAACTGACGGATGCATCGTGTGGCGGCTCGAAGACGAGAAGTGGCAAACCGCGTTGGGAATAGGCCGCCTACTCGGTTTTGGAAAACAACAAGGGGGCGGCTCGGGTTCACGGTGGACAACATTGCGGCCCTTTACAGGGAGGTCCGCGAGGAGGCTCAGGATTCAATGAGTCTTCTTGGGCATATTAGTATGTGAAACTCACGGAATCCGCCGTTTTCTATATCCTGTTTCATTGGAAATCCCTGCATCACTCTTCGATCCGGCCAGCGGCCCCGGCCTCCTCATGCTGATGGCTGTCAAATCGCACTGCAGGTGACGCCCTGCTCGACTGACCCGGCCTATATTGGAGGCTCTATTTCGCGGTCTCACTTTCACCCTTTGAGAAACTGAGCTAACCGGGAAGTAAGACAAGTAGCCTTGCGTAAAGACATAATATTCTCCATGGTCAGGAAAGTTCGGGGGCAGGGGCGGCAGAGGAACCGTCCCCACAAAAGGTGAGATACACGTTCACAACCCTCATAGCTTAGCAGAATCATAGCTAGGCTGTCAAGCCCAGAATGATACGCTAGCGACGGGATGAGACAGCCCTCTCCCTTGGGGAGAGGGTGGGCCGCTGCCGGCGTTTTCATCAGTCCGTCAGCTGACGGAGCCGGGTGAGGGGTCGCTTGCTCCCTCGCGGGCGGCGCATGCATGGAGCCTGTAGCGCACAGTCCCTGTTGTTGGGACTCTGCGGTTCTTCCGCCGAACGACGCGTCTCAGCAGGCCCCCACGGAACAGCCGCGGAGTCCCGACCCCAGGGACTCCGCGCAACCCCTGGATGGGCGATGGTTGATCGACGTAGGGGCGGTTCGCGAACCGCCCCTACGGCGCAACCTGTGGCGGCGCCCCGCCGTAGGGGGACGGCTTGCCGTCCCCGCATTCCTGCCGGCCCCGACGCGGGTAGGGCAAGCCCTACCCCTACACCGCCGGCCGCGGGCGCCTCTTGAGCATCAGAGGGGCCGAGACATGCCAAAGAACGGCACGTCTGGGCCACTCGCGGACATTATCATGTTGCCGCGACAATGGCTCGTTTCCCGCTTGAAAGCCTTCGCGCCCTATGGTATACATGACGCCGTTTCTCGATAGTTAGGGGCGAATCGGTTGAGGAGGCGCGTATGTTTCTCCTCTCTCTCGGCTCCACCTGTAGTCCAGCCGGGTTGTTTCCTGGCTTCCTTCGTTCCTCGCGTTTTGGACCCTTCGAGCTACCTAGGTGGCCAGTCTGCTGGCTATCCCTAAGGAGACCTTCATGAAACATCGAAAGACTCTCTGGAAATCGTGCGTTCTCATGCTGTGCCTCTGCGCGGGATATATGCTCCAGCATGGGCAAATGAGTTTTCAACCTCGGAGGGCTGATAGCGGCCTGGTTCCAGCCGGAAAGCCTGCCGCTTCCTTTGCCAAATTACCTTTGAGCTTTGAAGCCAACCAGGGCCAGACGGACGCGCGTGTCCAGTTCCTCTCGCGCGGGCCGGATTACACACTGTTCCTGACCTGCGATGAAGCCGTGCTGGAGCTGCGGAAATCAGAAGACAGAAGTCAGAACCCACAAGCAAGAAGATCGAAATTCGAGATCGGGAGATCGAAACTCGCCAGTGCTTCTGGGATTCCCGCACCGCCGATGCAGACTCTGGCGCCACTCAGCCGCGCCTTCGAGCCTCCGAGCGCCAAGCCCGAATCGCGAGTCTCGGCGGTCCTGCGTACGCGGCTCCTGGGTTCAAACCCTACCGCGAGGGTGACGGGGCTGGACGAGTTGCCGGGAAAGAGCAACTACTTCATCGGCAATGACCCCAAGAAGTGGCGAACGAATGTGCCGACCTATGCTCGGGTCAAGTACCACGGCGTCTACCCCGGCGTGGATGTGATTTTCTACGGCAACCAAGAGCAACTCGAGTACGACCTCGTGGTTGCTCCGGGCGCCGACCCAAGTGTGATTGCACTGCATGTAGCGGCGGGTTTACCCCGCGACGCATCAAGCACGGATGGCGGCCTAAAGCCCCCCCTACGAATCGCCCCTAATGGGGAGCTCGTGGTCCGGATCGACGGAGGCGAGGTTCGTATGTATAGACCCCTGATGTACCAGGAGAGCACGGGCGGGCGGCGAGAGATCAGCGGAAGCTACATCCTGAAGGGAGCATGCGATGTGGCCTTCAAGCTGGGGGCCTACGATCACAGCAGGGCGCTCGTGATTGACCCAGTGTTGGCGTACTCCACCTATCTTGGCGGCAGCAGCGTCGATTACGGCTATGGCATTGCCGTGGATACTTTCGGCAGCGCCTACGTAACCGGCGAGACCAGTTCCGGTAACTTCCCTACCACCGCGGGGGCGTTCCAGACGACGCCGGCAGGCACTTCCAACGCCTTCGTCGCCAAGCTGAACCCCAGCGGCTCGGCGCTTGTCTACTCCACCTATCTCGGTGGCAGCGACTCAGATTTCGGCTTTGGCATCTCCGTGGACTCTTCCGGCCACGCCTACGTGACCGGCCTAACCGTATCGGCCAATTTCCCGACGACCGCCGGGGCGTTCCAGACCTCACCGTCTGGCGAGCTTAATGCCTTCATCACCAAGCTGAACCCCAGCGGCTCGGCGCTTGTCTACTCCACCTACCTCGGCGGGAGCAGCGTCGGTTACGCCTATGGCATTGCCGTGGATTCTTCGGGCCACGCCTACGTGATTGGCAATACCCAATCCACAAACTTCCCGACAACTGGGGGGGCGTTCCAGACGACGCTGGCAGGCGATCAGAACGCCTTCATCACCGAGCTGAACACTAGCGGCTCGGCGGTCGTCTACTCCACCTATCTTGGCGGCAGCAGCTTTGATCAGGGCTATGGCATCGCAGTGGATTCTTCGGGCCACGCCTACGTGACCGGGTCTACCGACTCCCCAAACTTCCCGACGTCGACGGGGGCGTTACAGGCCTCACTGGCAGGCTATGTCAATGCCTTCGTCACCAAGCTAAACCCCCGCGGCTCGGCGCTTGTCTATTCCACGTATCTTGGCGGCAAGTTGGAGGACTCGGGCCAAGACGTTGCCGTGGATTCTGCGGGCCATGCCTACGTGACCGGCACCACGGATTCTAGTGACTTCCCGACAACTGCGGGGGCATTCCAGACCTCACTGGCAGGCGCTGAGAACGCCTTTATCACTGAGCTGAACCCCGGCGGCTCGGCGCTTGTCTACTCCACCTATCTTGGCGGGAGCAGCGCTGATTACGGCTATGGCATCGCCGTGGATACTTTCGGCAGCGCCTACGTGATTGGCTTGGCTAGTTCCGCCAACTTCCCCACAACCGCGGGCGCGTTACAGACATCACTGACAGTGAGTGAAGACCCCTTTGTCACCAAGCTGAATCCTGACGGCACAGCGCTTCTGTACTCGACCTATTTTGGCGGCAGCAGCGGCGAGGATCACGGCACGGGCATCGCCCTGGATTCCCTGGGCAACGCCTACATGACCGGCTGGACCCAATCCACGAACTTCCCGACGACTGGGGGGGCGTTCCAGACCTCCCTGGCAGGCCCTCAAAACACCTTCGTGGCCAAGTTCAAGAATAGCCCAAGGGAACAGATCGCAAATCTGCAAAACACGGTGAAGAAGCTCGTCTCCGCGGGAACCCTCAATCCCGGCCTGGAGGAACTCCTTCTTGCCCCACTCAACGCCGCACTGGCCGCTGTAAATGCAGGCCGCACCGGCGGTGCGGTTTCAGACCTCGATGCGTTCATCTTCGATGTTCGACTTCTGGTTGCTATTGGCCGGTTGACACCCACGGAGGGCCAGACCTTGATTAATGCGGCCAACAGCCTCATCGCGGAGCTTCGCGGATAGGCGCATAGGAAGCAACGCAGCGTCTCGCTTCTCAGAGAGTCTGCGGCTCGTCCTTCAACTTCGCGGGTGGCGCCTACGTCCCGGCGTTGGGAGGCTGTGAAAAAATCACCAGGCCTTGTCATTCCGAGCGAAGCGAGGAATCTGCATTTGTTTGTTTTCAAGGGGATTAATGCAGATGCTTCGCTTCGCTCAGCATGACAGCGCAATTCTTTCACACCTTCTTGTTGTCGGGTAGGGGCGGTTCGCGAACCGCCCCTACGGGCGGGCGGCGGATGCGGGCGAGCCGTAGCGGGCGCGGGCGCGATAGGCGAGGGCGAGTGTTTCGAGAAGTTTTTCCGGCTCCTGCGCGTCTTGGGCGGTCAGGGCGAGGCGCGGGGAGAGGCGCTCGACGATCTTTCGCGCCGCGTCGCGCCGTACGGTTTCCGCCAGTTCTTTGCGGCGCAGCAGAAACGCTTCGACCAACTCGAATTCTCCCGGCGTGAGGCGTGAAACGTCGAATCTGGCGCCGCGCGAAGAGGCTGCCGTTTCCCATCGCAGCCCGCCATCCAGCACGGGAGCCTTTTCGTGCACCACCACCGTGCCCGCCACGTAGTCACCCAGGCGTTTGCTCTTGGCGCTCACGAGGGCGCTGATGATGGCGACCCCATAAAGCACCGGAATACTGTCAATGATGCGAAGCAGGTTGCGCGCCACCGCTTCGTACACGGTGATGGGGCGGCCGGATTCTTCGATGACGCGCAGGTTCATCAGGCGCTTGCCCGGGGTTTGTCCGTTCCAGACGGCTTCGAAGATCGCAAAGTATCCGGATTGGAGGAGGAACAACAAAAACACAATCAGAGCCGTCATCCACACGCCTCGAACGGGTTGATGCAGCCCTCTCAATCCTACGGCGTAGGCGCTCCCACCTAAAATCGCCCAGGCGATAATCTGAAGCCCGGTGTCCAAAGCCAGCGCCAGAAATCGGCTGCCGATGCCCGCCAGGGGGAATTCGAGAGGGATTTGTTCGGGTGTCTCAATAACCAAGTTGTCCATGTTGAAAACCGAAATTCGAAAATCGAAGTTCGAAAATCGTGAAATGAAATGCGAAAAACGAAACTGGAAAATAGAAACTGGAAAATGGATAATCGAGAATCGCGTCTGTCTTTCTGAGCGGAGCATTTGACCCCCGTGGCAGAAGAGAGGCTGCGGAATGCCCCTCAGAAAGCGCGGCCACGGGTCGAGGGCTCAGCCCCGTCAGGGGCGGCATAGAGTAGCCCAGGGCGTAAGCCCTGGGTTGGACGGCCCTCACCCCGCCTTCGGCACCCCTCTCCCGCCCCAGGGCGGGAGAGGGGACGGGGGTGAGGACGCGATCTGGCCACCCACGGCTTACGCCGTGGGCTACACGCTGACGCCCGCTCCGCGGGCTCAATTCTTCGACGAATTACTGACGCAGCAGTCTTGTTTCGATTTTCCAGTTTCGTTTTTCGAATTTCGACTTTCGGCACTTATGATTAGCGCACGCTGGATCGAAAAACGCAAGCCGTACTGGGACCGCCTGGCTTTGATGATTGAGAAGGCGGGGCGCCGGGGCTTGAGAGTTCTAACCTACGCGGAGCTGAGCGAACTGAGCCTGCTCTACCGCCAGATTGCCGCGGACCTGGCCGTGGTGCGCGAAGACCCTTTAAGCAGGCCCTGGGCTGGGTACCTCAATCAGCTTCTGGCTCGCGCTCACAACCTGATCTACATGGGCCGCACGGTCCGGCCGCGCTTCATCCTGGCTTTCTATGGCCGCGAGTTCCCTCGCCTTTTCCGGGAGACCTGGAAATACACGGCCCTGGCGGTAATGCTGTTTATGGCCGGGGCACTGGCGGGGTTTTTGGCGACTCTTGCGGACCCTGCCTTGCAGCGCTTCTTCCTCGGCCCGGAAATGAGCGCCACGATCGACCGTCGCGAGATGTGGACACACTCCGTCGTCACGGTCAAGCCGCTGGCCTCAAGCGCCATCATGACCAACAATCTCACCGTCTCTTTCACGATGTTCGCTGCCGGAATACTCGCCGGTGTGGGCACGGTTTATCTGCTGGCGATGAATGGCGTGATGCTGGGGGTGATTGGCGCGGCATGCTGGCAGGCGGGCATGAGCTTGAAGCTTTGGTCGTTTGTCGCGCCGCACGGAATTCTGGAATTGCCCGCGATTTTTATTGCGGGCGGCGCGGGCTTGCTGCTGGGCCGAGGCCTGCTCTTTCCGGGCGAATTGCCGCGCCGCGAATCCGTAGCTTACTACGGCGGGCAGGGGGTTCGCCTGGCATTAGGAATCATCCCGCTGTTGGTCGTGGCCGGCGTGCTCGAGGGATTCTTTTCTCCGTCCGGCCTCCCGGTGGCAGCAAAGTTTGCGTGTTCGGCAGCAGCGGGAGGATTGCTTGCTCTATATCTGAGAAGCGGACGGCTTTCCGGGTAGCGCAGACTTCGTGCTTTTCGAAGTCTGCGGCTTGTCGTGTAAATCGGCATGAGCTCTATATCTGAGAAGCGGATCGCGCCAAACTGAGTAGCGTGGCTGGCGCACAGCAAAGCTGTGCGTGTTGCTGAGTTTTGATACTACAAGACCGCAGAGCTTCGCTCTGCGCCAGCCGCAGTCGTTGAACTCTTGACTTTCGACTTTTGACTCTCGACTTTCGACTTCTCGACTGCCTTGACTCGCCCCGCGACTCCCGTATAATGTGAACCTCAAAACGAACGTCCCAAGACCAAGGAGGTCTTAATGAGAGCACATTCGTGGAGTCGAAGGTCATTTCTGCGCGCCGCCGGAGCCGCCGGAACGGTTGCGTCGGCGGCCAAAGTGATGAGGCTCGAGCGCCTGCTGGCGGCTTCCCAATCGGTTGCAGACAAGCCGCCGGCGGAGGTGGCGAAAGACGAATTCTACTGGCGGGAGATCCAGTTGGATTTCAAATTGGACCGCACCATTATTAACCTGAATAACGGCTTTACCTGCCCGACTCCGCGCGTGGCGCTCGAATCGGAATGGCGCTACATGGACATGATCAACATGGCGCCCATCTTTTATCAAGGGCCCATTGCGGACCGCATCCAGACCATCCGGCTGCGCATGGCCGAGGAGTTTGGATGCGACCCGGAGGAGATGGCCCTGACGCGCGGCGCCAGCGAGTCGCTTCAGATCGCCCAGAACGGCATTGACCTCAAGGCCGGCGATGAAGTGATTACCACCGAACAGGATTATCCTCGCATGCTGACCACGTGGGACCAGCGCATGCGGCGCGAGAACATCAAAGTGACGCGCCTGCAATTCCCTGTGCCCACCACGGGGGACGACCTCTACCAGCGGTTCGAGAAGGCCATCACGCCGAAGACGAAAGCTTTCCATTTCTGCCACGTCACCAACCTGACGGCGCAACTGTTTCCCGTGGCGCGGATTTCGCGCCTGGCGCGCTCGAAGGGCATCGTCACTATAATCGACGGCGCGCACGCCCTGGGGCATTTCCCCTTCAAGCTGAGGGAACTCGAGTGCGACGCCTATGGCGTCAGCCTGCACAAATGGCTGCTGGCGCCGATCGGCAACGGCTGCCTGTACGTTCGCAAGGAGATGATTCCGAAATTCTGGCCGCTCCAGGCTGCTCCCGAACAGCAGGACGATGACATCCGAAAGTTCGAGGCCATCGGCACGCACCCGTGGGCCATTCGGGCGGCGCTCGGCGAGGCTCTTGCTTACCATCAGGCCATCGGCGCTGATCGCAAGGCGGCGCGCCTGCGCTACCTGAACCTGCGCTGGGTCAACGCCCTCAAGGCTTATCCGCGCGTCAAGGTGCTGACGGATTTCAGTGAGCCTCCGCAGGCTTGGGGCGTGGCGGCGGTGCACATTGAGGGAATCGATGTCCGCGACCTCGCGAAGTTCCTGATGGATAAATACCGCATCATCGTCGTGCCGCTGGTGGGAGGAGCGCCGCCCAACCAGGTCTTCGAGTATCAGGCCCTGCGCGTGTCGCCGAACATCTACACGACGCTCGAGGAAATTGACACGTTCATCAAGGGCATGGAAGAGGCAGTGAAGAACGGCGTGCCGTCTACGCAAGCGTCTCGCAGCAACGCCACGCAGGAGTGGTTCGTGTAAGAGAATCAGCACCCCTCTCCCTTGAGGAGAGCGCAATCAATAAACGGTCTGCCTTCTCCCTTGGGGAGAGGGGCCAGAAATGAATGCGCAGCCCTCTCCCTTGGGGAGAGGGCAACGGTTCTGATTTTTGCGGCCTCCACGAAAGGTGGGTTCATATGAAGCGTTTGGCAGTTTGTGCGGCAACGGCATTGGCTCTCGTCTTGGGAGCGGCGGGCGCCTTTGCCCAGGACATTTTTAAGATACCGTACACTTTTCAGGCCGGGGGCAAGAGTCTTCCCGCCGGCGTATACCAAGTCGCCCAAAAGGATGACAGTCAGCTCACGCTTCGGCAGGAAACAACGGGCAAGGTATTCCAGGTCCCCTTCACGAAGCGCCTGGCACAGCCTAGCCCGCCTCTCGGCGAGCCCCAGATCGTCTTCGATGTGGTGGGAAACTTCGCGCCGTCCTATACGGAATACGTGACAGATTACGTGCTGGCCGAAGTCTGGCTGGACGGTGCGGATGGATTCCTGGTTCACACGCTGAAGGGCGCGCACAAGACCCAGATCATCAAAGGCCAGAAAGCCAAATAGGCAGGATAACCAAAGCCCCGTGTCAGCCGCCTGTCATCCTGAGCGCAGACTTCATGATCCTTCGGCTCACCACTGTGCATGAAAATGGCTCTTTGGAGGTAACTCCTGTATTTTCAACAAAAGCTTCCGCCATTTTCATAGCAGCGAAGGATCCCGGCAGTTCTTTATGGTTGAGCGGCCTACGACCAACTGCGGAGATCCTTCGCTTCGCTCAGGATGACACATTCGGGTTTGTTCACACGTGCCAGCGACGTGGGCTACGCTCTGTCGGCCCTCCGGGCGTGTGGCGGCCATTCAGACTTACTCTCCATACAACCGCGGCACGCGCTTGCCGATCAAGCAAAGAACCTCATAGGGAACCGTGTCGAGCATCTGGGCGATGTCGAGCGCGGTGATCGAGGCAGCCGGCGATTGGCCGAGAAGCATGACCTCGTCGCCAACGTTCACGCCGGGGATGTCGGTCACATCCAGAAGCGAGAGGTCCATGCTGATGTTGCCGGCGAGGCGCGCCAGCCGGCCGCCCACGATGGCGTGGCCGCGATTCGAGAGCGCGCGGTTGAGGCCGTCCGCGTAACCCACGGGCACGGTGGCGAGGCGCGAGGGGCGCCGGGTGTAGAAAGCCTCACCATACCCAAGCGGCGTGCCGGTGGGCACGTCTTTCAGGTAGACGACGCGGGATTTGAAGGTGAGCACGGGCTCAAACACGGGAAGGTCCGGAATTTGTTTGTCCGGCGGCAAAACCAGCGGCATGCAGTAACCGTAAAGCAGGCCTCCGATGCGAATCATATTTTCCGGAAACTCGCGCCGGGAGAGCAGTGCGCCGCTGTTTGAAACGTGCACCCACTTCGGCTCGATTCCCGCCTCCTGGAGCTGTCGAAGCGCGGTGCGGAAGCGCTCCGCTTGCAGTTCCGTATGAGTGGCCACCAGATCCTCGGCGGAAGCCAGGTGGGTGAGCAGGCCCGTTAAGCGCACGCCATCGAGCGAGCGGTAATGGTCGAGGAACCCCGCCAGCCGGTCCGGCGGCACTCCCAACCGTCCCAAGCCTGTATCCACTTTGAGATGAAATTCGATGGGCCGGCCGTAGCGCTGCGCGCACTCGGTGTAAGTATCAAGGCGCGCCGTGGAGGAAACCGTGGGGGTGAGATCAAACTTCACCAGGTCCGCAGGATCGCTCATGTAAAGGCCGCCCAGCAGCAGGATCGGCTGCCGGATGCCCGCGTTGCGCAATTCCAGGGCTTCCTCGACGCTCGCCACACCGAACCACTCCGCACCGCACTGCGCAAGGCATTGCGCCACCGCAACCGCGCCGTGCCCGTAAGCGTCCGCTTTGACCACCGCCATCACTTTGCGCCCGCCGGCGAGTTGCCTGATCCGTTCATAGTTGCGGCGCAATCGGGAGAGAGAGATTTCGACCCAGGTGGGACGGAGCAGTTTGTCAGCGGGAAGGTTCACGGTTCGTCTGAAAAGATTCAGCACAGCGCGGCAAAGCCGCGATTCAAAATTCAAGATTCCAGATTCAAGAAAAACGGGGCGGCAGAGCCACAATCAAATCCAGATTCTTCGCTTCGCTCAGAATGACATGTCATTTGCCGCTCTTATTCCTTACCGGAGTCGTGATCGTGGACCAGGTTTGCAAATTTGGCATACGGCTTCATGAACACGACGGGAACGTCGCCGGTGGGGCCGTTGCGCTGCTTGCCGACGATCAACTTCATCTCGATTCCACGCCTTTCCGCCTCTCCGTCCTCTTCGGTTTCATCCGCCGGCTTGCGCTCCCGGTAGATGAAGATCACCACGTCGGCGTCCTGTTCGATCGATCCGGACTCGCGCAGGTCCGACAACTGAGGCCGCCCGTGCCCAGGGCGCTGTTCGGGCGCGCGGCTCAATTGGGAAAGCGCCAGGACCGGAACCTTCAATTCCTTGGCGATGCTCTTCAAGCCGCGAGAAATGTAACTCACCTCTTGGGTGCGATTCTCGAAGCGCCCCTGGCCTGAGACAAGCTGAAGGTAATCTACAATAACGAGGTCCAGCCCTTTCTCCATTTTCAGGCGGCGCGCCTTGGTGCGAATCTGCATGATGCTCAGGGCGGGCGTGTCTTCGATCAAGAGCGGAGCTTCAGCCAGGCGGCCCAACGCCAGGGTTAACCTCTTCCAGTCTTCGCGATTTGCGAACCCGCTGCGGAGCCTGTGGCTGTCGGCCTCCGCTTCCGCGCACAAGAGACGAATGACCAGCGATTCCTTGCTCATTTCGAGCGAGAAGAGTCCCACAATCTTCTGGTTCTTGATCGCGGCATGGGCGGCGATGTTGAGCGCCAGGGCGGTCTTGCCGAGGGAGGGCCGGGCGGCCACCACCACCAGCTCGCCGGGTTGGAGTCCTGACATCATGCTGTCGAGGTCCACGATACCGGTTTCAATGCCCGTCACGCGCTGGCCGCGCTCGAAGAGAACGTCTATCGTGCCGAAGCTCGTCCGCACAATATCGCGAATGTTGGCGAAGCCCGATTGAACCTTCTGCTCCGCGATCTCGAACACCTGGCTTTGAGCCAGGTCGATCAGCGTGTCGGGGTCGTCCGATCCTTCCAGACAGCGGGAAATCACGTTGTGCGAGGCATTGATGAGGCGGCGGAGAATCGATTTCTCCCGGACGATGCGGGAGTACTCGGAAACCGCGACGGAGGTTCCAACCGGCACGCCATCCGTGAGCGCAGCAAGGTAAGCGGCCCCACCGGCTTTTTCGATCTGCCCCTCTTTCGAGAGTTCCTCGGAGAGCGTCACCAGATCGATGGTGCGGTTCCTCTCCGAGATGGCGAGCATTTTATCGAAAGTAATGCGGTGCGCTTCAGAGAAGAAGTCGTCCTTCCCGACCCCCTCCAAAGCGAGGTTGAGGGCGGTATTATCCAGCAGTATGGAGCCGAGCAGAGCCCGTTCCGCTTCCAAATTCTGGGGTACCACTCGTTCCTGTTCGGCATTGCTGGGCATGGGAGGAATGCGTTCCTGGAATGTCAGAGAAATAATCGCAGAGGGAATTATAGCAGACGGGGAAGGCTGCGGGGGTGAGAGAAAACTCGGAATCTGTCATCCTGAGCGAAGCGAAGGATCTCTGCAGTTGTTCATAGATCTGGCCGATAAGAAACTGCGGAGATCCTTCGCTCCGCTCAGGATGACAGGGGCTTTCACTGTTCGGCGTCGGCCGCAGTCCCACGTCCGCTCGATTGGCAATCAGCCGCTTACCTACTGGGCAGCCGGCTCTGCTTCCTGGGCGGGCGCGGGTGCCGGCGATGGCGCGGGCGCCGGGGCTTCGGCTGCGGGTTGAGCCTGCGGCCCTCCTTCGCTTTCAACCTTCACTTTGATGAACGCCGTTACTTCCCTGTGGAGTTTAATCGGCACGTCGTATTCACCCAAAACCTTCAGGGGTGAAGTGAGAGAGATCTTGCGCTTGTCGATGACATAGCCCTGCGCCGCCAGTTTTTCGGCAATGTCAATGGCCGTGACGGAACCAAAGAGTGTTCCTTTTTCTCCGGACTTTCGAGTCAGGGTTACGCTGACGCCTTGAAGCAGAGTGGAAAGGTCCTGCGCGTCGCCCTTTTCCTTCGCTTCCATCTTGAGAAACCGGACGCGCTGCTGCTCCATCCACTTGCGATTCTGAGGAGTGGCCGCGACCGCCATTTTCTTGGGCAGAAGATAGTTTCGCCCGTAACCGCCGGCGACTTTCACCACTTGCCCTCTCGATCCAAGATTGTCGATATTCTCGAGCAGAATTACATCCATTGCTTAAACTCCCTTCGTTAGGAAGGCATAAAAAACCAAGCGCCTGTCATCCTGAGCATTGACAGCCGCGGGGGCTGCCCTTCGCTCAGGATGACACATCCCTTCCCCTAATCCCTAACACCTAATCCCTGCATTTTTACGCTCCGGTCGAAAACGGCAGCAGCGCGATGTTGCGAGCGCGCTTGATGGCGAGGCTCAAAGAGCGTTGGTGCGTCGAGCACGTACCGGTAAGGCGGCGAGGAAGGATCTTGCCTCGCTCGGAAATGAAGCTGCCTACCAGGCGCGCGTCCTTATAGTCGATGAAGTCGATCGACTCCTCGCAGAACTTGCACACCTTGCGCCGCCGGAAGAATTGCTTCTTGGGGCCTGAAGATCCACCCTCTCGCCGGCCTTGCGGGCGCTCAGAGTCTCCAGGATTGTTTCGAGGTGCTGGCATATTCATCTACTCCTTCGGTAAGTATGAAGAATTCGAGTCCTTGTGGCCGTCTTGGCGGAGAGAGCAACAAGCCCGCGCCTGTGGGCGCACCAACAGCACGGCGCCAGGAAAACGGTTTCTTCATGCCGGGGGTGCTTCCGCAGCCGGCTGTGGCGCCGGAGCCGGAGCGGGCTTGGAGCGCCGCTTCTTCGACTCCTGTTTTGACCGCAGAGCCTTGAATTTCTCCGCGCGCTCCAGGTCTTCGTCAATCCGAACCGTCATGTACTTGATCACCGCGTCGATCACCTTCAAGCGGCGTTCAAACTCTTTGACGGTGTCGCCTGATCCCTGCACCCGGAAGAGAATATAGATGCCCTCCCGTTGCTTCGCCACACGATACGCGAGCCTGCGGCGACCCAGTTTCTCAACTTTTTCGAGCTTCCCACCCGTCCCTGTCACCACGCCTTCCATTTGGGAAATCAGTTTGTCAACGTCCTCTTCAGTGGCATCGGGCCGGACAATGAAAATAATCTCGTAATTACGCATGGACCCTCACGATGGTTGCGGTGAAACCCTCCGATTAAAGCGGTTCATCGCCTTTTGAGAACCTTCTCGCAAAATAACATGCACGGCTTCACAGGCCTGGCTGAGCATTTCCGACACGGCTTCGAGGTCGGACCGGTGGAATCGACCCAGAACGTATGACGCCATATCGCCGATGGGCTCGTCCGGGCCGACGCCCAGGCGAACCCGCGCGAACTCGCTGGAATTGAGCGCGCCAATGATGGACTTCAATCCGTTGTGGCCGCCCGCGCTGCCTCGCGGCCGAATGCGCAAACTGCCCAGAGTAAGCGCCGCGTCGTCGACAAGCACAATCAGATCGCTGACCTCCAGGCCGTATTTCTCGAGCAGCCGGGCCACGGCCATACCGCTCAGATTCATGTAGGTCTGAGGCTTGGCCAGAAGAACCTCCTGGCCCTCCAGGCGCGCCGCTGCCGTCAGCGCTTGAGCTTCGCGATGCGCCAACTCCAAACCACATTCGCGGGCAAGCAGGTCCACAGCCATAAAACCCAGGTTGTGGGGTGTCTGCTGGTATTCGGCGCCGGGATTTCCTAAGCCCGCGATCATTTTCATTGCGCAAAGAACATAATTTCAAATTCGAAATCTGAGATTTGAAAACGGAATTTCAGATTTGAGATCTGAAATCTGAAATTCGATAAGCAAAATCCGCCGGGCGAACAGGCACTCGAATTTCCATTTTCGGTTCTCGGTTCTCGAATTTCGAATTCCGAATTTCGATTCGGTGGAAGCCTATTTGCCTTCCTTCTTCCCTTCTTTTTTGCCTTCCTTGGTTTCCTTGGTTTCCTTTCCTTCCTTGCCTTCGGGCGCTGCTTCTTCGCCTTCTTCCGTTTCGGCCTTGCCCTTGCGAATCACTTCGGGCTCGGCAGGAGCAGCCGCGGCTTCCTCAGCGGGCTTCACTTCCTCTTCCACCTTCAGCTCAATCACGTGAGCGACCACGCGCGTGGGATCGGTCAGGATCTTCACTTTGGGATCCACCGGCAGGTCGGAAACGCGAAAGTTCTTGCCCAACTCGAGGCTGCTAACCTCAGCGACGAACCGTTCCGGAATGTCGTCCGGCAGACACTCGACATCCACTTCTCTGAGCACAAACTCGAAGACCCCGCCTTGCACCTTCACGCCCACCGGCTCTCCGGTCACCTGAATCGGAACCTGAAGTTTGAGTTTGGTATCACGGGCGATCCGGACCATGTCAACGTGCAGAAGGTGGCCGTCGACCGGCTCGGTTTGCCACTCGCGGATCATGACTCGAGCAGGAGCTTTCCCCCGAACCTCGAGTGTAAAGATGGCGTTGTGGCCGGATTCGGATTGGAGAATCTGAATAATCGCCTTCGGATCAACCTCCACCGGAATGGAAGGTCCGCCGCCGCCATAAACCACGGCGGGGATCCGCCCCGCCCGCCGTAAACGACGGGCAGCGTTCTTCCCGAAATCCTGCCGCGCCTCGACTTCTACTGCTTGAACCTGAGTCATAACTACTCCTCATTGCAACAACGTTGTGCTTGTCATTCTGAGCGCAGCGAGGAATCTCGCCCTGCGCGCGCTCCGATGTCATCCGGCCAAGAACCAGAGCGAGATTCTTCGCTCCGCTCAGAATGACAAGCGAAGCGCTCAGGATGACCGCCAAGGGCTCGGAATGACATCGCCAACTCCAGCCGATACCCAGACGCCTGCTCTTCAGCGATTCAAATGAAGAGCTTGCTGACCGAAGTCTGTTCGTGAATGGAACGAATGGCTTGCGCCAGCAATTTGCCCACGCTCAGCACCTGGATCTTCCCGCAATCTTTCGCCGCGGGCGGAAGCGGAATGGAATCGGTGGTCACCACCTGTTCGAGTGGGGCCGCGCAAATCTTGGCGACGGCATTTTCCGCGAACACGCCATGCGAGCAGCACGCGTAGACTTTGGCAGCGCCCTTCTTGGTCAGCGCTTCGGCGCTTTTTGCCAGGGTGCCCGCCGTATCAATCATGTCGTCCACGATCAGACAGGTCTTGCCCTCGACCTCACCGACCACGTTGAACATTTCCACTACGTTGGCGTCCTCGCGACGCTTGTCGATGATCGCCAGAGGCGCGCTGAGCCGCTTGGCAAAGGCTCTGGCTCTCTCCACTCCGCCCGGGTCCGGAGAGACTACCACCGGATCAGCCAGCTTCAGCTTCCGAAAATAACGCACCGTGACGGGCGTGGCATAGAGGTGGTCCACCGGTATGTTGAAGAAACCCTGAATCTGCCCGGCGTGCAGATCGAGCGCCAGAACGCGCTCGGCTCCCGCCGAGGTCAAGAGGTCGGCTACGAGTTTCGACGAAATGGGCACCCGCGGGCGATCCTTGCGATCCTGGCGGGCGTAACCGTAATAAGGAATCACTGCCGTGATGCGTTCGGCGGAAGCACGCCGCAGCGCGTCCAGCATCACCAGCAATTCCATCAGGTTGTCGTTCACCGGGTTGCAGGTAGGCTGAATGACGAAGACGTCAGCGCCCCGGACATTCTCAAGAATCTGAAGGCGAACCTCTCCGTCAGGAAACCGCCCCACGTAAGCGTCGCCGAGGGGCACTCGTAAATGTGCACATATCTCCCTGGCCAGAGCCGGGTGAGCATTGCCGCTGAAGACCTTTAGCTTGTGCTGAACAGGGTCCATTCCTCTGTCTTCCTCGCCTGGAGTCGCACAGGCACTCTTGCCCGTGCCTTACTTCATCCCCATCAACGTGAGGCACAGGCAAGAGCGCCTGTGCGCATTTCGATTTTCGAACTTGGCTGGGAGGCCTGGATTCGAACCAGGGTTCCATGCTCCAAAGGCATGTGTCCTACCACTGGACGACCTCCCAACAGCAAACCGTGCCGGCGCGGCCGTTGTCGACCAACCCCCTCACCTGTCCGTCGGCTGACGGACACCCTCTCCCCAAAGGGGGCGAGGGCATAAACTACTCAGCTTATTTCTCCCCTTGCCCCCTTGGGGAGAGGGGTTGGGGAGTGAGGGGGTCTGTCACTTAATTCTGCAATCCTCAGTCGGCAATGAGCAGTCGCCAATAATCACTTCGCGACAACGTGCGTGACCGGAATATGAGCCATCCTTTGGGGATTAGCTTGGATGCGTGGAGCAACTGACGGGCAGACCCGAAAACCGCGTAGATGGCGGAGCCGCTTCCCGTCAAGGAAGCGATCTCGGTTCCGGCCCGGATGAGATGCCGCTTCAGACGCGCCAACTCAGGCCACCTTGCGAAAGCGACTCGCTCGAAGTCGTTTTCGGCCGGTCCCCAATCGAGCAGGGGAAACTGTGGCCACGCACCGACGTCCTTAATGCTACGGGGTTTGCCTTGAGTTGTCAACCGCAAACCCGCTTGCTGATAGGCTTCTTGAGTGGAGATTGAGAATCCCGGAAAGACGACCAGGCATTTTCGGGGCGGAAGGTCGGAAAGCGGATATACGACTTCGCCGCGACCGCACCCCAGCACCCTTCCACCCAATAGAAACAGTGGAACGTCGGAACCCAAGCGGGCGGCCAGGGCAAAGCGGCGGCTTTTCGGCAGCCTCTCCCCGCTCAGCCGTTCCAAGCCCTCGAGCGTGGCCGCCGCATCGCTCGATGCGCCTCCCAAGCCGCTGCCGGTGGGAATCGACTTTTCGAGGAGCGCCCGCACGCCGCCTCGATAGCCGGTTGCGCGCCGCCAGAGGTCGCAGGCCCGATACACAAGGTTCTTGCTGCCAGACGGTATCTCGGGATCGTCGCACTCGAGGCGGATTCCTTCTTCCCGTTTCGAAAGCGAAATCTCCAGCCGGTCGTGAAGCGCAATGGTTTGATAGACGGTGCGGATTTCGTGGTAGCCATCGGGGCGTTTGGCCAGGATCTTTAGCCCCAGGTTGATCTTCGCGAAGGCGCGCAGGCGAATGGAGTTCGGCAAGTTGTTGGGCTGTGGCGCAGGCACTCCTGCCAGCGTCCGGTGTATTATATATCGCAACGCACAGGCAAGAGTGCCAGTGCTACTGTTCACTTCTGGGCGGCACGCTGCTTTGCCATGCGGTCCTTCAGGCCGTCGAGTTCTTTCTGCAGCTTGGCTGCCTGGTCGGCATCAAAGTCGTTCGATCCTGCCGTGGGCCATTCCTTGAGCGCACGTTCCCATTCCTGTACAGCCTGGGCGTCTTTGCCCATTCGCAAGTGGACGCGTCCCAGATGCTCGAGTATGGTTGGATCGTCGGACATCAGCCGCGCAGCCTTTTCGAGGTGCGGCTCGGCCAGGTCGCAGCGGTCCATTTTATAGTAAGCCCAGCCCAGGCTGTCTAAGTAGGCTCCGTTGTTGGGATCCAAGTGCAAGGCCTTCTGGATGTATTTCACTGACTCATCCAGGCGCACGCCCCGATCCGCCAGCATGTAGCCGAGATAATTCGCCGCTGAGGCGTTCAAAGGATCGGTTGCCAGGACTTGCTTGAACTGCTGTTCGGCCAGGTCGTATTTCTTCTCGCGTTCATAAATGGAGCCCAGCAAGAAGCGCGAGTACTCCTGCTCCTCAGGCTTGGTGCTGGCCGCCATGGATTTATTGACAGCCTGTTCCGCCTCGTCGAGCCGCTTGGCCTGAATGTAGACCTGCGCAATGGAAAGGTAAATCTCGCGGTCAGCCGGCGTGTTGTTCGTCAGCGCCTGAAGTTGCTTGACCGCGTCGTCCACCTGCCCCAGTTCACCCACCACGTAGGCGCGCAGAATGTGCAGTTCCCGGTCGTCAGGGGATTTCTTCAATGCCGAGTCCAGTTCGCCGACGGCCTGCGACAATTGGTGATTCATACGCAGCGTATCAACGATAAGCTGCTCACCTCGCCCGATCTGCCCCGGCAGGGTCACAATCTGGTGGAAGCTTTGCAAGGCATTGTCATACTTTTTTTGTTCGCGGTAAACCAAGCCCAATCTCTCCAGAAAGAGAGCGCGATTGTTCGCCTCGGCAGGCGTATATTTATCCTCCGCCTCCGCCGAACCCTTGACCAGTCCTTGTAAAAGCTCGACGGCTTTGTCCTGGTTTCCCGTCACGTCCTCGAGCAGGGCCTGCTGATAGGAAATCTCCTGGTTGCCCGATTTGTCGGACTGGAGCGTCTTGGCGCGCTCGAGCTCCTTGCGGGCGTCGTCGTAGCGGCCCTCCTGGCGATCGAGCTCCGATAATTTGAGATAGGTTGCCGCGTCGTCGGGATCCGCCTTCAAAATCTTCTCATATTCAGCGCGCGCGGCCGGAGTGTTTCCCATGCCCATCAGCGCAAGCGCATAATCCCGGTGAAGTTCCTGGTTCTCAGGGTCCTTGGCGATGGCCTTCTCGTAAGTGGCCACGGCAGAATCATAATCGCGCGTTTCAGCGTACGAATAGGCCAGCATTCCAAGCAGCGGCGGGTCCATATCGTCTTCCGGGATCTTTTTGAGCAGCTCTGCCGCGCCCGCGTAGTCGCCCTGCTCGAAATCAAGCTGTGCCAGGCTGCTCAGGCCCTCCTTGGACTCGGGGTCCACATTCAGGACCTTCTTGTAGGCTTCCTCGGCCTTTTCGGGCTGATTGTTGATCTTATAGAGGCGACCGAGAACTTGCCAGGAATCCGTGTCCGAGGGCTCGAGGCGTGTCAGCGCTTCCATGTGTTGAATGGCCTTGTCAAGAGCGTCCTTGTTCACCTTTGCGGTCTGGTTCTCGCCCAGCATGTGCCAATAGATCCGCGCCAACAGGCGGTGAGCGTCCGGGTAGTCCGGGTCGGTCTTCAAAACATCTTCAGCTTCCTTGACCGCTTCCCCCACCTGCGCCACGCGCCAGTAAAGCTCGGCTAGTTCCACACGCAGGAACAATGACTCGGGATCGGCAGCGATTGCCAGCTTATATTCGGCGATCGCACGGTCGACATAATCGGCGCGGTTGTACACACCCGCCAGTTCCTTATATCGCCGCGCCAGCATAAAGTGGTAATACGCTTCGGCGTGGTCCGCGGCCGGGGCAGCCGCGTTCGCGGACGGTTTAACCGCCGAGGGACCGGATTCCTGCAACGCGAAAAGCGTCGCGGCCCCCACGAAGACGATACCCACTCCAAACCCTAGTTTTTTGGCTAATTTGCGCATAGTTCCTTTCTACCCCGCAAAGTCTCACAGGTTTAGATGCAAATTATCGCATAGGGGTACCACGCTGTCAAAAATAGGCGCCCATGGGCAGCGTCTCAGATCGAGGTGGCACGGGCCACAGAAAGTGTGAAGAAATTGGGATCCTGTCATCCTGAGTGCAGCGAAGGATCTCCGCAGTTGTACGTAAATCGCTGAAGCACAAGAAACTGCCGGGATCCTTCGCTTCGCTCAGGATGACAGGCGTCGATTTTTCACAGGTTCTCCTGCCTGTGTAAGTTCATCACCACGATAGCCACGCACATCAATCTGAGACGCTACTTCCCATTGCCGGGTTACCGACGTCAAACGGGGCCAGGCGATAAACTGTCGGGCATTCTGGGATTTGCTGGTGTATAATCGTCGCTATCGGGAGGCGGGGCCTCCCATTTCACGGATAACTTAAGGCGCGTCAGGACCGTTGCCCGGCGATACGGAAACGGGGCCGGATGCGAGAGGGGCGGAGTCGCACGTCGATTCCGATGACTGCTCAAAGGAGGAAACTGTGCACATAATCTGGTGGATTGTGGTTGGGCTCATCGCGGGCTGGCTAACCGGAAAGATCATGAAGGGGGCAGGATATGGGGTTATCGGGGACATCGTTCTCGGCATCGTAGGCGCCGTGATTGGCGGATTCATCATGCGGCAGATCGGCTTCGCCGGCCAAGGCGGCATGATCTACACGATTCTGGTGGCCGTGGGCGGCGCCGTGGTTCTGACGGCTGTAGTTCGAGGTCTGAAGCGAATTTGACCGGCTGTGAGAATCGTGGCGCGGGTCTCTCGCCCGCGGAGGCGCGGCGCCGCCTCGGCCCCTACAGCCCCACACCCGACGGCTGAAACCGAATGTGGTGTAGGGGCAGGGCTTGCCCTGCCCTCGTCGAGCCCAGCGCAAATGCGGGGACGGCAAGCCGTCCCCCTACGGCGGGGGTTATCGACAAACTGGGGTCGCCGGCGACAGTTCTTGACAGCCTCTTAACCAGATGTTAATTTTTGTGCTTGTAGTCGTTCTTTGAAAATTTTTGTTCCTGTGGTGCCCCGGCGCAAACCGGGGGAAAAGGGAAGGCCGTGAAAATCGGCCGCGGTCCCGCCACTGTGACCGGCGAGCCAGATCCTCGTAGTCCGTCGCCTGACGGACAGCCACTTTTCCGCGCTGCGGAAAGGGAAGGCGGAGGAGAAGGCGATAACCCGAGAGCCAGGAAACCTGCCCAGGAACAGTAACTCGGCCTAACTCTTCGACGGAAAGAGGGGACACTTCAGCCTTCCGATTCCGCTACGAGGGATTGGGAGGCTTTTTTGTTTTGTTGAGCTCCTTCTGTCGGGAGGTAGGGGCGGCCCCTGTGGCCGCCCTTGGTGTGACTGCCGAGAGCGGCCATAAGGGCCGCCTCTACAAATGTGCACCTCGAGGAAGGAGACAGCGCGTGTTGGAAATTCAAAGCCACAAATTCGAAAGCGGGATTCAGGATTCAGGATTCGGGAGTGCCAGGATTGCACTCGCGATGGGAAGTGACCCCTCACCCGTCCTACGACGGCTGATGACAACGCCGTCGCAGGACACCCTCTCCCCCCGGGAGAGGGCTATGCGTTTATTTGCGCTACCGCTGGTCTTGGGATTGCTGTCGATGGCCCTCTCGGCCACGGCGGCGCGCGCGGCTACGATCAAAGGCACGGTGCTTGATCCCAGCGGGCGGGCCGTGGCGAACGTGCAGGTCAGCTTGCTCCAGTCGCTCGCGGCACTGGATGAGCGTCAGACCGATGCCAAAGGGGAGTACGAGTTTACGGGAGTCGCCAAGGGGTCATATCGTTTGGTGGCGAATGCGCCGGGCTTTTCATCGTCGCCGGTGGATGTGGAGGTTCGCGAAGACCAGACCTCCAGCATCGACCTGCATCTGGCGCTGAGCGCCGTCGAGCAGCAAGTTGTGGTTTCGGCGTCGCTCGAGGGCTCCCTGGCTCCTCAACTGGGCTCGTCCGTCTCCACGATTTCCAGCCAGGAGATTAATAACCAGGGAGCACAGAACGTCACGGATGTCTTGCGCGGCGTTCCGGGGGTCGCCCTGGACGACACGGGCCGGCGCGGGGGCGCCACAGGCGTTTTCATTCGCGGCGGCGACTCCGACTACAACCTGGTTACGGTAGACGGAATTCCATTGAATGAGTTCGGAGGGTACTTCGACTTCTCGCCTTTACCCGCCGACGGGGTGGACCGCGTCGAAGTGACGCGGGGCGCGGAGAGCGCTTTGTTCGGCTCAAACGCCGTCACCGGCGTGGTCAACATCGTCACCACGCGCGGCGAAGGCCCGCCGCATTTCGATTTCCAGACCGAAGGCGGCAATTTCACCACGCGCCGCTTCGTCGCCGGTGGGAGCGGCTTGACCCACGGCCTGAGCTGGGCTTACGACTTCTCCCGGCTCGATACCGGCGGAACGGTGCCGAACGATGGCTACAGGAATCAGAACGCCATCGTGAGCCTGGGCTACGGCAGCGGAGAGCGACGCCAGGCCGACTTTCACTTCCTGGGCAATGCGAACGTGGTGGGCAACCCCGGCCCTTACGGCTCTGACCCGGACGACCTCTATAACGCTCCCATCTATCCCGGAGGTCCTTCCGATTACCAAGTGGACCTGGTAGCCCGTGATAAGCAAAACTTGTTTGGCTACGAAGGAAACTACTTCGAGCAATTCACGCCCAGCTTCCGTCTGGCGGTGACGGGCTCGGCAGCGACGAACGACTACTACTTCTCGTATCCCGCCTCGGACGGCGGCGACTCCTACTCGAATACTCTGCGCGGCGTGGTGAACGGTCGAGGCGAGTTCGCCATTTCGAACAAGGATTTTCTGGTGGCGGGCTTTGAATACCAACGCGAGCAATTCGAGGACACTTATGTGGCGGACGCCAACAACAGCCCGTTCATATTGCCCCGCACGACGCTGGCGCCTTTTGTGGAGAACCGCTGGAGCCCCTCGAGCCGGCTCTTCGTGACGGCGGGCTTGAGGCTGGACGACCTGCGCACGGGCTCGCTCCCGCCCGGCGATTACGGGGCGCGCCCGCTCATTCCCGCCAGCTACATCACCAAGCTGAACCCGCGCGCCTCGGCGGCCTTCCTGCCGCGCCAGTCGGATTCCGGATCGTGGCTTGGGGCGACGCGATTGCACGCTAGTTTCGGCACGGGCATTCGCGCCCCTGACGGCTTCGAGTTGGCCACCACCAACAACCCCCTCCTGAAACCCGAGAAGAGCATCAGCTTCGATAGCGGGGTCGAGCAGAGATTCTTCAACAGCCGGACGCTCCTTGACCTGACCTACTTCTATAACAAGTTCGACGATCAGATTGTAACGCTCGGCGGGTCACTCACCAACCTCAGCACCTTCGTCTCGGATAACCTCGGCAATTCACGGGCTCAGGGTCTCGAGGCCTCGGTCCGCTGGCGCCCTACCGGTTCGCTCCAGGTCTCAGGGGAATACTCCCTGGTGGATACAGCCATCCTCGCGCTGGATGGTTCGACGGTGGTTCAGGAGCCGTTCAGCGTGGGACAGGAACTCCTTAACCGGCCGAAGCATTCCGGCGGCTTCAACATCACCTGGCAGCGTGGCCGGCTGATGCTCAATAGCAATGCTTATCTCCGTGGACAGGCGCTCAACCTCGAGCCCAACGACGGTGTCTTTGCGTGCGAGTTGGGCCTCCAGTGCCTGTTCCCCGGCAAGGGTTACGCGGTTTGGAACGGCGGCTTTTCATACCGCGTGATCCGCGGCCTCGAAATCTACGGGCACATCAATAACCTCTTGGACAAGAAATATGAGGAAGTGCTGGGCTACCCAGCCTTGCCGCTGAATTTCATGGCGGGGGTGAAATTCACGTTTCCGGCCGAAAAATAAGGGGCGTCTGGCTGTCATACTGAGCGAAGCGAAGGATCTCCGCAGTTCGTAGGACCAACGTAGACGCCTCCGAGGATCAGTGTTTCAGTTGTTTTCATTCCGGCCGCCCACAAACTGCAGAGATCCTTCGCTTCGCTCAGGATGACAGCGGGCAGGATACTTTTGCCTTTTGCGTTTTGCGCTTTGCCTTTTGACTTGTATTTCGCTTGCATGAGTTGTACTCCAGAGAATGATGGTCAAGAAGAACCATGCTCGCGCGCTGATGGTGCTGGGGACGGCATCGCACGCCGGCAAGTCGATCCTGACGGCTGCCTTGTGCCGCATCTTTGCGGACGACGGCTACCGGGTGGCGCCGTTCAAAGCCCAGAACATGTCGCTCAACTCGGCCGCGACGCCCGATGGACGAGAGATCGGCCGCGCCCAGGCCTTGCAGGCCGAGGCCTGCCGAGTGCCTGCCTGCGCCGAAATGAACCCGGTGCTCATTAAACCGTCGTCGGACACCGGTTCGCAAATCATCCTGCTGGGCCGGATCTGGGGCCAGGTGACGGCGGCGAATTACCACCAGCGCCGAGTCGAGGAACTCTTTCCGGTGGTTCTCGAAAGCTATAGGAAACTGGCGTCTCAATACGACCTGATCATTCTGGAAGGCGCAGGTTCACCGGCCGAGATCAATTTGCGGGAACACGATATCGTCAACATGCGCATGGCGCACGCGGCGGGCGCCGCCTGCCTGCTGGTGGGAGACATTGACCGCGGCGGCGTTTTCGCGTCGCTCCTGGGTACGCTCGAACTGCTCGAGCCTTCCGACCGGGCCTTGATTCGCGGGTACGCCATCAACAAGTTTCGCGGGGATATTTCGCTCCTACGGCCGGGGCTAAAAATGATGGAACCTCGCCTCGGAATACCCTGCGTGGGAGTGGTTCCGTACCTTCATGACCTCGGCTTGGATGAGGAGGACGGCGTGGCAGTCGAAGACCGGCGGAGTGTGGGGCGAGTGTGGAAGGACGTTGCGGCCGGCGCAGCACCACCCCTTAATCCCCTCCTCAGGGAGGAGGGGAGCCGTGCGGAGAGCCCCCTCCTCAACCGGGAGGGGAGCCGGGTGGAGAATCCCCTCCTCGGTGAGGAGGGGACCAAAGGGTGGTGCGGCGCGAGTCAGGAAAGACGGTTGCGCATCGCGGTCATCGCGTTGCCGCACATGTCCAACTTCTCCGACTTCGATGCGCTTGCTGCGGAACCGGCGGCGGCGCTGGCGTTCGTCGACCGTCCCAATGACTTGTCGGCCGCTGACCTTGTGATTCTGCCAGGCACCAAGCATACCCTCAACGACTTGGAGTGGCTGCACCAACGTGGGCTGGTCGCACCGCTTTTCGGGCACGCGGAGGGTGGCGGCTGCATCGCCGGAATCTGCGGGGGGTTCCAGATGCTGGGCGTTAAAATCGACGACCCGCAGGGCATCGAGAACCACGGTGTGCCTTGCGCCCGCCAGGGACTCGGCCTGCTGCGCATGTGGACAGTGCTCCAGCCCGAAAAAATAACACGCTTGGCAACCGGGCGCCTTCTACGGGCGGATATCCTGGGCCAGCACACACGAGAATGCACTTTTCGCGGATACGAGATCCACGTTGGAGAGACGGTCTACGCGGATGAGACCAAGCCCTTCGCGGAGATAACGCGCGCAGGGTCGAGCGCCGTGTTCGCCGATGGCGCGGTAAGCGCGGACCGAAGAGTGTTCGGAACGTACATCCATGGCATCTTCGACGATGACAACTTCCGGCATGCTTTTCTCGACGCGGCGCGCGCCGCCTGCGGCTTGGCGCCTCATGCTGCCAAAGCCTTCTTTGCCGCGGAGCGGCAATCCCGCCTGGACCGCCTCGCCACGCACGTGCGCCAGTCGCTTGACCTGGAAATGATTCGGGGCTGGGTGCATTTGTGATTTGCGATTTCTGATTTGCGATTGGTGATTGAAAGGCCAATGGCGGTTACCGGTTTGTGCTTGCCGATTGGAAAGCCTACAAAAGCTCAGCGGCCATTCACAAATCAGAAATCACAAATCGCAAATCACAAATTGTTCTCCGGATCACCCGATCACGACAGCAGGTTGCCGCTCTTGCGGTGCGTGCGCAAGCACTCAAGTTGGTCATAGGCAACCGCCATCACGCAAACTCCTCCGGCAATCGAGATGCTTCCCTCGATGAGACGCCGCATGACGTTGGCGCGGCCGGGCGTGTGAATTAAAACTGCTTCAGCAATGCCGTGCCCGGTCACCACGAGCCCGGTCAAAACACACAATACCAGAATCGCCACTCGCAAAACCGTCTTCATGGCAGTCGCACCTGGCCTTTCAAGTTTCGGGGTCGAACACCTCGCCTGTCTGCTTCATACACCTATTGCAGGTCCGGGTCAACTGGCATTCTGTAATGGGTTTGACACCTCGGGGGCGTTACTTCGCCACTCGGCGAAGTAGACTTTCCGTCAGGTCTTGTAATCGGCAGGAATACACGCTGGGAGGCGAAGCCCAGCCCGGGTGGGCATCGAGACGAGTCGAACTATAGGTTAAGAAGGTAGTCGGCGGCGGTCAAGTTGCCGAACTTCACGGCGTTGACGCGCTGGCCAACCACGTTCGCAAAGTATTGCAGAACAGCGGTCAGTCTCAAAATCGCAGCGTTCTCGCCTAGCCTCAGTAAGCGCCGCAGGCCCAACGAAACGAACTGCCAACGGAAGTACAGGATCAAGAGGCGTTCGTCGTTGGTATAGCGTTGGTTCACATTGGCGGCGTTCTTGAGGAGATAGGTCAATGCGAGGAAATCGCAGCGGAGCATCATGCGCAACCGGGAATAATCAACCGGCGCGCCGAACTCCTCCAGCGACTTTCGCAAAGACGGGAACTCCAGGCGATTGGCATTAGCGATGGATTGGAAATATTCCCGGTCAAACTGCCGGCCTAGAATCTTCTGGCAGGTGACCTGGAAATAAAAGAAGAACAAAGCCGTCGACAGGATCAAAATTACCACAGCAGCAATCATGGCCGTTCACCTTGGGATAGAAATTCTAGTCTGCGGTTACCTCGACCAGAGCAGGCTCGCCAGTCCTCCGCCGGGTAACCTTGACAGCACTTTCGCTGACACGCACGATTGCGTAAGCCCATACCAGGAGCATTCCCAGCGTGCAAATGGGCACAGTAAAAGAAACCAAAGACCTGGCGAAACTCTCGCCAGTTGTGAGGTGGTATCATTGTGTGTGTGTGTGTGTGTGTGTGTGTGTGTGTGTGTGTGTGTGTGTGTGTGTGTGTGTGTGTGTGTGTGTGTGTGTGTGTGTGTGTGTGTGTGTGTGTGTGTGTGTGTGTGTGTGTGTGTGTGTGTGTGTGTGTGTGTGTGTGTGTGTGTGTGTGTGTGTGTGTGTGTGTGTGTGTGTGTGTGTGTGTGTGTGTGTGTGTGTGTGTGTGTGTGTGTGTGTGTGTGTGTGTGTGTGTGTGTGTGTGTGTGTGTGTGTGTGTGTGTGTGTGTGTGTGTGTGTGTGTGTGTGTGTGTGTGTGTGTGTGTGTGTGTGTGTGTGTGTGTGTGTGTG
>CAWIUZ010000229.1:0-27549 GCA_963838915.1 uncultured Acidobacteriota bacterium
CGGTGCGGAGCTGCACGCTCTTGTCCTGTCCCTTGAGAACTACTTGAAGTTCCTCGTACATCGGCTTCGCCGCTTCCTTGGACTTGGCGCGCACTACTTTCTCGGCCTCGATTTCCAGGCGGGGGTTGTCCCATCCCTCGATGTGAATGTCGCCCGTGCGGGAATCGATGCTGAGCAGGCCGTAAGAAAACATGCGCACTGCGTAATGATCCACCTGGCTGAATTCGTCGGCGCGCGCGGCGCCGCACCAGCCCCACAGGAGGCAGACAAAAGCCACCGTCCAGCTTGTTTTGCGGGTCATCTGCCTACCGATCCTCGCCCTGCCCTGCAAGCCGCCTCGCAGGCGCGCGTTGTACTATTCTACTTCCAAGGGACGGCGCGAGCAATGCAGTAGCGCCGGCACGTAGTGTCCTAATTTCGACGTAGCGCTGGCCTTTAGGCCAGCATCTGCCGACCTAAAGGTCGGCGCTACCATTCAAATCAGGATACTACCCACCAGCGGACGTAGGGGCGGCCATTGTGGCCGCCCCTACATTCAGACTGTGCCGATTCCGAATTTGAATTGACTTCTGCTTGCGCGTGGGCCACAGTTTTGTGGTTAAAGCCGGGGGTAGCCATGCGTCCGTTTACTTATCTCTATGGTCGAATTCCTCTGCACCACCACGAGCACGTTGCCGTCCTGTACCGGGGCCGCGAAGAGGCGTTCAGAGCGGCGTCGTTTCTTGCCGAAGGGCTCAAGCATAATAACTTATGTGTTTACCTTGCTCCTGATGACTACCAGGCGGAAATGCTTAGCCGTCTTCGGGCCTTTCCCGTCGAGGTCGACTGCCACACTCGAGACGGCAGCTTGCGGGTTCATCACGGGTCGGACACCCTTCAGTTGCTTCAGCAGTGGACGAAGGCAGTCTTCGACGACGCGGAACGCGCCGCGGTTCCCTCCCTCCGCTGGCTGGAAGAGGGGCTTTGGCCGGCCTCGCTCGGTTTTCCCATGCCGCACTTCTTCGAGTTTCACGCCCCTCTCAATTACCAGGTGAAGCACTACCCCTGCGTGACGCTTTGCCAGTACGACCTGGAGCGAATTGAAACCCCGCATCTCTTAACCGCCATCACCGTGCATCGCCACCTGGTGGTGGAAGGCGCCCTGGTGCGCGACAATCCGTTTTATGTTCCGGCAGAGAAATTCCTACCCATGAGCGCCGCGGAGCGGGAACGGGACCTGTTGCGTCTTTTTCGCGATGTGCAGTTCGATGTGAGCAAATTACTTTCCGCCCTGACCGGCTATGCCCAAGTCCAGCAAGCCCTTTCGAATTCTCCTGAGGTCTGACGGCCGGTTTCTCGTAACGTTTGTGCCCCGTAGGGGCTGAAGATAGTGGGCGGGGACAACGCCCCATAAGCGCTAACTTAAGGTGCCGGGACTTCGAGAGCCGCGGAGCGGCGCCAGAAAGTAGCCCACGGCGTGAGCCGTGGGATGGAATGTGGCATTGATATTCACAGCCCCGGAAGGGGCGACAGATCTCGCGCGGGGGCCACTGCCGCCCCTCCGGGGCTGAAATAACCGAGGGTGGCTCCCCGGTCCCACGGCTCACGCCGTGGGCTACTCCCTGTCGGCCCTCCGGGCCTGTATTAGCGGTGAGCGAAACCTATATTGCCACCCATGACCACTCAAAATGCCAGTCGAAAGGAGGCTTTCAGACCGACTTTAGAGCCCTGCCACAGCCGCGCAGGCGGAGCAAAACTCGGGCTGCTTCAAATCGATCCGCTCCGCAGAGTGCGAGGAGCTCATGACGCAAAGGTAGTCCGAGCAATGGCGCAGCCCGAAAGTGTGGCCCAACTCGTGGAGCGCTTCCTTTAGGAGGCGCGCTTGAAGCAACTGCGGGTCTTGGGGCATGCCATAAAACTCCGGCCGCAAACGATGAGTGGAAACCAAAGCGGCCCCGGCGCCCAATTGGGCTTCGCCGAAAACGAACGTCAGGATGGGGATGTACAGGTCGAGGTCCGTCACCCCCAGGACTCGCCAGCTTTCCGCGTGCGGGTCCTGCAACAGCCGCTTGAGAATCTCCGTCGAGTGGTATTGGCCCCGGGCACGATTGTACGCAAATTCGCCGTTCTGGCGCTGCGGCTGAATCAGGCAGGCTGACCCCAGCCGCAACGCCAGTTGTTCGCACAATAGTTCGAGATGGTCCCCGTCGATTTGGCCGATGGGAACTAGCGAGATGATTTTCATGCGCCGGCAGGCACGCCTTTCTGAAAACCGTATTTTTTAATCTTGTTGTAAAGCGTGACGCGATCGATCTCGAGTAACTTTGCGGTACGCGTCTGGTTCCAATCGCAGGATTCCAATACGCGAAGTATGTGCGCTCGCTCCACCTCCTCGAGCGTCACTCCGCCCTCGGGCTTCTCGGGCGATCCCATCTGCAAGGGGAAATCGGGAGGACGAATTTCCGGTTCTCGTCCAATAACCATCGCCCGCTCGATGGCGTTCTCGAGCTCCCGCACATTTCCGGGCCAACTGTAATTCATCAAGAGCTCCAGGGCGCTCCTGCTGACGGAAGTGAAGCGCTTGTTCATGGAGCGCGCATATTTCTTGATGAAATGGTCGACCAGGAGTGGGATGTCCTCGCGGCGGTCTCGCAAGGCAGGCAGTTCAATGTCAAACACGTTTAAGCGGTAGTACAGATCGGGCCGGAAGGTTCCCTCCTTCACGAGCGCCGCCAAGTCCTTATTGCTGGCGGCAACGGCGCGAAAGTCAACCTTGATCGTCTGGTTGCCACCCACGCGCGTGATCTCTTTTTCCTGGAGAACCCGCAGCAGGTCCGTCTGGGTTTTCAGGCTGATATCGGCGATTTCATCCAGAAACACGGTGCCGCCCTCGGCGATTTCGAACTTGCCTTTCTTACGGTATTGCGCGCCGGTGAATGCGCCCTTTTCGTGCCCGAAAAGTTCGCTCTCGAGCAGAGTCTCCGTGAGCGCGCCGCAATGGATCGTGACCATGGGCATCATGCGGCGGGGGCTCAGGTGGTGAATGGCCCGCGCCACCAGTTCCTTGCCGGTTCCGCTCTCGCCATGGATCAGGACCGTGGTATCGAGGGGAGCAACCGTGCGGGAGAGTTCCATGACCCTCTGCATGGGCTTGCTCTGCCCTACCAGTTCGACCGCTTGAATCTCATCCAGGCTCTCGCGCAGCCGCATGTTTTCGTCTTTGACTTTACGGTGCTCGAGGGCTTTCCCGACCAGGCGCGCCAGATCGTCGGGATCAAACGGTTTGGTGATGTAGTCGTAAGCGCCGTCCTTCAGCGCCTGGACGGCCGTCTCAACGGACGAGTAGCCGGTCATGATGATGACGATAATCTCCGAGTCGACTTCGCGAATCTTGCGGTGCAACTCGAGGCCGTCCATGCCAGGCATCTTGATGTCCAGCAACGCTAAATCCCAGCGCTGGCTCGGCAATTTCAACAACGCCTCGCGGGCGCTGGTGGCGGTGTCCACCATGTAGCCCTCTTCCTCGAACCACTTGCCGAGCGATTCGCGGACCACGTTCTCATCGTCCACAATTAAAAGGCTAGCTTTGTAAGCCATAGGTAACTCCAGACTTCGGTCATCAGTCATCAGTGGTCAGTTGGCAGTCTTGGTACAGGCCCGGAGGGCCGACAGGGAGTAGCCCACGGCGTGAGCCGTGGGACCGAGGAGTCGCCCCTGGGAATCTCAGCCCCGGAGGGGCGGCAGTAGCTCCCCCACAAGATCTGTCGCCCCTTCCGGGGCTGTGAGTATTAACGCCACATTCCGTCCCACGGCTCGCGCCGTGGGCTACTTTCTGGCGCCGCTCCGCGGCTTTCGAAGTCCTTGCACCTCAAGTCAGCGCTTATGGGGCGTTGCCCCCGGCTACTCATGTATAGCCCCTGCGGGGCTGAGCCCTCGAGCAGTGGCCGGGGATCCTGGGTGATAATCGGTAATCCTCCTGTGCCGGGCGGCCTTGAAACGGCTTCTAGGCACATTTTTACGACTTTTGACTTCTGACTTCTGACTCCTGACTTCCGATTCCCCACTCCTCACTCCTCACCGCCGGTACGCGTGGCTTTTCCGGCAGGGTCACCCGAAAGGTGGTTCCCTTCTGGAGGGTCGAGGACACCGCGATATTCCCACCATGTTGCTGGACAATTCCGAGAGCAACGGCCAGGCCTAAACCGACTCCCTTGCCCTCCGCCTTGGTTGTGAAGAAAGGCTCAAAGATGTGCGGCAGAACCTCTTCGGGAATGCCCATGCCGTCATCGTTGACCACGATCTGCGCTTCACGGCGCTCGGCATTATAGGCAGTTTCCACCTTCAGCCGGCCCCCGTGCGGCATTGCCTCGACGGCGTTCATCAGCAAGGCCAGAAGCACTTGCTGAATTTGAGCCGCATCGCAGTAAATGGAAGGCATCTTGGGGTCGATCTGGCTCTCCACCTCCGCTTGTTGCAACTCGCATTGGTGCCCGACCAGCAAGAGACAGCGCTTCACGATGCCGCCCAAATCGTTTTCCTGCGGGACAAGGGGCGCCTGGCGGGCAAACGTAAGCAGGTTCTTCACGATGGCGCCACAGCGTTTGCTCTCCCCTTCGATCTGTTGCAGGTCCGACTTCGCTTCCGCGCGGCGACGCTCGTCCTCCAGTCCTTTATCCACCAGACGCGACACCAGCTTGCTGTAAGTGAGAATGCCCGCCAGGGGGTTGTTGATCTCGTGCGCGACAACGGCCGCCAGTTTGCCGAGGGAGGCCATCTTTTCGGATTGGACCAGGCGATGATAAGCGCGTTCGAGTTCTCCGGTCTTTTCCTGGACTCGCGTTTCCAGGGTGCGGGTCCACTGCTGGTTTTCATCCTGCGCTTTCTTCAGTTGCTCCGTCATGCGATTGAACGCGGCCGCCAGGCTGCCCAGCTCATCGTCGCTCTCGACCGGCAATGCGTAGTTCAGTTCGCCTTCGGCGACGTGCCGAGTGCCCTCGGTGAGGTGGCGCACCGGATTGTGCACAGTCGCCCGGATGAGGCCCGCTGAAATCAAGCTGAGAAGGATGATGGAGGCAAGCGTGAAGATCGCGCTCTCACGTTGGCTCCGCGCTGCGACTTGATCCACAGCCGCAAGGGAAAGATTGGTGTCCAAAACGCCCAGCACCTGGCTGCCCGGCGGGTGCGCGTGGCAGGCAGCATTCGAGCAGTCGGGCTCGTTCTCGATGGGCCGGATCAGGCCCAAAACCCGCGTGCCGTCAGGAGCTTTGTAAATCCGCAGACGGTCCGGCCGGTGCAAACGCGTGAGCGGCTGCGCCTGGGCGTGGCAGGCGTAACAGGCTTCCCCCTTCTTGTCGACGTAAGTCCCCACTTCGGACGGGTCAGTGGAAAAAGTAATGTGGCCTTCCGGGTTGAAAATGCGAATGCGCCCGATGCCCGCTTCGTGCCCGATGGTGTTAATGATGTGGAAAACTTCCTCGCGTTCGTTGCGCAGCATCGAGTAGCGGATGCTGCGCCAGATGATGTCGCTCGCCCGATCGGCGCTCTGCAACACCATCTCCTGCTGCGATTGCCGCCAAATGCGCAAATGCCAGTACCCGTACAGCCCCAGCAACAGGGCCATGCTTCCGACCACGCAAACGGTCAGCTTCGTCGCCAGGCTGTGAGTGAACCGACGCATAGGTTTAGAGCGGCCTCCCCGAAGGGAATGGAAACAGTCGCCGGGGGCAACGCCCCATGGGCGTTAACCTAAGATCGCCACGACCATCCGAGCCGCGCCGCGGCGGCAGAATGTGGCCCATGGCGAAAGCCATGGGATAAAGCATAAGCGTCATGAGCAAGCCCCGTAGGGGCGACAGAAATACCAGACGGAGCGCAGGAACTCTGTCGCCCGCTGAGGCGGGCTTGATCGTTAACCAACACCGGCCATCCCGCGGCTTTCGCCGTGGATGAACTCGGTCTCTTGACGGAACTCCGAGCCCCGCCAGGGGCGAAATACGCTTCGTATCAAACCGCAAACCGCGCATCAAAATCAATTCCATGCCTCGTGAGCAGCGCCACAACCTCTTCCTGATATGTCCGTCTACGGTGATGCTCGTCTTGCTGCGCAATGTACGCCTTGACCTCCTCCAGTTTGGACTGGCTCACACTGAACGCCGTGTACCCCGTCTGCCACGCGAATCCCCGTGCGTGCCCTTTCGCCCATTTGGAAGAGTTCGCCTTGAGCTTTTCCATGAAATCGGACGGCGCAAGGCTGGCCGGAAGAACAAAGAGCAGGTGTACATGGTCCTTGGGACCGTTGATCAGCACGGGCTGGCCCCGCAGGTTAGTGATGATGCCGCCCAGGTACGCGTGAAGGTCGGCCTTCCATTCGGGGCGAATAATCGGCCGGCGATCCTTGGTGCTGAACAAGGCGTGGGTAAGGAGGTTCGTATACGTATGAGCCATTTCTTTCGCCCCTTCCGGGGCTTGCCTCTTACTCTGCTTCCCCATCCCATGGCTGTCGCCATGGGCCACACTCTACCTCCCGTCGGCTGACGGGCTCTCGTAGTCTTCTAAGCCGTAGTTAACGCCTAACGGGCTCTGCCCGCCCTACTTTCTTCTGCTCCTCCTGGGCGTAGAACCGTCAATCCGCTTCGAACACCTTCAGATAGCGCACCGCCAGGGCGAACGAGAGAAATCCCATCCCGACAATCGAGAGCGTTACCGCGACCTCCGTCCACTTCGGGAAATAGTGCGCGTGGGCGGAGTACTCGAGGCCTGTAATCGAGACGTTGAGGCGATTGAGAAGAAAGCCGGTAATTACCAGGACAGCGATCGCGAACAGTCCTTCCCGGTCTTCGCGCACGCGACGAAAAAGCAGCAAGATCAACGGAAGCGCCAGCCCCACCACAATTTCAAGCACGAACAGTACGGTCTCCGTGGACGCTTGTTGCAGGTACACGAGCGTGCCTCTCGCCCACAGGTCCCGGAAGCGCAGGATCCCGTACACCGCCAAAACCGCCGCCATCGCCTTGCCAAGACTCGAGAGCAGAGGCATCTCAATTTCCCGGCCAAAAGCCCGCGCGCTCAAATTTGACTCGAAAATCACCATCGCTATGCCCACGCCAACCGCTGATATGAAGAAAAGCAGCGGCAGAAGAGGCGAGTACCAATAGGGGTGCAGCTTCGACGGAACGATCAGGAATAAACTTCCCAGGGAGGACTGGTGGAGAGTGGAGAGTAATACGCCCACAATCACCAGCGGGATGGTGACGGCCTTGATCAGCTTGAGGGGCTTGTGCAGTTTAAAGCGCTCGAAGACGGCAGGCGCGAACTCGAGGGCCAGCACGGTCAGATAGAGCATCACGCACCAGGCCACCTCAAACATGACGGAGTGCGGGTTCCACATGATCAGGGGGTGCCAGACGTTGTAAGGCTTTCCGAGATCATACATCAGCGCCACGGCCACCAGCGCGTAGCCCAGGAAAGCCGTAAGAATCGCGGGGCGCAAAACGGGATGGAAACGGCGAAGATGGAAAATGTAAACCGTGGCTGCCAGCGTGAAGCCACCCGCCGCCAACCCTACTCCACAGACGACATCAAAGCCAATCCACAGCCCCCACGGAAAACGGTCCGTCAGGTTCGTCGCCGCCCCCAGACCTTTTGTGAAACGAAGCAAGGACGCATAGAAACCGGCGCTGAGAATCAACCCGAGCACCGCTCGCCAGAAAGTAAGTTTAGGCAGTTTCTCGAAGCTCATGGTTGATTTCCCCGCCCGTCGCTCTTGCCGGCTCGCGATTCCTGCTCCGCCGCTGCCACTAACTCTCGCCGTCTGGTTATCCACCAGATACCGGCCAGCACCGTAGCGCCCCACGGAACCAATTTCGGGATTTTCGAGAGCACTCGATACGTGTACCCAGGCAGCGCGTCGGGCGGCAGATTAGCCGGAAGCCCCAGCGATTCAAAGGGGACTGCCGAGAGGTACAAGACCGAAGTCCCGCCCACTTCCTGCTTGCCATAGATATGTTGAATGTACTTGGTGGGTTCCTGCTTCAACCTGTTTTCAGCTTCTCGCAAAAGGTCGTCGCGTTCGCCAAAAACACCTGCCTCGACGGGACACACTTCCGTGCAAGCGGGCTTTAGCCCCTTTGCCTGGCGAGGAGCACACATGTGGCACTTCTTGACGCGGGGCGTCCAGACCTTTTCCCACTCGTATCGAGGCACTCCGAATGGGCAAGCCACCATGCAGTAGCGGCAGCCCATACAACGTTCTTCCGCGTAAACCACCGGCCCCGCTGCCGTTTTCCGGAAGGCTCCCACCGGGCAGACAGAAACACAGGTGGGATCCTGGCAGTGCATGCAGAACCGCCGAACGTACACGTCACCATGGGCCTGAACTACATTCAGCGCATGTGCTGAAAGTTGTTCGTCGCCGGTTTCATCCATCGGGAGGTCAGTGTCAGAAGTGAATGCTCTTAAGGAATCTGTGGTCAAGAAGTCGCTGCGGCTCGTCTTCAGCAATCCGTTCACGAGCTTGCACGCCGCAACGCATCGTTGGCAACCGACGCAACGCGTAGTATCGATCAGGATGGATTTGCTCATAGTATTGACCTAGAGAGCGGAAACCAGACGAAATGTAGAAGCACCGCCTAGGGGCCGCTGAATTTCTCAGCACGCGACATGCCGAGAAATTAAGCAGAAGGCGGGCTAAATCACGACTTTCTGTCCCTTTTGCCGCACTGTCGTGCTGCTGCCTGTGCCACTGTGGTGAAATCACTCAGTTCGATTAGTCAGCTGTTTCGTGGATGAAAGGAATTCCCTGAAGGACTTGAGGTGACAGCCGGGGGTGCTTGGCTAGCCCACCCGATTGCCTATGGCAATCTCAGAAGGTCATTTGGCTCTTCAGATTAACGGGCAGATGGATGGCGATGCCAAGCCTGAGAGGGAATCCCATAAGCGCTAGGATAAGCGCGTGTCTAGGGTCCCGAAGGGACCCAAGATCATTCGCCGTAGGTGAAACCTACGGGCGGGCGGAGCACAAAAGCCGTATCCGACCCTGAAAGGGTCGAATATTTGACCCCTGCGGGGTCGGAGACGATCAAAAGGTGGGGGCTTTATATCCGTCGTAGGTTTCACCTACGGCTAATGATATTAATGCCCTTCGGGCATTTAATATCGTTTCCACACGCTTATCTTAGCGCTTATGAGAGGGAGTCCCTATTCTGTCTCGCGTACAGACTCCCGGGTGACACCAGGGCTGGGTGCCAGGAAGGCCGCCTCAAAGGCGCCCCATCCGGCTAGAGGTAATTCGGCAAGCGACCCAATTGCTGGCAGACCGCCGTCCGGAAAGGTCACATTCAGGGCTAAATCAGGAGAGACTTGCACGGAGAGAAACTCCCGGAAACGGTGGAACTCCTGTTCGAGCCAGTTCGCCGCTTTCTGCCCGTGGCGCATGCCACCAGAACTCGCGTCCGATTGAGTCGGGGCAATTGCGCAGACCCAACCGGAGCCATAGGGGTCCTTGGCAACGGAGCCCGGGCGGTTTCCGAGACGTGTATTGACGGCCACAACGCGGCCCGTAATGGAGCTTCGGACGTTCAACCCGCAGCCTTGGCGCTCAAGTCGAAAAAGCGGCTGACCCGCCTCGACCGGCTGCCCCAGCTTCGGCAGAATGACCTTTTCCACGACGCCTAGAGCATGGACCACGAGCGCGTCCACGCCCACCCTCACTCCAACAGAGGAATCCGGGCGAGACCAACTATGTCCCTCGAAAAGGCAGTAGCCCTGCGGAATGTCCCAAACAGGCTCTACAGAAGCGGGCGCCTTCCGCCCAACTCGCTGTACAATTGCATCCGTCAGCACGAAACCTATGAACATCAACGCAACAAAGAGCGCCACCATGACTAGTCCTCCCGGAAGAAGCCGCGTGGAGTAGGTGTGGCTACCCCACGTTCCAAATGCGACACGCCGTCAGGCCAGGAACAATTCCCGCACGACCTTCTCCCAGCTCTCCTCGGGGAGAACACTCAGAAGGTCTGAAATAGCGTGGCCGCCGTCCTGCAAATGAACACCAGTGGAAGGGCTTACATGACCACGAAATGTTTCCAAGGAGCCTTCCAGCCATTGCTGGGCCAGCCGGCCTCGCAGCAAGTTCTTCAGGTTCGAATCGGCGGCAGGAGAGTTAACCGCAACCAGCCACCCAACGCCGTAAGGATCCTTGTGAATAACAGAGGGGTCATTCAGGACCTCCTGGTTTACGTCAACCACTTCGCCCTCGATCGGCGAGAGCATTTCGAACCGATGGTTGCCTCGTGCAACGGTCCATCCCTTTTCGCCTTGCCGCAGCCAACGACCTCGCGCCGGCAGATCAAATTGGTCGACGTTGCCCAAAAGCCGGACTGCGAAGTCATCCAAGCCAACCCGCACGATGTTTGGTGTCTCCTTCGCCGCCCATGTATGGCCGACATGATAGGAAGCACCGGGGGCGAGCTTGAAGCCGCCTATTATGTTGACAGGGAGAAATTGCTGCTGTGGCTCTGGCGGTGGCGCTGCCACTTCCAACGTTTTCGCCCGTCGGCTCTGCAAGATATAATCGACCGCCACAAAGCAAACGAACGTGCACAGCACAAGTACGGCAACCATACGCTACCTCACTTCTCCTCGCGCAACACGCGGGGCTTTGAATATCATCGCCTTTCGAAAGGGCAGGTCGATGCCCACAACCCGTTCAAAAAACCAAGCCACGAGCTGCCAATTATCTACTGTCTTTTGTGTGAGATAGCGGTGGAGATTGGGGGGATTGATGGGTCGAGGAGAAAGGTAGCATTCCTTAGACTGATGAGAATTGCAACATCGGGATCCCTCAGGTGGCGTGGATCAAGGATTAGCGCATTGTTTCCAGCCACATCGCGGATGTTAGATATTGCAACACGTAATGATGAATACTTCAGCTAGATACAAGCGAATGAAAATCACCCCCGCGGTCGCCATCGCGAAACTGGGGGTCCATTTTCGGTCCGGAACACGATGGATTCCCGCTTACGCGGGAATGACGCAGCCTTCGAGTAGGGGCGGTTCGCGAGCCGCCCCTACCAGCCCGATTCGCAGGAATAACGTGATTTTCGGCGGAGCCAGGTCAGCCAAGCCCATGGGGTAGACTGATCGGAGCAGAATGACACCCCTCCCTCAGCGTATTCCAAAGGAACCGGGTTTCGATGTTACCCTACTCGCGCCGCTACTTCTTTTCCGGTGCCTTGTAGCCTTCGAGCGAGTGGTTGTGGTCCTTATAATAGTTGCCGGCGTCGTTCAGCTCTTTCGATCCCGCCTTGGTATGGCAGTACGTGCACGCCTTGCCTTCCTTCTTGGTATAATCCGGCTTGGCATTGGCCAAACTGAGCAGACAACCACAGAAGATGGAAACTGCAATCAGACCCTTAATCAGCCTCATAGCTATTCTCCTTAGTAGTATATGTATGCTTCCCAGAACTTGGCCCGTCTGGGACCCGGTTAGTGGGACAGGAAGTCACGGATTTTCCACAAACTCATACGTGATGGCGCACATTATAGCAAAAACGCCAACGTGTCCAAATCCGCATCGCGCTGTAGCGCTGTTGAGGAAATTAACACAGCCTGTAGAGATTTTCCGCATGTTGAAATCTTCAGCATCCCGCTAAAACTAATCATGGCACTGTAAATCAGTCACTTACAGCGTTTAATTAAGATTGGTCAATTCCAACCGTGGAGACATATTTGCAGTTTGCGCTCCCCTGGAGCGATAACTTCGTGTTGATTATCTCCACAAGGATTGGCCGCCGCGAGGGCATTCTGGACCGATGCCACAGTTTCGTGGAGTCGTTCCGCCAAGCCTTACGGTTGAGAACCACGGGCCCTGCACCTCTTGGGTCGCCCCACAAGATAACGATCATTGCTGCAGGTCTGATTGCGATGTCGTTTACCAGGCCCATGGCCGCAGTGCAGCATCCCGTTCCCTTGGCGGCGAATACGGATGCAGCCAAGTGTCTGGAGTGCCACGAGGACAAGACAAAGGGCAAATCCGCCCACTCAGCTATCAAGATGGGATGCCTGAGCTGCCACGAAGTCAGGGTTAACAAGGATGCGACGCACGTCACGTTAATAAAGGCTACGCCCTCAGCGCTTTGCTTCACCTGCCACTCTGAAAAGAACCCTAGCGGCGCCAAGGGGCACGTTCATCCCCCCGGGGTCCGCGACTGCCTGAAATGCCACGACCCGCATGCTTCTGACGAAAAGAACCAACTGCTGAAGGCAATGTCCGGGGCAACGGCAAAGGAAAACCTCTGCCTGTCGTGCCACACCATCGGGGTTGATGTGCCCAAGGGCGGCAGCCGGCATGCCGCGCTGGACTCGGGCTGTGACGCCTGTCACGTAATCCACAAGACCGGCGATCCCAGCCAGCCCGAGTTTGCCTCTCATCTCGCCAAGCCAGCTCCGCAATTATGCCTGGACTGCCATGACATTAGCGACGCGGGGATTCGCAAGGCTCATCAGGACCAGCCGCTCGCCTCCGCTGACTGCCTGAGCTGCCACGATCCCCACCAATCGAGGTCGCCGAAGCTGCTTCAGGCGTTCCAGCACAATCCCTTTGAGAACAAGATGTGCGATTCCTGCCACCAGCCGGCAAAGGACGGGAAGGTGGTTCTTAAGGCGGCTGATTCCAAGGCGCTCTGCGTGACCTGCCATGAGGAGCAAGCCAAGCAGATTGCTTCGGCGAAAGTGCAGCATCAAGGCGCCCAGGGAGACTGCACAACCTGCCACAATCCGCACGCCGGCAAGTCGCCTGGGTTCCTTCAGCCGGACCCGGTCGCGGCCTGCCTCGCCTGCCACTCCGACCAGGCCGCGGAGTTCAAGAAGAAGCACTTGCACCAGCCGGCCTTCGAACAGGCATGCAGCATCTGCCACGTTGCGCACGGCAACGACAATGCAAAGCTCTTGCGCGTAGCAGACGTCAACACACTGTGTCTCGAGTGCCACGGACCGGATTCGCCCGAGCCCCAAAAGCTCCAGGACGAGCACCTCATAACAATCTTTAACGGGAAAGTGAAGCTTCCAGAGGATTACTTCAAGAACATTTCAATCCTGCCGCTGAAGTATGGAACGGGGCACCCGACCGAAGGGCACCCCGTATCCACGACGATGGATCGCAAAACGATGAAGGCAGCCCCGCTGAGCTGCCTGAGCTGCCATCAGCCCCACGCCTCGGCGAACAGCGGTCTCCTGGTGAAGGACCAAGAGGCGAACATGGCATTTTGCAGGACCTGCCATACCGAAGGCCGGATGCAGTTTAAGTGAATGGAGAGTGCGGAAAATGCTGAAGACTCGCTCCAATTCGAATCCTACCGGCAAGGGCTGGGTGACCCTGGTGTTCGCGCTTGCCGTAATCGTGAGCGTGATGCCCTCGGAGGCGAAAAAGAAGCCGGGCACCGGCGCGCCTGAGGCTGCCGCACCGCGCAGGGTGGCATTTGATATCAGTAAAATCGTTTGGCCGAGCCCGCCGGCCATCGCGCGGGTGCGGTTCCAGGCCGTCCTGACGGGCCAGAAAATCGACTGGGCAGGTTTGACCAGCACCCAAAAACCGAAGCAGTCGTGGATGGACCGCGTGGCGGGCGAGCAGCCAGACCGGCGAGTGAAGGACGTACAGCAGAAGGTCGGCTTTCAGTTGATGCGCGTTTACGGCGTGGCCGCAGATTCCAAGGGCAATATTTACGCCGCCGATCAAGCCGTGGGCGCCATCTTCATTTTTCCTAAGTCGGAAACAGAAAAGGTGCAACTGATCAAGCACGGCCAGGACGCTCGCCTGCCGATGATCAACGGCCTGGCGGTGGACGACGACGACCGGCTGTTCGTGAGCGATGTAAAGCTGCACCACGTGCTGGTGTTCAGTGCGAAACACGAACTGGAAGCTACCTTTGGCTCCGGTGATCTAGTAGCGCCGGCTGGAATCGCGATCGACGCTTCGAACCGGTTTGTCTACGTCGTGGACACGCAGTCAGACCAGGTCGTCGTCTTCGACGCGGATAAGTACTCGCTTTTGCGACGGATTGGAACCAGCGGGAAAAACCACAGCCTGACGAGCCCCGGCGATTTTTCCATGCCGACTCACGTCGCGGTCGACAAAGACGGGAACGTTTACGTTACGGACACGCTGAACAACCGCGTGGAGATTTTCGATGCGGATGGGAATTTCATCAGCGAGTTCGGAAAACCCGGGGATGGCCCCGGGCATTTTGCGCGGCCCAAGGGAATTGCCCTCGATCGCGACGGGCACATCTGGGTTACGGATGAGGTTCAGAGCCGGGTGCAGGTTTTCGACAAAGAAGGCCGCTTGTTGCTCTACATGGGCGAACGCGGGTGGTACCCGGGACAATTTCAAGCTCTCTACGGAATTGCCGCGGACAACTACAACAACCGGATCATCACCAGCGAGCAGTTCCCGGGGCGGCTTCAGGTGTTCCGGTACGTAACGGACGCCGAAGCGGAGGCCGAAAAGGCGCGGCGCGACGCAGGCGGCAAGACGAACGAGCAGAAATCCGCCGACCCGAAGACGCAGAAAGGGAATACACCCGGCAAAGCCCAGGGGGCCTCGGGGTCATGACGGACAAAGAGTTTTGGCTTTCGAAAGAAAGCCATAACGGTGAGCGGCCATTCCGGCCGGAAGGCCCTCTCCGGTTAAGCTAGATCACTCCATCAAGGAAAGAAGAAATGAACTGTTCCAACCTACACAAGGAGGTTTCATGAAACGAACGGCAATTGCACTCCTCGTGATTCTGGCGGTGGCGGGAGTCGCCGCTGCTCAGGTCACGTCCCCAACGCAAGACGTTCTCGGCGCACACAACGTGTATGGCCGTGGCTGTATAGCCTGCCACGCGCCGCACAGCGGCGCCGCCGGTAACGGTGGTAAATCCAGCGCCAACAGCGGCAATTTTGCGCTGTGGGGCGAAGACATGTCTCCGCTCTACGGCCAGACGCTGAGTTTTGGCAATTCCGGCAGCTACGCAGTTACTCTGCCGAACTACCTCACCGGCGGTTACCCTGCCAGTCCCGATGACGGCTACTTCGGTATCATCACCTGCCTCAGCTGTCACGACGGCAACCTCGCGAAGTCCGGCATGATGAAAGGCACTACGGTTGAAACCGTGACTATCGCCGGGGCAACTTTCAATCCCCCCACACTGCTCGGAAATGACGGGTCGACTCCCGGGAATTACATGAACGACCACCCGGTGGGACCCTCGGCGACCGTTGGTTGCGGCGGCCCCTACAACTGGGACTGCACCGTGAACGCCAACGGCTCCATCAGCTTCTCCGGCCCCAACAGCACACAATTCATCGCCGACTACTATGACGTCACTTCAGGCAACGGGCCGATTGCGCACCTGGTTCTAGTGCCCGGATCGACACCTGGCTTCGCCGGGTCCGTGACGAGCAATTCGTGGGTCACCTGCACAACCTGCCACGACCAGCACGACATGTCGTACTTCAACACCGCCGCCTCCGGCTCCGCGGTGATTAAGCCGACGCACTTCTTTGTGCGTGGCTGGTACGATCCCGGAAACGCAGCCACCAGCAACAGCGCGGCCCAGTTCTGCCGTAGCTGCCACGGCGGCGAATCCAACGAAGCGCACGGCCAGACCGTACCGACCACCTAAGCCGATTCCCTCAGGGGAGGGCCAGGCCCTCCCCTGAGGTCTGGCCCTTCGCGATTAAGTTCAACGTCCCGGGGACCGCAGAAGGCCAGTCTGGAAAGAGTTTCTCCGGATTCGCGGTAGTGAAGAAGCGAGCTTCGAAGCCGGAGAAATTCGCCGGGGTCAGGTTGAACCCCGTGGATTGAACCATTCAGGGTTCCGTTTTTCAACAAGGAGAGCATATGAAGTTACGATTCGAGCGACCACTTGCTGACAAAGGTCCGCGTCATGTTCGAGAGAGCCGGGAAGGGCGGGGCTTTGGCCCCGCCATGGAGAACGGCCCATCATTGGGGGCTTTAGCCCCTGAGGCCAGATGGCTTCAGGGCCTAAAGGCCCAACTCGTCGGGCTTCCTGAGGCGGCGGGGCTGAAGCCCCGCCCTTCCAAGGTGCCACGTTGTGACGGCGTATTCCGTCATCAGGCATTAGCGGTCTACTTCCTAATTGCTTGCTGCGCGCCCGTGATAGCGCAGCAGAGCGCGCCTCCAACTCCATTCGCAAATGCACACCTCGCGAGCGCCCACGCTCCCTCTCTCCCCGCGCCCCGCTCGGTGGCGCGCGTGAACGGGGCAGTGCTGACCGATCGGGACTTGCTGCGGGAGATGTATACGATCTTTCCATATGCGAAGCAGCACAACGGAGGCTTTCCGCAAGCCATGGAAAGCGGCATTCGCCGTGGCGCCCTGAAGATGATCGAGTTCGAGGAACTGGTATACCAGGAAGCGAAGCGCCGCCAGATGACCATCACCCCGCAACGCATAGCGGCGTCCGAGAAGCAATTCCGCCAACGTTTTGAGAGCGAGCCACAGTATGAACTCTTCCTTCAGACGGAGGCCGGCGGTTCCGAGCAAGTCCTGCGCGCGAAGATCAAGAGGTCCCTGTTAATCGAAGAACTGCTGAAGGAAGAAGTGAACGATAAATCGCCGGTCAGCGTGGCGGAAGCGAAAGCGTTCTATGAGAAGAACCCCGAAGGCTTCAGACTGCCGGAGTCGTACGCGCTCCAGACCATCAGCATTCTGCCGCCCCGGGCGGCGGGCGCAAAGCTACCCAGTGCCGCGGCGACAACGCCGGAGCAGCTAAAACAGATGCGGGGGCGCGCGCAAGAGGCCCTGAAGCAGGCAAAAGCAACCAAGACCTTTGAAGAGTTCGGGCTTCTGGCGGAGAAGATTTCTGAAGACGACTACCGCGTGATGATGGGCGACCACCGCACTACAAAAACTGCGGATCTGCCGCCGGAGGTACTGGCGGTGGTATCGAAAATGCTCCCGGGACAGGTGAGCGATTTGATCGAGGCGGACGGAGTATTAACGATTGTGCGACTCAACGCTCACAACCCTTCGCGAATGCAGAAATTTACGGAAGTCCAGGAAGAATTGAGAACACGAATGCAAAGCAACAAGGCCGAACAACTGCGGCATGAGTTGGATGCGCGATTGAGGAAAAACGCGAAGATCGAAGAACTGTAGAGCGGCGGTATGACGACGGCGGTTCGAGCACGGTGGATTGGATGGGTCGCGGCAGCGCTCGTGTGGTGCTGCGTGCCTGGGTGGGCCCAGGTGAAGGTGGGTGATCAGTTGGCGCTCAACCTGGGCGGCAGCGCCACCGCCGGATACTCGGGAAGCCTTACCAATCAAGGCCCCTCCAGCAACGGGCTCATCTTCGGGGGAAACGCGAATCTCTCCGGTTATTATCACAGCGCACAATTTCTCTCATTCGATGTAAGTCCTTTCTACAACGAGTCGAGAAATGATTCCAACTACCAATCCCTCACCAACAGCTCCGGGGTCAACGCGAGCACAACGATCTTTGGCGGAAGCAAGTATCCGGGCTATGTCAATTACAGCGACGCGTACAACAGCGAAGGTAACTTTTCCGTGCCCGGAATAGGAAACTACAGAACCAACGGGAACGGTCAGACACTGGGAGTGGGCTGGTCCGGCAATCCCACGGGCCTGCCCAGCTTTGCGGTAGGTTACCAGCTCGGAACCAACGACTATTCGCTCTACGGAACGAGTGGTGAAGACCACACCCAATTTCAGTCGGTTTTCGCCACTTCGACTTATTCGCTGGCGGGATTTCGTTTGGGCGGAGGATATCACTACACGAACGCAAGCTACACCCTGCCCGATATTCTATCCGGCGAGTCGGTTTCATCGACTCAATCGAACAGCTCAACGTACAACTTCAACGTGTCTCGCAACCTGGCATACGACGGCAGCACCTGGGCGAATTACACGAGGACCACGACGGGATATGATGCCCTGGGGGCAAAGGATTCACAGACGGCTGACGTGGTGACGGGCGGAGTGGCCTTGAAGCCGGCCGAGAAGCTGAGTCTCGACTTCAGCGCCGATTACGACGATAATCTTGCCGGCACCGTGTTCCAGGCCGCGACCACCGCCGGGTCGCTCCTTCCGTTGTCGCTCCCCGAGGAAAAGTCGAATTCCTGGGGGACCGACATTACAAAGTATGGTAGAGGGAACAGCGCTGATGCCGGCAAAGGGATGCGACATGGTTACTGTGACTGTCAGCAAGGTAGTGATGCTGCATGAAAACCACCTGGACGGAATAGGTGCCTGCTGTGTCAACGTACTGAGTTGAAGAGTTGCCTTTTAGAGGAGGCAGCCAGGTAACAACGGCGCCAGCAGAAGTCATCACATTGATAGCGAGCGAATCACCGGGACAAATGTTATAATCAGAAGTGGCAGGATTCGGGTGTGGAATACTTAGAAGAACAACCACTCCCCAGGCCAAAATCGCCAGGACGAGGAAAAGGCAAGTTGCGGAGATCTGTTGCTGGTTCTTGTCGATGAGGTAAGACCGGTCTGCAATAATCGACTGATAGCTCTCGTCACAAGTACGGTAGCTCACCGAAAGGAATCCTGCCAGCGCGGGCAGAACCAGCCCGGCGGGGAAGAGCTTCTTAAGGACGGAGGCAAAATTCTTGTTGGGGAAAGAGCTGGCGAGCCCACCCAACGGGCTGCGCAGAAAAATATAAACCGCTATGGCGATCAGGATCGACAGAACGCCGACAAAGAAGTACGAGACGATCAGGTACTGTTCATTGCTCATGCCTTGCTCGCAGAACGGCCACGAGGATGGTGATCAGAATGAGATAGACCAGCAGAAATCCGAGAAAGTACTCGCAGACTCCTTGCAGGCCTGCCGCCACTTTCCATACGTACTCCATCAAGTGATCGCTCGGCTTGAGGTCGAAGGTGGTTCCGAAGGCGCCCGCGGAGGCGGCCAGCAATAGGCCGATGAGAAAGGTTCGCAGGTAGAACGTGGTGCCGTCGGGTAACTTCAGGGCCTGGTTAAGCAGGCTTTCGAGGCTCTTCGATACGAGAGCCCAGATTGCAAACGACAGGGCGAGCGACAGCGCGAGCAGAATGACGAATCCGGCAAGATTCTGAAGGCTCATACCAGTGTTCCTTCCTCTACTCTTCCTCTTCCTCCGCGGAGGGCTTATGGGCGGCGACGATCTTATCGGCGATCGGCTGCGGGACGATTTCGTAGTGCGAGTATTCCATCGAGTAGGTGCCACGCCCTTGGGTCATGGAGGTGAGGTCGGAGGCGTAAGTGAGCATCTCAGCGAGCGGCACCTGAGCCTTGATGGCGGTGGACGCGCCCTTGGGATCCATACCCTGCACGCGCCCGCGGCGCCCATTAAGGTTGCCCATGATATCGCCGGCGTTATTCTCGGGCACGGTGATTTCCACATTCATAATGGGCTCGAGCAGGCAGGGCTTGGCCTGTTCCATGCACTTCTTAAACCCCTTGGAGCCAGCGAGCTTAAAGGCGATTTCAGAGGAGTCCACGTCGTGATAGGAGCCATCGAAGAGGATCACCCGGAAGTCCACCACGGGATAGCCGGCCAGATACCCTTTGGAGGCTGCCTCGACGATACCCTTCTCCACGGCGGGGATATAGTTCCTGGGGATGGCGCCGCCGAAGATATCGTTCACAAACTCGAAGCCGGCGCCGCGCGGCAGCGGTTCCACCTTGATCCAGCAGTCGCCGTACTGGCCGTGGCCGCCGGTCTGCTTTTTGTGCTTGCCCTGCGCTTCGGCTCTGGCGCGGACGGTTTCGCGGTAAGGGATCTTGGGCGCCTTGAGCGTGACATCGATGTTGAACCTGCGCTTGAGCTTGGAGACGGCCACCTCCACATGCTGCTGGCCGGCGCCGGAAAGCAGGAACTCCTTGGTCTGCGGATCGCGTGAGAAGCGCAAGAGCAGATCTTCTTCCAGCATGCGGTGGATAGCGGTGGAAAGCTTGTCCTCGTCGCCGCGCGACTTGGGCTCAATGGCGAAGGAAATAGCGGGTTCCGCCAGCTTCAGCTTGGGGAAAACAATCGGCGCGCCTTTGTCGCCCAGCGTGTCGCCCGTCAGGGTATCCTTCAGCTTGGCCACTTCCCCGATGTCCCCCGCATGGAGCTCGGCAACGGGCGTCTGCGTCTTGCCCTGAACTACCCCGATGTGCGAGAGGCGCTCGGCGGTTCCCCGGTCGAAATTGGTAAGGTTGGCCTCGTTCTTCAGAATTCCTGACATCACCTTGAAGTAGCTCACGCGGCCGGCAAAGGGATCGGCCACGGTCTTGAAGACGAAGACAGAAACCGGCTGGTCGTCGGCAATCTTGCGCTTTACAGGCTCGCCGCCCTCATGTGCCAGGCCTTCCACCTCCTTCCGCCCCAGGGGCGAAGGAAGGTAATCCACGATAAGGTTCAGCAAATTCTCGCTGCCGATGTTGAGCAGGCCGGATGCGGCAACTATGGGGTAGAGGCGCCGCTCGCAAACGGCGGCCCTCAGACCAGGGAGCAAATGCTCCTCCGGCAGAGTGCCCTTTTCAAAGAACTCTTCCATCAACTTGTCGTTACCCTCGGCCACCATTTCCACCAAGGCCTCGTGAGCCTTGCCGGCTGCATCCTTTAGGTCAGCAGGAATCTCGGTTTCCTTGCCCTTCCCGGACCCGTTGGAGTCGTAGAGATAGGCCTTCATTCGAACCAAGTCGATGACGCCGTGAAAATTCTTCTCTTCCCCTATAGGGAGCTGGAGGGGAACCGCGCTCCGCCCAAAAGCCCCTTGCAAGGCTTCCAAGGTCCGCTCAAAGCTGGCGCGGTCGCGGTCCAACTGATTGATGACCAGGACGCGCGGCAAGCTGTATTTCTCGCAGAAAGCCCAGGATTTCTCGGTTTGCACTTCGATTCCCGCCACGCCATGAACAAGCAATAGAGCGGCATCCGCCGCCAGAAGCGCCCCTTCCGTTTCGTGCATGAAGATGTTGTATCCGGGGGTGTCAATGAAGTTGATTTTGCTCCTGCCCCACTCCGCATAAGCGAGCCCGGCGGTGATGGAAAACTTGCGCTGAATCTCCTCCTCGTCGTAGTCCGTGATGGAGGTTCCGTCGTCCACCTTTTCCGAGGCGGTTCACCATGCCCGCCGCGTAAAGCAGCGCGGAAACAAGCTGCGTCTTGCCGGTATCGCCGTGACCCACCAGCGCAATGTTGCGAATGTCTTGACCGTCGTAGATTCTCACCGGGAACTCCTTGGGATTGTAGGACCGGCCCTAGGTGTGCCTAGCCGGCCGCGAAGCAATCCCTCATCCTAGCACAACTTTTTGCGCTACTTCAACGACCAAGAAACCCGGGTAATGTCCTAAATGTGTGCCGGTGGGCTGGATCATAAATCTGCGGCTATATCTCGTTCGAGCCCACGAAGGTCAGAAGCAGGGAAAAGGCTTTCGTGGAGCCGATCGTTCACGGGAATCCTCCAGGCTCGATTTTGTTTCGAGCTAGACTTTTCGATTTTATACTTGAAGCCCCCGAATCCCCGAACTTCGAGGCATTCATTGCTGGCGTCGTGGTTCCAGTTTCAATTTTTTATCAGAGCATACACGGCCAGCGTTATAAGTCCACGTTCAACGTCGTATTTTTTCCACTTAAGCATGATGTAAAGGTAAACTTCATCCGCTGCCATAGAATCTTTAAATCTTTCCTAACATTTCCTCGATTGTCCAAACGTGGTCGGTGAGGCCAGCTTCCATCTTAGGAGTGACACTTAGCGTCCTAAATGGGTGTTGATGTTTGATGGCGGCCTCGGAAGAGTGGGCCGCCAGTAGCTCATCGTAAATCAGTATTTCCCAATCGCATTGAAATCCACCTCGACAATCCAGTCTTTTAGGGCTTCGTCGCGGGCGAAGATAATAAAGCCTAAGCCCGCCAATCTACCTAACTCTCGGTAGAAGGTACGTGGAGAGACCTTTCTGTAAGCGCCACGTATATATGGAGATTGGCTTAGCTGAGTGAATCTAACTCTCTTGGACGGGTTTTCGGAGAAAGGGTCATCTGGCTCCGTCTCTGTAAGGAGAAAATCGAGTAAGTTCCATTCCCTTTGGTTCATGAGCTTGCGTCGTGGACTTATACGTAGATTGAATGCACGCTGCATCATTTGGCGGTATACAACGCGGTTCAGTTTGGTCTTTATGAAATTGTTGATTCCCTTGAGTTCCAAAGCGAATCCCCTTACGCCAAAACCAATGAACGGAGTTAGATCGAAAGGCTGTCGTGCGCGGCAAACCTGGAGCAGAGTTTTGTATTGCCTTTCGTTCTGATAAAAATAATTTGAGAGTCCATAGAAGCCGTGTACGTTATAGTCTCTTTGAAAAAGCAAGCCTGCTTCTAAAAGACGGGATACTCGACCATTTCCGTCTCCAAAGGGGTGTATCGTTACGAGAAAGAAGTGAGCTAGTAGAGCCTTTACTACAGGGTGCTGATCCGCTACTTTGCGCGAGTTCATAAAATCGACGAAGGTTTTCATAAGTTCTGGCAACTCACTATGCGGCGCTCCAACGTGAACTCCTCCCATATCAGGACTTCCGACTGTTACGGAAAAGGTGCGAAGCTTTCCAGGTTCGTTATTCGTTACGTCGGAATCTTGTGTAACCATCCGATGCATCTCCAAAAGATCACCCATCGTCAGGGGTGTGCTTCCCGGACCAAAGCGCTGCCTAACCCACTCCTGAGCAATCGCCGCGTTCCTAATCTGTAGCTGTTCCCTCGTTGCCTTGCCGCCGTTTTTACCTTTATCACCCATGATATCAATTTGGTGAGATACTTCCGATTCAGATAGAGTATTACCTTCCAATGCCATGGTTCCGTAAACGGCACGAACACGGTTTAACCAATCCAATTTCTCCCTCCAATCGGGAGGCAGAACGAGGTTCAATGCCGCTTCTTTGTAAGCTTCAATGTCGATGAAGTGGACAAACAAGTCATTCCAATCAAGTCGAAATTCGAGGGAAAAGTTATTCCAATCCATTTTCATCCTTATTTGTCATTCTATTTGACTTCTTATTTGACATCGCTAATGTCTTAGCATGTTTATCATACTAAACATTTTATGTCCTGTCAAACGATAGCATGAAATATTATTTGACATTCTACTTGACACACTATTTGGCTCGATGTAAGATTAACTGGAAGAAAAAAGCCCCGCCTCAGCGCCAACTGAGAACGGGGCTAAATCAGCAAAGCGGCGTGAGCCGCAATGCCGACCTTCAAAAGACGTTATCGTGCTTGCTTCGCGGAAAGGCAAGCCCAGTGACCTGTCATAACTGGAAGATCAAATGCCTGAGGTTTGGTAAAGACCGCAAAGGTGATCAGCGCTTTCGCCGATGTCTACCCCAAGCCCTTAGGGGAAGAGTCGGCGGAGCTGGCGGGCAACAGCGAATCCGCGGATTGCGCCAATGGCGCAGACGAGTGGAGAACGACGCCAGGAATTGCGCAACTCTTACTTCAGGACCACATTACCCAAATAACCGCAGTTCTCACCGTCACTATCTTTCACGAAGACGCTCACACGGAAGGCGCCCGCAGGCGCCGTGATGGACTTATCGAGCCGGACAACCTCTCGTGGATCGACGGCCTGCAAGGTCACCTGCCCCAGTTCCTCACCCATCACATTGTAGAAGTTAGCGGCCAGAGTTCCCGGGGTGAAGACGCCGAAGACACCCTTCAGACTGACCTGCCCACCTTCGAGCTTTCCCTTTAGCGGCTCGCTGACAGCGCCTGCCCATACGGCGTTCAGCACCGGGTTGGGGACGCTGGTTGGCGACCAATAGACGGGGAATGAGTATTCCTCGCCGGGGTTGAGCGTCGCATAAGGGCTTAGCACCTCGGTTTCGAGAATGTAAGGATCTTGCTTCGGGTCGTCAGGAAGAGTCTGGTCCCAAGGTCCGCGGGAAATTACGCCGGGGCCGTTATTCCAGGTTTCCACAGCGGCGCCATCGGGATATTCCTTTTCGGGGAAACAGGTGAAGTTCTCGACGAAGCCGATGTTCTCCTGTCCGTTGACCACTGCGTACCAGCCACGGTCCGTATCGGCTGCCGCCTTCCCCACGCGGTAGAGATAGTGGACGCGCAGCATGTGACCACCGTGAAGGACTTGGTAGCTCGGGTGACGAGGGTCACCATAGGGGTTGTAGTAGCCCTGCGGATACTTGCTGTGGGGATTGAGGGGGATGTACATGTAGAGGTCGGGATTCGGTTTCGAGGGATCGTGGGCGTCCGCAGCATCGTTCTGAATCAAGTGCCAGATCCCCCAACGAATCTGCCGGCGGCTGATGTTGCGCATCACCTGGTCGACCTTAAGGCGCGTGGTCCCGGCATAAACGTGATACGTCCGCACAAATTGCACACCGGAGCGAGGGTCTCCAGGGCTGGTTACGCGCACTGCGACCTCAGCGGGCGTGTTCGTGATAACCTCGGAGGCAAATTTGCTGCCGTCGAGGATGTAGTAGGGAATGCTGGGCCATTGATCTTCGTTCATCCAACCTTCGGGTCCGGGCCAGACTTTGTCACCACCGTAGTTCGCCCAGCCGGCTTTGACGTTATTCTGCTCAGGCGGCAGAACTTTCCCGGCCAAGTCTTTATTCACAAAGAAGAGCCCCTTTTCGCCAAGCTGCAACTGGATGGCGCGGCCCCCGATGTCCGGAGCAACATAAAGGGTGATGATTCCATTGGTCAGACGATAGGCGGTCCAGCCGTTGAACTCAGTCTTTTCAAGTCTTGCGGAAAAGGAATTATTCGGAGTTGCCATGGCAAACCTCGCTGAAAATAAAGTTATAGGATTTGTTGTCAAATAATTGAGCCGCGATCCGGTTGCTACCCCAATTGATGCCAGCAAAGCACCGAGGGCGCAGCCAATCAGTCTCTTCTGAACTCGTCCCATTTCTCCCCCCCTTTGTCATTCCGAGCGCAGCGAGGAATCTCGCTCTGTTCTTTCTTCCTCCTGTCCTCCAGGTGCCCTTGAGCGCCGGTCCACAGGCAGAGCGAGATTCCTCGCTGCGCTCGGAATGACAAGAGAGAAGCCGCACCAATCGCGACTCCCTAGAACCCTTTCGGCGCAATCCAGAACGAAGCCTCAAAGGTCTTCCCTGGCGCCAGGATGATCAACTCCCTGAACTTCCCTGCGTGTTGCAGGTTAAAGGCGTCGGTGGGCCCCGTCTGGGGTTCCGCGCAGATCAAGGTCTTATTAAGCGGGGCATAAACGATCGCATAATCAAACCCCTTGCCGTACAGGACTTCGATCGTCTGAGTCTTTCCTTGAATGACCACATGGCCGAGCCCGTTGGCGTCTCGCGCAAACTGAGAGAAACCGTCGTCAATGAAAGTCTGGTTGAGCGCCATGCCCGAGGTTACCCAGGGCAGAAACTTGTCGGTGGGTTCAGTTTCGCCCGTGGGAATCAACTGCTTGGTCACGATCCAATGTTTCTGGGCGCCAATGGTCAGCTTCCACTGCTCGCGTGGGCCATCCGGATGGAAGTAGGGATGGAAGGCGAAGTGTACCGGCAGATCGGAATTGCCAACATTGGATACCTGCGTGACGCACTCGAGTTTCCCGTCCCTGAGGCGGTAGGTCATTTCGTAAACCTGGGCAAAGGGAAATTGCGCCATCAGATCAGGGTACTTGTAGAACTCCAGGCGAGAGACCACGAACGCTCCCTCAACGTCTGAACCGCCGGTTTTCACCACCTTCCATCGGGAATCGTAGACCAAGAGGCCGTGAAGAGGTTGCTTGAAATCGTCGTGGATGATATTTCCCAAGGAATCGTTCAGCAGATACTTCTTGCCCTCAAAGTAGTAATAGTCGTTATCAATGCGGTTGGCCCAGGGCGCCAGGAAAGGTATCCCCCATCCGAATGTGTGCTTCTCGAGGTAGTCCTTGAAAGACTCCACCGGAATCAGCACATCTTTCCCATTCACCTTGAACTGGTAAGCAAAATTGCCGATATCCGGCACGATGCCGACGTCCATTTTCAGCTTGGCATCGAGAAGGTGAAAGGTGGTGTGACCTTCGATGACTTCTTTTTTGACCGCGTAATTATCCATGGCGAGACCTCCCAGCGGGAGCGATAGGAGAATGCACATTAACGCAAGTGAAGCACGGCGGATTTTCATTGTAGCGTCCTGTCACACTCTGGTTTGGTTGACCCCCTCACCCGTCCCGCGCCGGTTGATGAAAGCACCGGCGCGGGCCACCCTCTCCCCCAAAGGGGAGAGGGCAGAAATGATTCGAACTCCCCTCTGCCCAGGGGCATCCACGGGGGAGAGGGCAGAAAAATCGATTCCTGCTCCCCTCTCCCCCTTGGGGGAGAGGGGCCGGGGGGTGAGGGGGTCCAACAAACGGCCATCGATGACTCGGTTGTTACTCCTCGACTCTTCGACTTCTCAACTCTTTTCGTCCCTACCCCAAATTCGCCAGGGTGTGCGCCAAGTCCCGGACGGCGGGATAAAGGTCGCGATACACCTGGTAATAGCGGTCATAAGCTTTGACGTTTTCCGCCAGGGGCGTCATGCTCTCTTTCACCTGTATGGCTTCTGCCGCTGCCTCCGAAACGCTCGAGTAGGTCTTAGCAGCGACGCCTGCGAGCAAGGCAGCGCCGAAGGCGGAGCCTTCCGAGGTTCGGAGGGTCACGAGCTCGGTGCCAAATATATCCGCCTGGATTTCTCGCCAAGTGAAGTTGCGCGAGCCGCCGCCGGAGGAGCGAGATCTGCTCGACCGGAATTTTCAGCTCCCTGAATATCTCGATCGAGTCGCGCAGGCTGAACGCCACCCCTTCCAGGATGGAGCGAATGAGGTGTGCTCGCGTGTGAACGGCGGTCAGACCGAACCACATGCCTCGCGCCTGGGCGTCGAGGTGAGGTGTCCGCTCGCCCATCAGGTAGGGCAGCCACAGGACGCCGCCACTTCCCGGGGGAATTTCCCGGGCCTCGTTAATAATGAGGTCATAAGCATCGGCGTCCGTGTGGTGGGCGTACCAGCTCTCCGAGGCTCCAAAGTTGTCGCGGAACCAGCGCAGGGAGAGTCCGGCGCCCTGAGTGACGCCCATCACGTGCCATTTACCGGGGACGGCGTGGCAGAATGTATGGATGCGACCACGGGGGTCGAGCTTAGGCGCCTCCGTGTAGGCAAAGATCACACCCGAGGTGCCGAGCGTGGCGGAGGTCAAACCGGGTTCGACGATTCCATTGCCCACAGCGCTTGCGGCCTGGTCGCCTGCCCCGCCCACCACCGGCGTCCCGGCGCTCAGGCCGGTGAGCACGGCGGCCTCGGGGTGATCTGTCCCGTGATTTCGACAGATTCGTAGGCGCGCGGCAAGAGCTTGGCGTCCAAATCAAGCGCTGACAGCATCTCGCGCGACCATCGGCGGTTGGTCACATCAAAAAGCAAAGTGCCCGAGGCGTCCGACACGTCGGTGGCAAATTCACCCGTAAGACGGAAGCGCACAAAATCCTTGGGCAGAAGAAAGTGAGCGGCGCGCTCGAAAATCTGGGCTCCTCATCGCGGATCCAAAGCAGCTCGGCGCGCTGAAGCCTGTG
>CAWIUZ010000230.1:0-13807 GCA_963838915.1 uncultured Acidobacteriota bacterium
CTCTTCGGGCAGCTAATTTGGACAGTCATGGGGCAAGCCCTACCCCTACACGTTTTCAAGGCAGCGAAGGATCTCTGCAGTTGTTCGTGATTCGCCGAACCATCGGAAACTGCGGAGATCCTTCGCTGCTATGAAAATGGCGGAAGCTTTTGTTGAAAATACAGGAGTTACCTCCAAAGAGCCATTTTCATGCACAGTGGTGAGCCGAAGGATCATGAAGTCTGCGCTCAGGATGACAGAGGGTTAGTCCTTCCACTTCTGCTTGGGGTCGGCGCCTTCGAGAAGGCACTCGTCGATACTGACGCCCATCCAGAGGATCGCCCCCACGACAGCGATCAACGCGGCCAGGCCGAGAGCCGATTCCCAGCCCAACCGCGCCGCCAGCCACGGCGTGAGGACGGGCGAAATCAGGCCGCCCAGGTTACTGCCAAAGTTCATCACCCCGCCGCCGATGCCGCTTTGCGGGCCGGAAAGCTGGGTCATGGAAGCCCAGTAGGGGCCCTCCGTAGCCAGGACGAGCGCCGTCGCCGCAGTCAGGCTCAACGCGGCCAGCCAGGCGCTGCCGGTGCTCGCGCCGAAGAGGAGCGAGCCCGCCGCTAAGACCATGGCCGGGAGAGGCAGGCTCCTGCGCCCCCACGTCGAGCCCCAGCGTTTGACGGCCCAGTCGGAGACCACACCGCCAAGCGGAATCACCACAAGGCTCGAGATCCACGGAAGCGTGGTCAACCACGCCGCGCGAAGGAAGGCGAAATGACGCACCTGGACGAGATACAGAAAGAACCAGAACACAAAGACGTAGCCCACGTAGCCTTGTAGCGTATAGCTCGCCGTCGGGAACCAGAAGCTGCGGAGGCACAGGGGCGACTTCGAGGCCGCAGCCGAGCCATCCTGCGATGTCGGGCGGGCGGCGCCCGCCGCTTGGGTAAGCGGGGCCGACCACCACCAGAGCATCGCCACCAGGATGGCGAGCACGGCCACCACCAGGAGCGCCGCGCGCCATCCCCAATGGAGGGTGACAAAGCTGAGAAGGGGCGGCGCCACCGCGGAGCCGATCCCGATGCTCGCGAGCACCATACCATTCGCGCCGCCGTGCCGCTCGGAGGGAAGCGCCAGCGAAATGGCGCGACTGGCGGCCGGGTAGGTGGGCGAAGCCAGGATGCCGAGAGCGAAGCGCAAGCCCAGGAGCGCCGGCAGTGCGCCAAGCGCCAGGCCAAGCCAGGCCTTGCCCACCAGGACGTGCGCGCAGGTGATCGCCCCCCACCCGAGCGCCAAGGCTCCGAACAGCAGCCGCGTGGACGCTCGCCCCGCGAGCCATCCGGAAGGAACCTGGAAGAGCGTGTAGCCCAGCAGGAAGGCGCTGAAGACCTTCCCCATTTCGAGTTGAGAAAGGTGGAGCTCCGCCATCGGGCGCGGGGCCACCACGGTGACATCCACCCGGCATATGTAGCCTACTGAGGCGGCCAAGGCGAGCAGGAACAGCAGGCGCCCGCCGCCCGCCTTAGCGGAAGCCGGTGCGGAACCGGGGGCGGCTGGGGAAGGGTTCAGGGAAGCCTTTTGCATAGCAGGATTTCGGAGTGGCCCTCGACGACGTAGTCCGGTATCTCACCCACGCGCCGGTAGCCCAGGCGGCTGTAAAGCTCCTGGCCGCGCCGGTTAAACGAAGAGACACAGAGAAAGATGAACCGCCTTCCGGCCATCTGGCGCTCCGCGAAGGCGACCAGTTGAGTTCCAATGCCTCGCCCCCGCGCTGCCTCAGCCACCTCCACGCTGGCGATATAAGGCGAGCCCGCACAGCCGTAAGGATGAATCAAGATGAACCCGGCAGGGCCGCCGCGCTCGCGAGCCACGAACAGTTCGCTTCCCGGCCGCCGCAACGCCGCGCGGCACCCCTCGAGATCCCGGCGCAAGGTAATCCAGGGTTCGCTCCCCGCCATCAGGCGCGCGCACCAGTCGTAATCACGATCGTCCGCGCGCTCGATCGTCAGGCCTTCTGGTGCAGGCACAGTCGGTTCTTTCACTGCTTCTTCGCCTTCCCGGAACAAGGGCGACTTGAGTAACATTCTCGTCTTCTCTTATCCCCCTATGCCGGCCGATTGCACAATGGGCTGCCCGCCCCGCCGCCTGGCCAGCATCAGACCTAACCAGCAACTCAGCGGCCAGGTGAGCACCCATGACAGCCAGTACCAATGCGGCCAGCCCTTGGTCCAGTTGGGAATTGTCGCGGCGATTCCCATCGCTTCCCCAATGACAAAAAACCAGAGCACGTGCAGGCCGGCGCGGCCGGGAGCGAAGCGGGCGCAGATCCACGCGCACAGGATCGAGATGATCACGAAGCACCCGGTGCTCGCAAGGAGAGCGGGGTTCGAGGGAATTCGACCCCTGACGAAATCTCCCGGGAAGAGCCGGGAAAGCAACGGGTCTGAGGCGAGGACGAGAATTATCGACAACACGTAACTGCCGAGCACGACACCGATGGATTTAACCATTCAATTACTCCTCCTTTATTGGGCTGCCCTCGGGGCCGAACCGAGGCCAGAATAACTCAGTCAGATCGAGATTTCATAATGCGCAGCATGGTGGCGGGAATGCCTGGTCCGATGTCTACCAAAAATTGGCCGACGCGGTCAGGCGCCACCATTCGAAGACTTGCGCCGGGTGCGCAACCAAACGCGGCGTTCAATGGGGTGCGTCCAGTTTCACCTGGGCGGGCCCGGGAAGAACATAGTCATCGTACTTCAGCAGCTTGGTGCCCTGCCAAAACTCGAGCCGAACCCTGTCACCGTCTTTGCCCTTCACCGGAAGCTGAAACCTGCCAAATTTGTCTGGCGAGGTCTCACCCTGCTGGCCCTCCACTAGAATTCTGATCTCGACTCCTTCTTCCGGCGGCGGGATGATTGTGCCGGTCAGAAGAGTCATGGGCTGTGCGGCTCTGGCGAGCGGTAAGTCCAGGACATCACCGCTGAGTTTATACGTCTGCCACTGTTCCGCGTAGCCCTCTACGAGAGGCAGGATCCTGACCGATGCGCCCTTGAATCGCGGGGGAATCCCTTTGAAGTTGGCTTCGCCGGCGGAGTCGATTGATTCGGTCCGGCGAACGCTGCCCAGTTCGACAGTGATCCGGCCGTGGTTGATGAGCGGATCTTTGTCGTCCGCGCTGTGAGCCCGCACCGTCAAGTCAAACGTAGCCGGCGCGGGCGGAACCAGCTTGAAACCGCCTGCGACAACCAGACAGAAGAGCACTACCGGTCCTCCGAGCTCCAAGGCATTGCCCAGGTGCTTGCGGGTGAAACGGCCGTAGCTGCGCATGGCGCCGAACAGGAAGGCGGCGCAGGCAAGAGCCCAAGGAATCAGCAGAAGGTAATAGACCTGGCTTTCGGAGCTGGTCTCGACCAGCCGGGGAACCTCGTAAACGTAAAAAACAAGCAGGCCGAGGCCCACGACGAGTCCGATGAGCGCGATAATCGCGTAGGTAATGGCGGGAAGGGGCTGGCCGCCCTCGGGTCTCTTTACCGTGCTCATCTCGCGTCTCCTTGAGTCTTCGAACCTGTGAAGAAATTCGGAACGTGTCATCCTGAGTCCTTCGCTTGTCATTCTGAGCGAAGCGAAGAATCTCCGTAGTTTGCTCAGGATAAACTCCGCGAAGGATCTATGCAGTTGTTTGTAAATCGTTGGACCATTAGAAACTACGGAGATCCTTCGCTTCGCTCTGCATGATAAGCGGCTGATTTCTTCACAGGTTCTTCGGCTCAGGGCTGCCGGGCTGAACCGGCGCGGACCTTCGCCGCCAGATCCTCGTAGACTTGAGCTTCCGCGCCCCGGCCCAGTCTTCGTAAAACGGCGGCAAGATTTTTCGCGATTTCGCCCACGTGGGGATCTTGCATGCCTCGTGTCTTCTCCTCGATCTTAAGAGCCTGCCTGAATAACGGCTCGGCATCAGCGTCCTTGCCTTGGGCGGTGTCGGCCACCGCTACGTTGTTGAGCTCCCTCGCCACTTCCGGATCTTCGCGGCCGAGGGAGTTCTCGGCCGACTCGAGAGCTCTTTTGAACAGTGCCTCGGCCTCCGCGTCATGGCCTTGTTCGTGGGCTCTCGCGGCACGCAGGTCGAGAAGAATTCTATCCGCCTGATCCGCGTACACCTTCGCTTCGCTCGGACGACCAAGCTGCATGAGGGTGGCGGCCAGGTTCTGCGCCGTGGCGAGCAAAGGCGGGTCGTCAGGACCGAGGGCCTTACTCTGAATGTCCCAGGCCCGCCTCAGAAGCGGCTCCGCCTCGCTGTACTTCCCTTCCTCCTTGTAAACGAACCCCAGGTTCCCCAGGGCGACGGCCAACTCAGGATCGTCAGGCCGCATGCCCAGTTCGTCGATCGACAAAGCCTGATGGTAGAGCGGCTCGGCCTGCGAGTATTTGCGTTGCGCGTCGTAAAGCACCGCGAGGTGTCCAAGGTAGGTCGCCATTTGCAGGCGATCCGGCGTTTGCTTCGCGATAGCGAGGGCTTGCTTGTAAAGCGGCTCCGCTTGCGAGTAACGGTTATTCGCCCGATAGAGCTCTGCCAGGTTGTCGAGCGTCTTGGCGATGAAGGGATGGTTGGCAGGCAAAGCTTTCCGTTCGATCGACAACGCCTGCCGATACTTTTTTTCCGCCTCCGCGTCATTCCCCTGGGCGTGGTTGAGCAGCGCCCAGTTATTCATGACTCTGGCCACATCCGGGTGATCGGGTCCGAGCCCTTTCAAGATAACGTCTAACGCCTGCTTGTAAAGCGGCTCCGCGTCGGAAAACAGCTCGGCGGCGCGATAGAGTTCCGCCAGGTTGTCGAGCGTCGCAGCGACGTCCTGCGGGCGCTCCGATGCCATGTTCCTCTTATCGATCTCGAGCGCCTGCTTGTAAAGCCGTTCGGCTTCCACCCCGTCCCCCTGGTCGTAATAGAGCAGGCCCAAACCGTTGAGACTTGTTGCCATGTCCGGGTCCCCTGCTCCCAGGGCCTTCTCCTGGATCTTGAGAGCCTGGTTGTAGAGCGGCTTCGCCTCGGCATACCTGCGCTGGGCGCGGTAAAGCTCAGCCAGGTTTACGAGGATTGCGGCGAAGTCCGGATCTCCCGGTCCATTCACCTCCCGAGTGACCTCCAACGCGCGCTTGTAGTACGGCTCGGCGTCGGCGTATTTGGCCTGGGTGGCGAGCACCAGGGCCAAGAGGTTAAGGACGATTGGATCACGCCGGTGGACCGCGAGCGCTTGCCGCAAAGCTGATTCGGCGGCCGGGTAGTGTCCCTGTTCATACTCCGCGCGCGCCAACGGAACATAGCGTTCCGTGATGTCGCCCTTGGCGAGGGCCAAGGACCGAGAAATGTCACGGCTGGCCTCGGCGTAGCGAAACTCGTGCAGCGCCGCGAGGCCTCGTTGGTAAGGGTCCTCGACTGACTTCGCCCACTCGCTGATCGCCGCGGTCAGCTCCGCGGTTGTAAACCCGAGTTCCTGGGCCTTTCTCGCCAGAAACCGATTTTCGTTTGGGCGAGCGATGCTCGCGACCTGCGGCATAGAACGCTGAGGCGGATTGCGACCCGTGGGCACCACGTAGGCCACCTCGAGCACCCTGGAATGCCCCACCTCATCGGCCTCGAGGCCCCGCGTGGAAGCCGGCTTCTTCTGCTCTGCCAAGCCAGGCGTCCTGGGGTTCGGCAGCGAGCCGCTGGGGCCCCCCGTCTGACCACGCTTGGGCTCGAAGTGTGACGCTTCTTCCTGGAGGAGACACCCCAGAATGCACAGGTCCGAGGCGAGGGATTTTAGCCGCGGATCCCTGCGGCGAAGCACCTTGAGCTGAATGAGCCGAGTGGCCGGAGGCAGAAACGTGCGGCCGTTCCGCGATTCGCAGGGATAGACGACCACCCAGTGCGTGACGTGAAAGGTGACCTCGGATTCCACCTGGAGTAGCGGAGACGGGGGGAAAGCAAACTCGCCCGAATCGCCTGTCACGTACTTGCTGACGCCCTCGATTTGGACTTCTTCACGCTTCACCGGATCGTTGTCGGCCGTCCGCACTACGCCGCGGAAGGGCTGAGTTTGCGAAGCCGCCACGAGCGCCGTCAAGAGCGTCCAAGCGCCACCCGCGAGCAAACTTCTTGCCGGACACATCCGACTCATCCCCAGCGTGCTATGATCCTCGCGAGCGGATGAAAGTGCACGACACAGGTTACCAACGTGAGTCGGAATTCCCATTTTGCACTCCGCCGGATTTTCACTATGGACTCTAGCCCTGCCGAAAATATACACCTGACCGCCCCCGTATGCAACCGCCCGAATCGCGACATTGACATTTTGCGTCTGCTCGCGCATAATCGGTTTGCTCCACTTTTTTTCTTCGAACACGGCTGAGTTTTCACAACATCAATTCCTGGAGCCAACGCCCCGATGCTGCAGCGTTGCCGCTTCCGAGTGAGCTGTTACTCGACGAGCCCTCTACCGGCATCGTGCGCGCCTCCTGGCCTGACGATGACTTAACTTTGCTCGCGCGCTCCTACATTGTGTTCACGCGCGAGCATGCGATCCAAATGCAGTCACGGCTGGCCGAGCGGGCGCGGGGCTGGCAGGTTCAGAAGAGGACTGTGGCACTTCTCCGGCATTAAACGAAACAACGTCACCAGGCTTTGGGGAACCAAGGATGAGAGTCTTGCGGTCGTACACACTCTCAGCCGTCTGCGTTACGTTAGCGTTACTTCTGACGCTCCACACCCCTCTTCTCCGGGACCATTTCAGGTTTCTCCTATTCTGGTGCGCCGTCCTTGCCAGCGCCACTCAAGGGACTTGGCCGGGAGTGTTCGCGACATTTCTCGGCGTGGTGCTGGCGGATTATTTCGTGATTGCTCCCACCCATTCCCTGTCGATCTCCGATCCGGCAGAACTGACCCGAGCCCTTCTATACTGCGGCGCAAGTCTTGCGACGGTATGGGTGATCCAGCGCATAAAGCTTGCCGAGGATGGTCTGCGGGCGGCCGCGGCGGTCGTCGAAGACTCGGCAGACTCCATCGTGGGGCAGGATATGAACGGCAGGATCCTGAGCTGGAACAGAGCCGCTGAGGAGACCTATGGTTACACGGCCCGGGAGGCCATCGGCCAACCGGCCTTGATGCTTGTACCCAAGGATCGCAATGAGGAACTGCAGCGCCTGGTTGCGAGCGTTCAGCAAGGCGTCGCGGTCAAGAACTACGAAACCGTGCTCGAGAGGAAAGACGGCACACGCGTCGATGTGGCGCTCACGTTATCACCGGTCCGCGATCGGGAGGGAAGGTTTGCCAGCATCTCAACTATCGCGCGCGACGTCACGGATCGCAAGCTGGCCGAGGAGGCAAGACGGCAATCCAGCGAGCGGCTCGAGCACCAGACCCGCCAACTAAGGCTGCTTTCGGAAATGGGCGAAATGCTCCAGGCTAGCTCCACTCCCGCGGATGCCTATGCGGTGATCGCCCGCTTCTCACAGGGTCTTATTCCGGCAGCTTCAGGCGCCCTGTTCGAGTATTCGGCATCCCGGAACAGATTAGGGACCGTCATCCAATGGGGAGAGCCACAGCCGGCGGAGCAGGCTTTTCTCGCGCCCGATGAGTGCTGGGCGCTTCGCCGGGGACACGTGCACCACGTGGAAGATCACCACGCGGGCTTGCTCTGCCGCCACCTGCAGGAACCTCTGCCGGAATCGTATGTCTGCGCCCCCGTCATTGGCCACGATCAAACCCTTGGCCTGCTCCATTTGCGGATCGACCAGCAGGGTCAGGCATCGTCCGGAACATTGCCCCCGGATGCGACGGAGTTGGTCTGGATCGCGCGAACGATGGCGGAGCGATTAGCGTTAGCTCTGAGTGCTTTTAAGTTGCGCGAGGCTTTACGCTTGCAATCCATCCGCGATCCGCTGACGGGCTGGTTTAACCGCCGCTTCATGGAGGAAACGCTGGAGCGGGAGATTTCGCGGGCGGCTCGTAACCGGCGTCCTCTGGCGGTCCTCATGATGGACCTCGACAACTTCAAGGAGTTTAACGATTCCTACGGGCACGAAGCTGGAGATGTCGCCTTGCAGAGTATCTGCCAACTGATCAAGAACCATGTCCGAAGTGAAGATGCCGCCTGCCGTTACGGAGGAGATGAGCTGTTGCTCATTCTGCCCGATACATCCCCGGAATTGGCCGGGACGAGGGCCGAGGAAATACGGGTCGCCATCGGACATGCCGAATTGCAATACGACGGCCGAACGGCCGGGCGACTGACGCTGTCGTTTGGCATTGCGACCTTCCCTGCCAATGGAACCACCTCCCTGGAATTGCTGCGCGCCTCCGATGCCGCGCTCTTCCGCGCCAAGCGGGAGGGTCGCGACCGAGTACAGCTTCAGGGCCAGGCGTAGAAACCGTCCAATAGGCTCGCATCCCCGAGCAAGACAAGTCCGAAAGAAGCATGAAGACCACAACCACGCGATGCCGGAAGTCCACGAAGACTCCAGACTTTTATGTCATCGAGTAACCTGGAATTGGGCAGGCGGCGTCAGAGCAAACCCCAATCCGTCGATAAGGGGGGTCGAGGGCGGTAGGGCCCATGGCCTCGCGCCTCTATGCCGCCCGCGGCTGGACCCGGGCGGTGTAGGGGTAGGGCTTGCCTTACCCCTGTCAGGACCAGCAGAAACGCGGGGACGGCAAGCCGCCCCCCTACGGCGGGCCGGTTATCGACGGATTGGGGGCAAAACGCCCTGGTTGATTTTCAGATAGAAGTGGGAATCACGTCTGCCTCCGGCTGCTTCGGGCCCAAGATGCGGGCGTATGTGACGAATAGTGGCGGCCCTCGGGGAGATCAGGGTGAGAGGTGAAGCGGATTGAGTGAAGGGGCCGGCTGGCTACCGGGGCGGGAACAACCAGGATGGAGTTTAAGGAGGAGTTGGTGGGGTATGGACGAAAACCGGAGTTCCGGTTTGTCTTAAAGGTTGCCGAAACGCTTAAGTCGAGCAGCCGGCCTGAACGTCAAAGTCATGCAGCGGCCTGTAGCGTGGCCCAAGCCTGGGCATAGCGCCCGTCTGCTTCCAGCAACTGTTCGTGAGTTCCCGATTCCACGATGCGGCCTTCGCTCATCACGTGAATCATGTCGGCAAACATGGCGGTGGAGAAGCGGTGCGAAATCATGAGGACGGTGCGGCCGGATGCCATTTCGCGGAAGCGCGCCAGCCAATCGGCCTCGGCCCACGGGTCCATGGCGCTGGTGGGCTCATCCAGAATCAGGATGGGCGCCCGGCGCAGGCAGGCGCGAGCCAGGGCGATGCGCTGCCACTCGCCGAAGCTGAGTTCCGTGCCGTCGGCAAACCACCGGCCCAACGTGCTGTCGTAACCCTGCCGAAGACGCCCGATGATCTCCTCCGCCCCCGCTGCTCGGGCGGCCGTTCTGATCCTGTCGGGAGGCGCGCTCAGATCCGCCAAGGCGATGTTCTCGCGCACCGTATCGTTGTAATGCACCGGCTGCTGAAAGAGGACCGTGATCCGGCTGCGGAGTTGCTCGATGTCGAGAGCGCGCAGATCAACGCCATCCATCAGCACGCGCCCGGCCTCCGGGTCATAGAATCGGCAGAGCAGCTTTATCAGCGTGCTCTTGCCCGCGCCATTTGGACCCACTACGGCCACAATCCGCCCGGCAGGAATTTCCAGATCAAAATCCTCGAGCACGGGCCGCGCGCTCCCCGGATAACGGAATCGAATTCCCTCGAGCCGAATAGCGCTGGCCACCTTTCGAGGCGCGGGCGCCGGCCGCGGCGGACTCGTTACGCGCGGCTCCAGTTCCAGAAACTCGTAGAGGTTCCCGAGGAACAGTAGGTTGTCATAAAGCTGGCCGAGGTTTTCCAGCAGCCCGCGCATCAGCCCCAGCCCTTGTTGGAAGGCCTGGTAGAACATCGCCAGGTCTCCCAAGGTGGCGAGACTACGCACCACCCGCCCGACCATCCAAGCCAGGACGCCTCCGCTCGCCACGAGTCCCAGGCTGCCCGCGCTGAACTCCGCCAGCGCCTGCCGCCTCGCCAGATTTAAGCGCTCCCCGCGCAGCCGCTGGCGCAAGGCCTGGTAAGTGGACTCGAAATGCCCGGCCAGCCCGAAGAGCCTGACTTCGTAAGCCGTCTCGCCTGAGGTGAGCAGCCAGTCGAAATACCACGTGCGGCGTTCGATCGGTGTAACCCTGCGCCGCCACTGGTGCTGGAGCAGCGCATAGCGCATCGCCACGTAAAGCGCCGGGGCTGTACCTATAATCAAAGCGCCGGGCAGCCACGCGCCAAAAGGAATCAGGATCGCACCCATCGCGACCAGCGTGATGGCGTTCTGGAGAAGGCTGCCCAGGCTTTCGACCAGCGCCACGGGCCGATCAGCGGCTTCGCTTCGCGCCCGGTGCAGGTGATCGTAGAACTCCGCCGAATCGTAGAAGCTCATGTCCACCACGGTGGATTTCCGGTGGATCAGCGAACTGATGTGGTCCTGAACCCGATCCGACTGCGCGGTGCGGACATATCCCGTGGCGCTGCGCAGGACCTGCATCGCCAGTTGGATGGCCGCCATCAGGGCAACCAGTAGCAGCGCCGGCCGCAGGTGGTCCCTGGTGCCGCCGGCCCGAATCGCCGCCACCAGGCTATTCACCAGCCAGCGCGTCACGCAAACAGTAACGACCGGCAACAGGCCCTGGACGAGGAGCAGGAAACCCCACGCCGCCGTCCAGCCCCGCGCGGCGGTCCACACCAGTGAAAGGGTCCATGGCAGGTAAGACAACTGGGCCGACGCCTTCCGCAACCGCGGCAACAGAAGCTGGAAAGTCTCTTTCAAGAAGTCTTTTCTCTTTGCTGTTATTCCCGAATCTCTTTGCGAGTTGCAAACATTCCGGCTCTGGATGACATGTCATTCTGAGCGAAGCGCAGAATCTGCATTGGGTTGCGGCTTTGCCGCGATGTGTCTCAATACCTCAGTGGTGAAAAACCAAACTCTCAGATGCCGCCGGCAGCGACTTCGGCGAGTATTTTCCGTCGCAGGAGTTCAGCGGCCAGCCCCAGTACACCCTGCTCAACCTCTCCGGGTGCTGCCTTAAACTCCGCCGCGAGCTCCGCCGCGACCTTGGCCAGGTTCTTCTTCCCGTCGAGGCGATTCCACATGGCTTTCCCGGTCTCGTTCAGCGTGTAAATCCCGTCGTCGAGGTCGCCTATGCCCTCGGTCAGTGCGACTATTACAAGCTCGCCCTCGATCTCGCGCACAACGATGTCTGCCGATGGCATGCAGATTGTGTCGAGTGTGCAGACACTCGCGTTCATGACTGCTCCGCCTCAGTCGCGGCGCAGGATCCAGGAGTCAGGAGAAAAAACCAAAACAGCTCATCCGTCGGCTGACGGACTAAGGCGCAAAGCACCACAATGTGATGGTCCTTGTTCTTCTTTGCGGACTTTGCGTTCTTTGCGCCTTTGCGTGAAACCGGCTTGTCCGTCCGCACTAGTTCACCAGTTCCCACACGCGCCGTTCCGGAGTGAAGATCAGGCGGTGCACCGGGACGCGCTTGACGAAATCGCAGACCGTCTGGAAGACCATTTTCACCAGGGCTTCGTCGTGCGCCAAGAAAAGCACGTGGCGCATCAACTCGCGCACGGCCTCGGCGTTTCCGACCGGCACGATGCGATTCTCCGGACCCTGTTTGAGGAGATAAAGCGCCGCGAGCGGAGCGCGCACGTTCTTGCCCGGCTCGCCCAGTTCTCCGGCGAAAGGGGTGCCGTAGGCGGCATACCCGCTGCCTTCGCGGCGGAGATAAGAGATTTCGTCGGTCAGAAGCGTCGCGTCGGAAGGCGCCAGGCGCGATATCGTGGTCTTACCCGTGCCGGAGACCCCGGCAAAAAGGTATGCCCCTCCGTTGCGCACTGCGCTCGCGGCATGCACCAAGAGGCCGCCGCGCGAGGCCAGCAACAGCGAGTGGAGCACCCTGAGCGCCGCATCAATCGAATAGGGATTCGCCGACTGCCGGATCGTTCCCTTGCCGGATGCAAGGTCGCGCTCGGCGTGAAAGTCGCCGCGCCCGATCATCCAGCGTCCATCCGTAATGCCGACGTGCAACTCCTCCTCGTCCGTGACGGCGCCCGGCGGCGCCACGTCCACGTCGAAAGTGTAGATCGGCTCCGCCACTGGGTTCACGAAGCCGCCATAACGATTCGCCGGGATCCGCAGGAACTCGAGATTGTCAGTCCGCACCAGGATCGGCATGGCGCCGATTTCAATGGTGACCTCGTGCGTTTTCACTTCCGCCACGTACGCTCCCAATGCGTCAACAGCCCTCTCCCTTGGGGAGAGGGTGTCGCGCTCCGGCGCTTTCATCAGCCGGAACGTGACGGGTGGTGCGAAAGGTCAACTGCCCTCTCCCTTGGGGAGAGGGTGTCGCGCTCCGGTGCTTTCATCAGCAGGAACGTGACGGGTGGTGCGAAAGGTCAGCTGCCCTCTCCCTCGGGGAGAGGGTGTCGCGCTCCGGCGCTTTCATCAGCCGGAACGTGACGGGTGAGGGGTTACTTCCGTCCCAAGATCCTGAAGAGTTCGCCGGCGTGAGATAATCCGGTGAATGTGCAGCAACACCCGGGTGCAAAAGTCCGACCGCACCATGACCCACGACGCCAGCCGCCTCGAGCGGGTGAGCCGCGGCTCAGTGCGCCGCCCCCTGCGAAGGATCGCGGTAACGCGCCCCAAAAGTTCATCCGGCGAGACAGGCGCGTCAGGCGTGCGCAGCGCATCGCCGCGCGTGATCAGAGTGGCATGGGCATCCTGCCCATGCCGCACGGGCGAGACGCCCGTGCCACGATAGACCACCCGGTGCGCTAAGAATCCGCCATGGCGCGCGCAGAGGACAACGTCTCCAGCCGAAATCTCCGCCACGCTCTCGCGGCGTACCTCCACCACGTCCCCCGGCCAGATCGTCGGCAACATGCTCGTGCCCGTCACCGCCAACCGCGCTTGCCCGAAGGCTTTCAAAGTCTCCCGGAAGAGTTCGCCTTTAAGCTCGTTGCGCCTGTCGGTCATGGTAGCTATAACGCCGTGTCGACGGGATGGTCATTCGCCCGTATGGTGAACGCGGCGGTTTGCACACCCGCTACGGCCGCGGGCGGATTGGCGCGAGCGATTGGCGCCGCTGCGACCGTAGGTTTAACGGCGGCCGGCGAGACCGCCGCGACCCGCGCGGCGAGCTCGAGACGGCGCAACGCTTTCGGGCTGGGCCAGGACGACCGGAATCCACCAGACAAAAGCCAACCACACAGCGACCGCCAGCCACCGCTTCGATCTTTTCATCGCGGGTAATTTCCCCTCCACCCAATTTGCTATTCTGGAAGGCGGCCACAGTCGCGTCAATTACTCAGCTATGCTTGATGATCGCGCGGCTTTCGCGTTCGGCCATAGGGTATTCGGAGGATCACGCATGGAGCATAACCTGGCGCAGGCTTTGGCCGGACTCACCACCGGTATCTACGTACTTACCGTGGCCGACGGCGAGGACCATCGCGGTATGTCCTCTTCCGGGTGACGCAGGTCTCGGGTGAGCCGCCGCTCTTCAGTGCGGCGGTGGACAATCAGCACTTCTCCAACGCGCTGATTACGCGCACCCGGGCCCTCGGACTCAATATCGCGGGGGCGCGCGGCAAAGCGCTCGAAGATTACTTCTACTCGCCGCGCGCCAAACGGGTTAACAATCTGAGCGAGCTCGATTACGAGCTTTCGCCCGTGTTGCGCGTGCCCTGGCTCGCTCTGGCGATGATCTCGATTGAAGCCCGCGTCAAGGATACGGTGATCGCCGGTGAC
>CAWIUZ010000231.1:0-41736 GCA_963838915.1 uncultured Acidobacteriota bacterium
GCGTGGTGGCGCTGGGTTTCGCCGCCGTGCTGCTGGGCTTGGCAGTGGATTACGCCGTGGTCCATTATCAGGAGGCGCTGGCGCATCCACAAATGACCGTGCCGGAAATCCGCCGTGCGATTGCGCCCAGCATTTTGTGGGCGGCCATCACCACGATGAGCGCCTTCCTGGTGTTGAATTTCGGCGGACTGCCCGGCCTCGGTCAGCTTGGCTCGCTCGTGGCCATCGGCATCGGCGTGTCCGCGCTGGTGATGGTGATGATTTATTTGCCGCCGCTTTTTCCCGACCGCCGCCGGCCGCGCCCGGACCAGCCGCCGTTTCGCTGGCGGAATTATTTCGTGGCGCCGCTGGAACAGCGTGCGGGCAACGCCGGCGTACCGCAGGTTTCCAAACCTGCCGTATCGCCGATTTCCAAATCGGCAGGGCGTCGAAAAGGCACGGCGTCCGCGGGTTTGGAAACCCGCGATACAGCAGACTTGGAAGTCTGCGGTACAGGGTTGCCCATGAACTATGCGGACAACGCGCCGACGAGCCGTTCGCGCCCCGTATTCCTGGCCACCGGCTTGATTTTTGTGGCTGCATGCGCGGTGCTGTGTTGCCAGCGGCCCGGTTTGGATCGCAGTGGGAACGCCTTGCAGCCGGCGCACGGCGAGGCACAGACAACCCTGGATGAAATGACCGTCGAGCTCGGCCTGCCTAAGCAGCCCCTCTGGCTGATTGTGCCCGGCCGCGACGAGGCGGAGGTCTATCAGCGGCTCATCGCCGCCGAAAAATGGTTGAATGACGCAGCCACGAACCGGCTCATTGGCCGATACCTGCTGCCCGACACATTGTGGCCGCGCGGTGAATTTCAATCCGCCAATCGCGCGACGGCCGCCGTTTTGGGAGCGTCCGGCCCGCGGCTGCGCGATGCCGCGTTGGGTGCGGGCTTCAACACCAATGCGCTGTTGCTGACGGAAGAGATGGTTCGCACTTGGGCAAACGCGGCAGAAAGCAAGTCCGTGATCTGGCCGACGAATCAAATCAGCCAATGGCTGCTGAAACGGTTTGTGGCGCGGACTACGGACGAATGCCTGGTAATGGGTTTGGTTTACCCCGCCACCAACCGGGTGGACGCGGCAAAGCTGGCCAACCTGTCCCAACAGCTCGCGCAAAACCACGCTTTGCTTTCCGGCTGGGAACTGCTTGGCAGCGCCACGTTGAAACGGGTGCAATCCAGAATGTGGGCGCTGGTGGCGCCAATGGTGGCGCTGGTGCTGCTCTCGCTCTGGCTGGCCTTTCGCCGGGCGACGGAAATTCTGCTGGGCCTGGCGGTGCTGGGTTTGAGCGGCGTGTGTCTGCTGGCCACGATGACGCTGGCCGGCTGGAGCTGGAATTTGATGAACCTGATGGCGTTGCCGCTGATGCTCGGCACCGGCGTGGATTACACCATTTTCATCCAGCTCGCCTTGCGCCGGCATGGGGGTGATTTGATGACGGTGCGGCGATCCGTGGGGCGCGCGTTGATGTTGTGCGGCGGCACGGCGGTGGCGGGATTCGGTTCGCTGGCGTTGTCCAGCAATCCCGGCATGGCCAGTCTCGGCCAGGTGTGCGCGGTGGGCATCGGCGCGAACATGCTCATTTCCGTTTTCCTCCTGCCCGCCTGGTGGCTCTCTTTTAGAAGTGACAAGTGTCAGGTGACAAGTGACCAGAATTCGCACGATGCGCCCCCCTTGTCACCTGCCACCTGTCACCCGTCACCCCCCAAGCAACCGGCCTTTTATCGCGCCGGCTTGTGGCGCTTTGGCGCGACAGCCGTGCGGATTTTGCCGGCGGGACTGGTGAAGGCATTGGCCATGCTGCTGGCCGACGTATATTGGTTCGTGCAGCGGCAGCGCTGCGAGGTGGTGGTGCGAAATTTCCTGCCCGTGTTGAGCGGCGACCGCGCGGCAGCGGAAAAGGCCGCGCGCGCGGCGCATCGGAAATTCGCCGCGAAGCTGGTGGATTTGTGGCGCATTGAAGGCGGCGAGCAGAATCACAACTGGCTGACGAACGACCGCGAATTGGAAATCATCCACGCCGCGCGACGACGTGGACGCGGCACGCTGTTCATCACCCTGCACCTCGGCAACTGGGAACACGGCGGCCGGTTGTTGAATGAACTCGGCATCCGGTTGACCGTCCTCACGCAGGCCGAACCTGACGACGGCCTCACCGATCTCCGCAAGGCGGCGCGGGCGCGTTACGGCGTGGACACATTGATCATCGGCGACGATGGTTTCGCCTTTGTGGAAGTGATCAAGCAATTGCAGGCCGGCGCGGACCTGGCCGTGTCGCTGGACCGTCCGCCGGAGCGCGGCGGTGTGCCGGTGGAATTTTTCGGCCACCCGTTCGAGGCGTCGCTGGCGGCGGCGGAACTGGCCCGCGCGTCCGGCTGCGCGCTGATCGGCGTGACGATTGTCCGTCGTCCGGGCGGCTACGCGGTCCGGGTGTTGCCGGAATTTGCCTATGACCGCAAGGCGCTGGGCAATCGCGAAGCCCGTCGTGAGTTGACTCAGCAAATCCTGCGTGCATTTGAACCGGAAATCCGTGAAAATATAGACCAATGGTATCAATTCACCCCCATCTGGCCGAAGGAAGCATAGGCTTGGTTCCTTTCGGGAGGACACAATCCCGTTGGGATTGCCGCAGCGCCGTCGCCAATTCGTCCAGGTTTGTTCTCCCGGAGAATTTTCGAAAGGTTTTAACTGAGATCGAATTGGCGACCAAGCGCCGCGTGAGGGCACGCGGCCTACAATCGGGGAAATGCGCACCTGTAGGCCGCGTGCCCTCACGCGGCGGGCCCTGGCGTGAAATATCCGGGTTAATGCTGGGCCGTTTTCTCCTTTGTTTCCTGCTGCTTCTGGCGGCCACGATTTCCCGCGCCGCAGATTACGATGCGCAGTTCAACAAATGGTTCGAGGTGCAGACCAATTTGCAAAGCTGGTCCGCCGATTTCACCCAAACGCGATCGCTGAAAGTGCTCACGCAACCGTTGATTACGACCGGCAAAGTCTGGGTGAAGCGCGGCGAATTTCGCTGGGAACTGGGCCAGCCCGTGCAAACCGTGGTGCTGCGCCGACCGGATGAATTGTTCATCATTTATCCGCGGCTCAAGCGCGCGGAAAAATATCCGCTCGACGCCGTGCCGTCCGGCCCCATGAAAGATGCGCTCGCGCTGCTCGACGCCAGCCTGCCGCGCGACCGCGCCTCGATGGAGGAACATTTCCGCCTGCTCTCGGCGGCGCAAACCGCGCGATAAAGCGACATGGAGCCGCGCGGGCTCACCCCCAGGCTGAGGTATTCATGCTGACGGGTCTTTTCCACGATGGCCAGCGTGTAGTTCACAAGCTCTGGATCCACTTTCACCCGGCGCACGCGGTTCTGGATTTCCACCACTTCCGCTCCCGTCATCACAGGCTTGACGTTTGCCAGCGGGTCGGAATCGGCGAAGTCCCGAAGGATCTCCTTCTCGCTTTCGGCGCTTGGATAGCCGATCTTCACGCGCATCAGGAAGCGATCGAGCTGGGATTCGGGAAGCGGATAAGTTCCGTGGTGTTCGATGGGATTCTGAGTGGCCATCACCATGAAGGGTTGAGGTAGCGGCGTAGTGCGGTTATCGACCGTCACCTGGTTTTCGTTCATCGCCTCGAGCAGGGCGCTCTGAGTCTTGGGTGTAGTGCGGTTGATTTCGTCTGCCAGGACGATGTTGGCGAAGATGGGTCCCGACCGAAACTCGAAGCGCTGGGTCTGCTGGCTGAAGATGCTTACGCCGATGACGTCCGAGGGGAGCATATCGGAGGTGAACTGAATGCGCTGGAATGCGCAGTCGAAGGAGCGGGCCAGGGCGTGGGCCAGGGTCGTCTTCCCAACTCCCGGCACGTCCTCAATCAGCAAGTGACCGCGGGCCAGCAGGCCTACGAGCACCAGTTGAATCACATCGTCCTTGCCTCGAATCACCGATTGGACGGATTGCTGCACGCGGGTCAGGAGTTCCGGAACCTCCGCCACACGATCGTTCACTATTGCATTTGCCATGTTATGCTATGCTGGATGATGCTGCGTGGGCGGTTAACTCAGCGGTAGAGTGCTATCCTCACACGGTAGAAGTCAGAGGTTCAAATCCTCTACCGCCCACCATTTCGGCTGAGCACATTCCACCGCGTACATTCTACCTAAACTTCGAGGTCACTTCAATGAAGCCGATCTCCTTTACGCGACGACAGTTTATCCGTCAATCAGGACGTGCGGGTATGGCGTTGGCCACGCTGTGGTCCGCCCCGGGACCGGCGCGCGGCGCTTTCGAGCCGCACTCGCCTCAAGGCGCCGCATCCCTCGGAGACGCGGCCAAATTGAAAGACGTGTTTCTCCATCCGCCGCGCACTGCGCAGCCCATGACGCGTTGGTGGTGGTTTGGCGGCGCGGCCACGCCGGAAGAGATTACGCGTGAACTCACCTTGATGTCGGAGAGCGGCCTGCGAGGCGTAGAGCTTCAACCTGTTTATCCGCTGGAGGTGGATGACCCGAAGCGCGGCATTCGAAACATCCGTTATTTCTCTTCCGAATGGTATGACCTGCTGCGCCACATCGTTAAAGAATCTCGCCGCCTGGGCATGCAGTTTGATCTCACCTTGGGAAGCGGTTGGCCTTACGGTGGGCCGTTCATCCCCATCGAGTTGGCTGCGCGCCAGGCCCGCGTCCTGACTCAGGAGACGGCAGGGCCAGGGCGCTTCTCGTGGCGTCTTGCGCCTGAACTCACCGATGATGAAAACGTCGCTGCCGCCGTCGCCGTTCCGGTTCTGCCTTCGGGCCAGGCGGATCTCCAACGCTCGCGAGTGGTCTGGGACGAAACACGCCGTCCCGGCGCCTCCGCGGGGTTCAGCACTATGGGATTCGACAACTGGGATGTTCCGCCAGGCATCTGGAGATTGATGGTGATCATTGATTGTGCCACGGGGCAGCAGGTGAAGCGGCCCACGCTGGGCATGGAAGGCTACGTCCTCGACCATTTCAATCGCCAGGCCATGGACCTCTTCCTCGCTGCGGCGGGCGACCAGGTCTTGAACGAACTCAAGGCGACCGCCGACCCTCCCTTTCATTCGGTTTTCTGCGACAGCCTGGAAGTTTACGGTGCGGACTGGACGCCGGCCTTGCTGAAAGAATTCGAACAGCGCCGCGGCTACGCTCTGACTCCGTATCTTCCTGCCTTGTGGCAAGAGGCAGGCCCACTGACTTCTCACATCCGCTATGACTATCACCTCACGCTTTCGGAACTCATCCTTGAAAACTTCTTCGCGCCTTTAGCGGATTGGGCCCAGAAGCGTGGCATGACGGCCCGCATCCAGGCTCACGGCGCGATGGGCGACGTGATGCAGGGATACGCTCTCGCGCACATCCCGGAAGGCGAGCACATCGAGGGAGGCGACCGGTACGCAGTCGATATTCAGCATCGCCGCCTCGCATCCTCCGCCGGCCATATCTATCGGAAGCCTGCAATTTCGGCGGAGAGCTACTCGTGGCTGCGTTTTCCACTTTTCATGGTCACGCTCGAAATGATGAAGGCAGCTTCCAACGCGCAATTCCTGGACGGCATCAATCAGATCGTGAATCAGGGTTATTCCTATTCGCCGCCTCAGGCAGGGCAACCGGGCTGGACGTTCTATGCCTCAACGGTCGTCAATCACAACAATATTTGGTGGCGCCACTATCACTACCTGACGCAATACATTCAACGAGTTTGCGCTTTGCTTCAGCAGGGAGTCGCGGTGAATCCGGTGGGCGTGTACGTTCCGCTCGCCGACGTTTACGCTAAGTTCGGCATCGGCGGCCTCAACATGGACGTTGAAATCGAACGCCAACTCGGGACGCAGTGGTTGCTCGAATTGAGACGATCGGGATATGACTTTGACCTCATCAACGACGATGCCCTGGCACGCGTTGCCTCGGTCGAGGCGGGCGTGCTGCGCGCCGGTACCGGGGTCTACCGCGTCGTGATCGTCCCGGATGTCCAGTTCATCCCTCCTGAATCGCTCGAGGTACTGCTCAGATTCGTTCAAAAAGGTGGCTGTCTTATGTTCGCCGGAGGGCACTCTACTGTCGCGGCGCCGGGGCTCAAAGATAACAGCACTCGGAGCGCGCGAGTGAAATCGATTCTCACTACCCTCCGGGGAACGGCGCCTGCGCTCGATCGATTCGAGACCTGCGGTAAGGGCAAGGTCTTCGTCACCGATCGCGCATCGGCGGCACTGGCAGCTTTGCCGACGGCGCTTCCACCGGACTTTGAAATCCTCCAGGCGGGCGATTCGAGTGACTTGTCGATGCAGCGGGCGCGGGAGAACGTCGGCTTCCTCCACCGGCAAGTGCAGGACACCGATCTGTATTTCATCAGCAACGTCTCCTCGTTCCTTCAGGATCTGAGAGTGAGGTTTCCCCTCGGGCATAAGCTGCCTCAGCGCTGGAATCCCGAAAGCGGCGAACTCGACGAAACACTGGTCTTCAGCCATTCCGAGCTGGCCAGCTCAAATTTGCCGGCCACCGAAGTTCAACTCCGTCTCGCACCGTATGAATCCTGCTTTGTTGTGTTCAGTCCCGGCGACAATGGCCCGATCATCACGCACAGCGACTGGCGGGGCCCGCTGCGGATCGAAAAAGCCGGAGAGAAGGTTCGAGTAACGGGGCTTATTCCGAAAAACGGAGAGTATTCTCTCGTGGATGGCGAGGGGAAAACTCACCGCTTCAATGCTAAGGACGTGCCAGAGCCGATTCCTCTGAAAGGCCCCTGGCGGTTAAGGCTCGGCGAGAAGACTGTGCCGGCGCTCGCGCAGTTGCAATCGTGGAACGAACTGCCGGAAGGGAAGTATTACAGCGGCTGGGGAGTCTACGAAACGGATTTCGAGGTCAACGCACTGGGCGAAGAGGTCGAGTGGGCGCTGGACTTGGGTGTTGTCCACGAGACCGCCGAAGTGGTTCTGAACGGAACTAATCTGGGAGCCGCTTGGAAAGGTTCGCGAATCCTGCCGTGCGGCAACGCGCTGAAGGCGGGAACAAACCATTTGAAAATCGAAGTAGGAAATCTCTGGATCCATCATGTTCAGTCACTCCCCAAACCTGACCGGAAAGTTCTCGCTGAAACGTTCGGTATCCGCTGGGGCACCTACGGCGAGGTCAAGCCCGCGTACATGCCCCCCTCCGGCCTTCTCGGCCCCGTGCAACTTCTGCCGCAGAAACAATGGGTCGCCACGATCTAGTGGTTTCTACGGTGCACTCTGAAGATGAGCCGCGCGTGATTATGACTGGACACAAAGCAGGCCTGCGCCACACCTGCTCGAGGGACGAATTCACTCGGGTAATTGAGCGGGACCGAAGTGCGATATAATCTTCATGGCGAGGGGAGGACCTGGAGGATCGATGGCGAACGAGTTTACTGCCGTGTTTGAGCGCGATGGCGAATGGTATATAGCCTACTGCCCCGAGATTCCGGGAGCGAATGGACAGGGCAGAACGAAGGATGAAGCTCGAGCGAGCCTGGCGGATGCAATTGCCCTCATTCTGGAGGACAGGCGGCAGGACGCGCTACGTGGAATCCCACCCGAAGCCGAACTCGACACCGTAACCATCAAGTGAAAAGAAGCACCTTGCTCCAGCACCTTCGCAAGCACGGCTGCTATCTCAAACGTGAGGGGGGCAGCCACTCATTGTGGTGCAACTCGGAATCGGGTGCCATCGAAGCGGTGCCGCGGCATACCGAGATCCCCAATCTGCTGGCACGCAAAATCTGCCGCGACCTTTCAGTGCCTGAAATCGGACAAAAGAAATGACGAGGCACCGACCTGCTTTTCGAAGTCTGCGGTCTTTCGCATTTTTGTAGAGCGAGAGTTGAGTAGCCTATCAGTCGAGAATTGTATGCCGGAACGAGGGGCCGCGCGGTGAGGACCGGCAGCGTCCCCGGTTGTCGATTGTCGACTTCGCGTTTCTCAAAAATGAGGGAACAAAGCGAGAATGTCTATGAAAACAAAGGATCGGTGCAGAAATCGACCACCCCTGACCCCTCCTTTTCCAAGGAGGGGAATCACGGGCTCCCCTCCTCCGATGAGGAGGGGTTGGGGGTGGTGCGGCTTTGCGGCCTTTCCGTGCTTTGCGCCTTGGCGTGAAACCGGATTTGCAGGATCGAAAAATCAGGGAACAAACCGAGAATGTCTATGAAAACAAAGGACCGCTCGCGAGAAGGGAGGTACGGCGAGAAGGCCACGGAGATCGACCACGACAAATTGTCGCAACCCCTGCCTGCTAAGGTCGCCGACCTACCGATACCTACTCCCCGGCTGACATCCCTCGACGCCCTGCGTGGCTTTGACATGTTCTGGATTACAGGAGGCACGGCAATCCTGATGGGCTTGGGAAAGGTCGTCGATCGCCCATGGTTTGACAAGTTCCTCGAGCAATTCGACCATGTGCCCTGGCGGGGGCTGCACTTCTATGACCTGATCTGGCCGCTCTTCATGTTCATCATGGGGGCGGCCATACCCCTCGCGATCGCCAAGCGGCGAGGCAAAGGCGAAACGGACCGCACGCTTCTGCTGCACGCGCTGTGGCGAGCGGTTGTCATGTTCTGCCTGGGAACGGTAACGCAGGGCAATCTCCTGCTGTTTGATTGGTACAAGTTCCGCCCCTGTTACAGCGTGCTGCATGGACTCGCCGTGGGGTACTTGATTGCGACTCTGGTGGCGGTAAAGGTCAAACCGAAGTGGCATGTTGCCACTATCGCCGCTTTCCTGCTTGCCTATTGGGCCGTGGTGATGCTGGTGCCGGTGCCGGGAGTGGGCGCGGGGGTCTTGACTCCGCAGGGCAACCTGCCGACCTACGTGGATAAGCTGGTCCTCGGCCATCTGCACTACGGCGAGAACACGTGGTTCCTGAGCTACCCGGGTTTCGGGGCCTCGGTCCTGCTGGGCGTGCTGGCCGGACAACTGCTGATGTCCGGCCGCTCCGAGCGCAGCAAGATCTTCCGGTTGCTGGGCATGGGGACGCTTAGTCTCGCGGCGGGCCTCGTCTGGAGTCTGTGGTTTCCCGTCATCAAGCTGATGTGGACCAGTTCTTACGTTCTAATCGCGGGCGGGTTCAGTTTTCTGGTACTGGCGCTCTTCTATTGGATCGTCGATGTGCGCGGATACAAGAAATGGGCCTTCGGTTTTGTCGTGATTGGTATGAATTCCATCGCGGTTTACATTGCTACCGAGATTTTTGATTTCCGGCACGTGGGCAACGTCTTCGTGGGACACCTGTTGCCGCGCGTGGGCCGTTGGGACAGCCTGGTGGAGGCAACCGCCACCTTCGCTATCATCTGGTTAATACTTTTTTGGATGTATCGAAAGAAGGAATTTATTAGAATTTAATGGCCGCCGCGCCTTTAGGTGGGGGCGATTCGCGGACCGCCCCTACCACTACGGCGGCTCTCTTGAGGGAAACTTGCTGAGAATCGGCATCGTGGGCTTGGCCCAAACAGGTAAGTCGACGCTATTCGATATTCTCACCCGGGCGCACGCGGCCGCGCACGGCGGGGGCAGGGCTGAGGCGCACGTGGGCGTGGTGCGCGTGCCGGATGCGCGGCTGGACCGCCTCGCGGAGCTGTTTCACCCGCAAAAAACCATCCACGCCTCGGTTGAATACCTCGATACGCCCGGCAGCATCATTGATTTAACGCGGGCGGGCGTTCAATCCCAGAGCCTGCGGGAGTTGAATGCCCTGGCGCACGTGGTGCGGGCGTTCGAAGACCCGACGACGACTGCCGTCGGCGCAGTAAACCCGGCGGGCGACATCGAAAACGTCGAACTGGAGCTCATTCTCTCAGACCTTGGGGTGGTGGAAAAACGCGTGGAACGGCTCGAAAAGGACGTGAAGAAACAGAAGAACCCCGCGCTTGAAAAGGAGTTGCAGGTTTTGAATGTTTGCAAGTCGAGCCTCGAGAAACAGGTTCCCTTGCGAGACGCCGCGCTGACTGCCGAGGACGAGCGGGTGATCCGTGGTTTTACGTTCCTGAGTTTGAAACCCATGCTCTATGTTCTCAACTTGGGCGAGAAGGACGCAGGCCGCGCCAACGCCGCCGAACAGTTCGCGCAGCAAGCGGGGCTGAAACAGCGGCCGCACACCGCGGTGGCGGCGATCTGCGGCAAGGTCGAAGCCGAGTTGGCGGAACTCGACGAATCCGAGGCGGCGGAATTCCTGGCCAGCTACGGGCTCGAGGAGTCCGCTATCTTCAGGTTGATTCGTGCCAGCTACCAACTCTTGGGTTTAATCTCCTTTTTCACCGTCGGGGAAGACGAATGCCGGGCCTGGACCATCCGCGCGGGGACCTCCGCTCTCGAAGCCGCGGGGGAAATTCACACCGATCTCGAACGCGGGTTTATTCGCGCCGAAGTGGTGAGGTATGACGACCTGCTGGCCGCTGGCGGCCTTGCCGAAGCGCGCGCTCGCGCCCAACTGAGGCTCGAAGGCAAAGACTATATCGTGCGCGACGGCGAAATCGTGCACATTCGACATTCGGGGTGAAGGGAGTGTCGAGTGACAATTGACGAGTGACGAGCCTGATTCCAGGGGCCAACTTTCGGGAAGCAATCAAGCGCAATTCGAAGACATGCACTTACCAGCTTGGCCAATTCCTTAAATCTGGCGCCTGATCCCGGGTTCGTTGCTCGTCACTTGTCATTCGTCACTCGTCACTTTTATGTCCTACCTCTGGATCAGTCTTGCGTTAGGAACGGCCGCCGGGTTGGCCAACCTGCTGGGCGGCGGCGTTGTCGCGGCATGGCCGTGGCGCCGGAGCGGTCTGGCCTCGTTTATCGCCTTCGGCTCCGGCTTTATGCTGGCGACCACGATTACGGTGATGATTCCCGAGAGCTTCGAGCGTATGCGCGGGGCGCGCGCCGCTCCCTGGATTCTCGTGGGGTATTTCATCGTACACGTTTTCGAACATTCTTTGCCGGCGCATTTCCACTTCGGCGAGGAGACCCACGCCGAGGAGTTTATACATCCCGGGGTGGCTTACGCGGCGCTTGGGGGTCTTCTGACCCACACATTCTTCGACGGGGTCTGTATTGCCTGCGGCTTCCTGATTTCCAACTGGTTGGGCTTTGTGATCTTCGGTGCCGTGATCCTCCACAATATTCCGGAGGGATTCACCATGGCCTCCGTCATGGCGGCAGCCAAGAAAAGCCCCGCTACGGGCATGTGGGCCGTGGCCGGCCTGGGAATATCAAGGCTCCTGGGTATCCTGGCGATGGCGGTAGCAAAGCGATGGGTTGACTACGGTCTGGCGCTTTCGGCGGGGGTCACCCTCTACGTGGCCGCTTCGGACCTGATACCGGAGGTCAACAAGCTGCCAGGTCCGCGCGTCGCCTTGACGGTGGGGGCGGGCGTGGCCCTAGTTCTCCTTCTGCGTTTCTTTTTCTTGGGATCAGCCATGCCATGAGCGCAATGTACTCGAACCAGGTGCTCGAGCATTTCCATCACCCGCGCAACGTCGGCGAAATTGAGCACCCGACCATCGTGGTGGAGAGCGTAAACCCGGCCTGCGGCGACCTGATGAAATTGTGGGCGCGGGTCGAGGGCGGAAAGCTCGTGGATGTCAAGTTCAAGGTGGCGGGATGCGTTCCGGCCGTGGCCTGCGGGTCGTGGCTGACGGAACGCCTTAAGGGGTCGGCTCTTGTTGAGCTTACATCGATAGCCTCTGATCAGATCGAGAGAGGCCTGGGCGGTCTGCCCGCCGCTTCGAGACACGCTGCCGTGCTTGCTTCAGACGCCCTCCAACAACTCTTGGCGCGACTACTGTGAATCCGGCGCAGTCTCAACTCACCTGGTGTATTTTTTGCCAAAGATTCTTGCGCATCGTGATGTCTGGGGACCCCCTCACCCGGCGCTGCGCGCCACCCTCTCCCCCAAGGGGGAGAGGGCATAAACTCGTTGTCCAGTTCCCCTCTCCCCCTTGGGGGAGAGGGTGGCGCGCAGCGCCGGGTGAGGGGGTAATTCCGTCGGTGGCGTATTATGCAGTTGTCAGTAAGAAGCCGCGCCGGCCCGGGGCGTCGTGCCTGCCAATTCTCGCGCACAGAACGGGCAGTAGAGATCTCCGGCCCGGACAGCGTGATGGCACGCGGGGCAGGCGGGGTGAAGGTTGAATTTGCACTTCGGACAGAAATTGAAGGCCGAGTCCGCCACGGTGCTGCAACTAGGGCACGTAACCCTCAGAGGCTGCCGCATGAGGAAGTAGATAATGAACCCAATAGCGTCGGGGACGAAGATCACTACCAACGTCCAAAGCGTTACGCTCATTCCTCGTCGCTTTGCGTCGCGATTCACATAACCGACCAGCAGCACGAAGAAAGAGAGGACGACGCCCCCAACCAATCCAATGAAAATCCGCCAGGCCAACGGGGGCGAATGGGGGTCGCGAGGGAACAGGACCGCGTGCAAGAGGAGTTGTAAGCCCGCGAAGAGTATCACGGCGAGGCCGGTGGCCCACCAGGGGATTACCTTTACTTCTTCAACGATGTCGGGTTTTGCTTCCGCCATGGTCATTCTCCCTAAAAGCAGTGACGAGTGACGAGTGGCGAGTGACAAGTGACGAGCGCCAATGCAACACTCAACACTGGTAACGACCGCTCTTCCCGCATTCAACTCATCCTCAACTGCCTACTGCCTGCTGCCCACCGCCCTCTCTGCCTGCCGCCACGCGATAATCGCAGCCGTCACGACGGCCGGCGCTACCCAGGCAAGCGCGAAGCCGGTGATCCACACCACGCGCGAAAGCGCCAGGCGATGTCCGATCCACTCGAAGCCCCGCCACATCAGCGGTGCTGAAACCACGCCCAGCACCCAAGACAGCGCGCACGAAATCCAGAGAGCTCGCAGGCGCGCGACGTTTTCGGTGATTTCGAGGGCTCGAACCCGAACCTGCATCTGCGTTCTGAGCACCAGCGAGGAGTCGAACCGCGGCGCTGCAGCGCGAAACGCCCGCAACGCCAATTCGGTCTGACGTTTCTGCTCCTGGCACCGCGCACAGCTTTCCAGGTGCGTCTCCAACTCTTCGCGCTCCGCGGTGGTAAGGCCTTCCAGATGCATCTTATCGATGAGCTCGAGGGCTCGTTCGTGGTTTTCTTCCCTCATGCGTAGATGTCCTTCAACCATTCCCGGAGCATTGCCAGGCCTCGATAGAGCCTCGACTTCACAGTCGACAAAGGCGAATCGACCACGCGAGCAATCTCTTCAAGCTCCAAGTCCTCGTGGAAGCGCAGGGTCAGTACTTCCCGGTAGGACGTGGGCAGATGCCCCAGCGCTGTCGCCACGCGCGCGGCCTCTTCGCCCTGAAACGCCTGCTCGAAAGCTGATGCGGAGGCCGTATCTTCGACTTCGAGAGGCCGGCCGGTGTCGGCTGGTTGGAGCAACGCATCCAGACTTTCGGGGTGGCGGCGTCGGCGGTAGTCGATGGCAAGATGGCGGGCGATGGTGAAGAGCCAGGTCTCGAACTTCCAGCGCTCTTTGTACTGGTGCCCCTTCTCGAGCACACGGATCCAGGTTTCCTGAAACAGGTCTTCAGCCTCGTGGCGCTGGCCGGTCAGCATGAGCAGGTAGCGGAACAAGCGGTACCGATATTGCTCGATGAGATAATCGATCAGGGCGGGATCGCGCCGCCGCAGCCCTGCCGCCAACTCTCCGGCTTCTTGTTCAACGGCGTTCATAAAACAGCTAGTCGCGAATCCCATTCTACCGTTGTATACGAGAGACGTCTTCCAAAAGACGCACCAAAGGTTGCCTGGGACCCGAGCGGTGTAGGGGTAGGGCTTGCCCTACCCACGTCGGGGTCAGCAGGAATGCGGGGACGGCACGCCGTCCCCCTACGGCGGGGCCGTTGTCAACGCATGGGAGTCATTTCGAGCGGAGCGAGGAATCTGCAGTTGTTTGTTTTGTGAGAGATGAATGCAGATGCTTCGCTTCGCTCAGCATGACAGGGCGATGTTTTCACACCTTCGAACTAATTGATCAGCCTGTCATGCCAGCGATCTTGGCGGTTTCATTCCAAAGACGTTCGGCCGCCGCGTCGTCTTGGGCCGCTTTGGAGGGCGATATAGGTCTGCACTTATGGAAGTACTTGCCGGTCACGCCGGCGACCTCGGCGGACGATGCCAGGTACACGAGTGTCTCCGCGCCCTGTTCGGGAGTCAGGGCAAAGTGCTTGCCGATGCCAATTCCGAAAGACATGAATCCGCCGCTCTGGTCGCCGAAGCGAGTAGCTACGAATCCAGGATGCAGGCAATTGGCCGTCACGCCGGTACCTTGAAGCCGCCGGGCAAGTTCTCGCGTAAAGAGAATGTTCGAGAGCTTGGAGCGTCCGTACACTTTGAAGCCAGGCCCGCCGTACCGCAGGGATTGCCAAAAGCCGCCGCGATAGGCTTTCTCGGATTGCAAGTCGTCAAAGTCGAGCGTCGCGGGTTCGTGCGCATCCGAGGCCGTATTCACGATCCGTGCCGGCGCGGAGGCCTTGAGCCGCTCGAGCAACCCCTGCGTCACAACGAAATAAGAGAGGTGATTCAAGGCGAAGGTGAGTTCCAAACCATCTTCGGTGACATGACGAGAGCCGAAGAGAGCGCCGGCATTATTGACGAGCACATCGATCCTGGTTTCAGCGCCGGCGATCTCCGATGACACGCGCTTCATTTCGCTGAGCCGCGAGAGATCGGCATAGTGGATGGTGTGATTCGCTCCAGGCGCAATCGCTTGGAGGCTCTTCAGAGCCTCTTCACCGCGCTGCCGGTCGCGTGCGACCTGGACGATGCGCGCGCCCATTCTTGCAAGATTCTCCGCTGCGACTTTTCCTATGCCTGACGTTGCGCCGGTGATAACGACCACTTTGCCTTTTATGTCTTGGTTCATATGCAATCATCCTGAAACGAACAACCCTCACGATCATCCTAGCAAAGAGAAGTTCAGGTTGTCACTTGTTCAACGCGGAACCGCCGGGTGCGGGAACTTTGTTGATTCCACGCGCGTACGCACACGTGGAGGTTGAGGCATGCGCATCTTTCTCGTAACCCTGGCGGTTTCGACGGTCGCTGCGGTCGCCCTTTGGCAGTTTCATTTGGCCCACAAGATCTGGCCTTCCCATCCCTTCCTTGCCACAGTATTTATCGCCGCCGGTTGCGGCTTTGCAGCTCAGTTGGTGGCATCCCATGATCTGGCAACGGCTCGAATTGTTGAAAAACCGGGATTCACGGTCGTCGGAATCTCGACTCGCACAACGAACGCCATCGAAATGTCGGGCCGAGGGGTAATTGGGAACGAGTGGAATCGCTTTATGAAGGACGGACTGTTGGCGAAAATTCCAAACCGCGTGGACACCAGCATTCTGGCCCTCTACACCGATTATGAGAGCGACCACAGCGGCGCCTACACTTTCATATTAGGCGCAAGAGTAAGCTCAGCAAAGAACGTGCCTTCGGGGATGGTGACGAAAGAAGTTCCGCCCGGCAAATACGCTGTCTTCACGTCTCGACGAGGCCCGGCGGCAAAGGTCGTCCCAGAAGCCTGGCAACACATCAATTCCTTGCCGAATTCCGCGCCCGGAGGCGATCGGACTTACCGAACTGATTTTGAAGTGTACGGACCGCCTGCCGCCGACCCGCAACACGCTCAGGTGGAAATCTATATTGGGATACGATGATCAGACCGAGCTTAGCCCGTCACTTTTTCGAGAAGATGACCTTTCCACTGCGAATCGTATAGCGCACTTTCGAAAGTGCCGTGACGTCCTTGGCCGGGTCCGCGCCCAGGACCGCGAGATCGGCATCCATCCCTTTCGCGATGCGTCCGTTGCGGCCCGCGTATCCGAACCGGCGCGCCGGGTTCGTGGTGAGCGAGGCGAGGATGTGCCGGAAATCCATCCCGGCGCGCGACATCAGGGTGTACTCGAGCACAGTATCGTAATGATCGGTGTAACCGATGTCGGTACCGAACAGGATCTCCCCGCCCGCCTGTGAGTAAGCGCGCAGTTCCGCGACCATTTGGGCGAGCCAACCCTCGCGATTCTGGTCAGAGAGCCCTCCCTTGCGCGCTTCGAAATCAAACAGCGTCAGAGTGGGTATGAGCGCCATATTCGCCCGCTTCAGCCGTGCGACGAATTCCGGCGTCCAGGGCGGCGATTGTGGGACTGTGTGCGCCAGAATATCGACGCCACTTTCGATCGAGAACGTCCACGCCCTCCGCATTCTGGGGATGCGCGAAGACCGGCATTAAGTGGCGATGCGCCTCTGCGACAGCCGCCTTGGCAATGGCCAAGGGTAGAACTACGGCCTTGCCGTCGCCCTGGTAAGAACCTGCAAACAACTTGATGCCATTCGCGCCTTTCGCGGCATGATCGCGCACGAGTGCGATGGCCTGATCGGAAGTTTCGGTTGGTACTATGCGAATGTGGTTGGCGCGCAGGAAATCGCGGACGTACACCGGCGCGATCGCCCAGATTGGCTCGCCAACGGTAAGAACGTGGGGGCCGCGAAGCTCGCCGCTTTCGATTCGGCGGCGCAACTCGAGAGTATTGTCCAGTATCGAGGAGATGTCGAAGACGGTGGTGAAGCCCCAGCGGTTGAACATCGTGTCTAACTGCTGGTCCAAATCTCGAGCGCGGGCCTCGTGAACATGCAGCAGAGCAGGAGTCAAGATGTGGACATGGCTGTTCCAAAAACCCGAAGTCACAACCAATCCCTTGCAATCGATCACCGTCGCGCCGCTCGGGATCTTTACCGAGGAACTCAGGCCGACGGCAATGATAACGCGGTCGTGTATAAGCACCGAGCCATTTTCGATTGGGCGTTCGGTGGGGGAGGGGTAGATCTTCGCTCCGATCAGAGCCAAGTCAGAGGCGCTTGATGGACGTGTTGCATAAGCAAGCAGGCCCAAAACAAGAAAAATCGCAAGTCGCAATCGCATACCAGCAATATACGCCGTCAACCGGCTGGTTGTCGCGAATTGGCCGATGATTCGCAGCGTCTAGAAGCTCTTTCAAAACCGCCCGGCAGAGGTGGGATTACAGAATACGGCTCAGGATCCCCGGTCGTTGCTCGAGCGCTCAGTCCCGCAGGGTCTGGACATGAGTAGCCGGGGGTGAAACCCCCGGCTACTCAATTTGCTCCCCTCCAGGGAGCGCGGCTTTGTTTTAGTGCACAGCGGGCGATTGATTCACACCCGCCACCTCGAGTATCGGTTCGAGGAATCGCCCGTATTTATTCAGGGTTGCCTCATCGTTAGAGGCCACTGCGGCCTGTACTGCCCGCACCGTCGCGGGCGTCACGATTTCGAGCCGGCCGACAAAAACGCGAACGATCTTGGCGGGCGCGGGTTCGATTTCGACCGGCAGGATGTCATCGATAAAACCAGCCGGCACAATGTAGATCAAGCGGCGGCCTTCTTCGAACCAGGAATCACGCCAGGTACGCACCATGGCGCTCGCCTCGTCGGGATAAAGGCCGCTCTCGACGAGAATCCCTTCGAGCTCCGCGCACAGCGACTCGACTGAATCATTCAGTTCAGGCGGATCCAGAACCAGATCATCCGTGAGCGCGCCGACGGAACGATAGCCCACCGCTTCGCCTCGGCGCTCGAAAAGAATGATCGCCGGAATCTCCTCTTGGCCGAGGTTCTTCGCCCACAACCGCCCTTCAGAGTCCAGTTCGGCGGATAGCGGCAATGGAGAGGCTGAGACACCCCGATAGAACAGGAATTTCTCTTGCTGGTCGCCATTGGGCGTTGTCACGCTCACCGGCGAGGAAGCTGTTTCTCGCGCGGTGTAGTAGCGGCTCTTGCGATCCTCGCGAGGGAGATCAGGGACCAAATCAGGGGAGATGGACACGTTCTCCCAAGCAATGGTTCCATTCGTCTGCAGCTGGTCTAAAGCAGTGTTGCGGAGAACGCCGCGGGGCTTAACGTGAAGTGCGTGGGGATACCACTCCGTGATAATCCCCTTGGCAAAGGCTACCCTGACTGAAACCTTCTCATCCTGCGGAGAGTAGAAATTCATCACCGGCGTCTCCATACGAATCGTGCCACGTAACCCCAGCTTGAAGTTCGAGCTGTCGAAATGTTCCACGAATCCGGGGAGATCTGTGGTTCCCGTTATGGGCAAAGGCCGCCATTCGACGGCCTGACCGTTCTTGCCCGCAATCGAGGTGCACGTCCCCCACTCGTGAACCGTGAGGCTCGGCAGATTCTGTCCACCTGCCACAAGCCAAGTGGCAATGCAAATACTCGCCAGCTCGATTGCAACGAAGCAAAACAGCCTTCGCGGCATGAACGTTTTCCAGAAAAACTCCCACAATCGTAAGCTCATTACTTCGACCTCCTGCTTTGGAGATACCCGGGAGCGCGGGCATCCTGCCCGCCGTTGGCGCCGCGATTGCACGCGCGCTGCGGGCAGGATGCCCGCGCTCCCGGGTACTTTATGGTTTCTGGGTGCCCGTCAGCGGACGGGCATAAGCGACTGCAGGGGCACGTCGTTTCGTGCTCCTACGCTCTAAAGCTGTGAGAGCATCTGGCCCTTGAACCTGGAGGCCAGATTCTGCGCCAAAAGAGGATCGCTGGCTGAGCCTGCCAGCGCCTTTTGAAGGTGCGCCTGGTGATCGCTTTTCGGACCTTCAAGAGTAATGAGCGCGGCGGCAAATTCCATTTCCGGATCAGATCCGCGCAGGCTGATGGCCTTCTTCACGTAGCTATAACCATCGACAGCCCTGGCGGGATTTGGCTGGTCCTTGCCCATCCATTGTTTGTAGGCCTCGGCAAGGTAACCAAAGTCGAACCACGCCAGAGCATCGGAGTGGCCGACGGCGTCGGAATCCACCGCACGCAGGTGAAGCCGTGTGAGCAGTTCTTTCGCCACTTGCGGGTCATACCGGGCGAACAGGGTGGCCCGTCGGAGAGTCTCCATGCGCACCAACACGGGAGCGCTCGGTGTCAGGATCGCGAGAGTGTCCCGGGTTAGATTCTTCACATCGTATTCTCCTTGCCCTTTCTGGTTCCAATCCACCAAAGGCAGCGACTTCGCTTGGCCGATGTCAATGGGATGGCAGATCAACGGCGGCCCCGCTTTCAGAGAAGTTGCAAATCCCAGCAAGGCCGCCGTCATGCCGACGACCATGTGCGGAAACAGACGTGATTTCATTTTCAAAAGCCTCCTTGTTTTGTTTTTTAAGCCCTACGTCCAAGAAGACGCCCGTTCGGTGCTGAGTGTTAACAGCGTGTTGGCGGGTAGGCTGCCCTCTCCCTCAGGGAGAGGGCTGTCGGCTCGACTTGGGTGAGCGGGAAATCTAGATACTCCAGGGAAGGACAGGGCAAGAAATCCGGACCACCCAGTTACTCGAAACAGATGTAGAACATGAGGTAGGTTGAGGGGCAATTAACAGCGAAGTGGCTTGCTTGCCGGCTACTTCGCGTTGGCCTGAGGCGCGGCGCCGGACCACGAACGCTCCCAGTAGCGCCAAACCGAGATATCGTCAAACCCGAGGGCGTTCCACCACTGATCCAGCATGGGCTGGTCGAGGCGCAAAATACCTGCTTCGCTAACGCCGGATGGTAACGGAACAAAGTTCACCAGGCTGTTGTAAACTTGGATCCGTTGCAGCCCATCGACCCGCGACAGCAGATGCCACAGAGTGAGTGCGTCACGCTGGCGTGCTTGCGCGAGCACAGTGCGGAGATCGGCGACGCGTTGCTCGGGGGTTGTGTCCTCAACATCGAATCTCATAAGTGCGGAACGGAATTCCGAAGATGCATCCTCGAAATAGGGAGTGCCGGGGCCGATGTTCGGCTTGGTCAGGCAGGCGGCTCCTGCCGGAATGAAGGACTCACGCCCATGCAGCTTGAACCCCACCCAACCCAGCGACGTGCGCACGAGCCCGGCGCCCGTGTCGTCCACGTGCAAGGTGTATGCACAGCCCAAATCAACCGCTATTGCGGACGGAGTATCAACCACGAATTGTCCTGGAGGCGCCCAGATGAAAGTGTGAATTGTGCCGCGATCGAGAGAAATCCGCTTCAACCCCGAGCCCATGCTCAGCAACCGCAGGCGTGTACCAGGGTCAACCTCGATCTGGCCGATTTCGTCATCCCGAAGCCTGGCCCGAGCCTGCGGGCCCGTTTCGAGGGTTTGGCCGACGCTGAGTCTGTTCTTTCCCCCTTTTTCGCTGACGGCCCTCCGCCCCAATCGAGGTGTGCCCTCCATGGCCGAGACATCCCACCCCGCCGATGTGTCGCGGCCCGGCTTCCTTTCATAGACCAACACCGTTATCACGCACACGGCGGCCACTGCAGCGACCGCCGCCAGAGCGATAACCCATTGCATCCGGCGAGGAAGGAACCACCATCCTCGGGCTGGTGCGATTTCAGGGAATACAGGCCTCGGCCGGTGTGACTGAAACCTCTCGAGTAATGCTTCCAGCCTCTGAATTTCAGGGTCAGGGTCTCCTGACCGGTCCCATAAATAGTCGTTACCCATTGCGTGCACTTCTTTCTTTGGTTCGTCGTTTCCGGCGTTCATGATTCCGCCCCCTCCTGTCCTGGCACGCCTGGACTGGGGCTCAACATTGCGCGGAGTTGCCGCATGCCTCGGTGTAGGTTGACCCGCACCGAGCCAGGCGTCAGGCCGGTGCGTCGAGCGATCTCCGGGCCGGTCATCCCTTCCACAAGGCGGAGGATCAAAGGTTCCCGATACGCGTCAGGCAGACTTTTGATCGCGTCCAGAGCCAGGTTGGCCGAGACGTCCTGATCGCCCCTGCTCGCGCGAAGCTCGATTTCCTCCAGGGGCACGTCCACTGTCAATTGCTCCTCCGGCGCCGACCGGCGGTGGTGATCCCTGGCCAGATTGCGTGCAATGGCTGCCAGCCACCCACCGAAGCTTCCGACTTCACGAAGCGTTGACAGGCGGCGCAGTGCCAGGACGAAGACGTCCTGAACGAGGTCGTCCACTGCCTCAATCGGGGCCTTCGCCAGCAGGATTCCATGGACCATCCGGGCGTACCGATCGTAGAGGCGGCCGAATGCCGCGCGATCGCCGTCGCGCGCCGCACCTACTAACCTGGCGTCTTCGGAGAGTTCAAGCCCTTCCCGTACAGGCTGGCCTCCCAAGCCCGCAGTGAGCATTTCAAAACCCTCTTCCAAACCTGAGCCCATTAGTAGCCGACCCTTTACCTAGTATAGATGATTGAGAAAGTGTAACTGTTAACAGCCAAGCCGTTCGAAAATCGCAGCGCGGGCAGTTACGGGGATGACTGCGGGGTCGACGCGGCGTAGTCGACGATCCACTGGGGTGGGTCCGGCTCCAACCGGCCGTCTACTTTCACATTCCGCTGTTTGGCCCAGCGATATCCCCACATCGGCCCATACCTGGTGATATACGTGTCAGGGGTTTGGTAAGCAGCATCGGATTGTGCCTCACCGAGGGAAACGAACTTATAGTGCCGTGCTTCGAAGAGCTGAAGCACTTGATCGATCAGCTCGGAGTTAAGCCGATTGTCGTGCAAGAGCATTACTTGCGGAGGCTCGTAACCGAAGACCTGTTTATTGAGGGCGGCGTAATACTTGATCTCACTGTCGGTATAGGCAAGGTAGGCAAGGCGGAGCTTCTCGGCGGCGGCATCGTCACTCTTTGCGATCATTAAAAGATACGCATGGTTGAAGACATAGTCGGAATTGTCGATTGTGCAAGTGGCCAGCCGGTATCCGCGCTGAGAAAGAAATGCGGCAATCAGATCCTTCTTCGCTTGTGTGTCACCCGTGTGGTTGAACGGAAAACGGAAAAACGCGGGTCGCTTTCCTGCTTCTCTCAGGAGCGGTCCGAATCCGGCCTCGCCGCGCACAATCTCTTCCTCAAACTGCTGAGGTGAGAGAGTGTTGAAATCAGAATGAGAATAGGTGTGATTCCCAAGATTGAATCCCTGACGGATCCACTCCCTGAGTATCAACCTTCCCGGCGCACCGAATGACTCGACAACCTTTTGGATCACAAAACCTGTGACTGGAACTTGGTGGGTCACGAAAGCGCTCAACAGCTTGCGATTGACGGTCACCGCCGCCGATGCGTCTCTTGAAACGTTTTCCGGGGACGAGGTTTCGCCGGCAAACGGCAGATCGTCAACCGTGATTGCCACCCTGCGGCCTTGAGCAAACACACTCGCCGACGAGAATAGGGCAAGCGCGATTGATGCAATCAGCCCCCACAGGCCTCGCATGTTCAGAATCTAATGGGCAGAGGCGGGCAAGTCAATTGGAAAGCGCCGTTCCAAATGACCGTTACGGCCAGAGAGTCTGTGTGAAGAACTCGATCAGTTTGTCATTCCGAGGAGCGCAGGCGACGAGGAATCTCGCACTGCGTTTAAGACATTCAGAGCGAGATCCTTCGCTTCGCTCAGGATGACAGCGGCGGGCTCGGAATGACAGACAGAATGAGGCCGTCGTACAGACTCTGGAGCCCTAGGCAGGAACCAACGCCAGCGATTTGATGACCTGAAGGAGCTCTTTGAGTTGAATAGGTTTGGAAAGGTAGGCGTCCATTCCAGCGGCCAGGCAGCGTTCACGATCACCTTTCATGGCGTGGGCGGTCATGGCGATGATGGGAATATGAGCTCGCGCCGCACCCTCCTTGGCGCGGATGGCCGCGACGGCCTCAAACCCATCCATCTCCGGCATGGAAACATCCATGAGGGCCAGGTCGAACTTTTCCTTTTCCAGTTCTTCCAGGGCTTTGCGGCCATTGTTGGCCACCACCACGCTGTGGCCGCACTTTTCCAGGAGCCGACATACCAGTACCTGGTTGACGACGTTGTCTTCGGCCAGCAGAATGCGCAGGTTCTGACGGGCTTCGCGCAAAGTGTGACGAGTAACCAGGGGAACTTCATGAGGTTGTTGAGCCTTCGCGGCCAAAACCTTAAGTATGGCGACGAAGAGTTGCGACTGAACAATAGGTTTGACCAGATAGGCCGCGATGCCTAACTCCCGGCAGCGCGCTGCGTCGCCCCTTTGCCCGGCGGAAGTCAGCATCATGATGGTCATCTTGCGCAAGTCGGTCTGCTGACGCAGGCGTTCGACGAACGTAAAGCCGTCCATGTCCGGCATCTGAGCATCCACCAGCAGCAGGGCATAGCCCGCGCCCCGGCGGTCCGCCTGCTGAAGCATCGTGATCGCCTCCGCTCCGCTGGGCGCCAACTCCGGCTGCATTTCCCAGCGGCGCAGCATCTCTCCCAGAATGCGCCGGTTGGTCTGATTGTCGTCCACCACCAGCACCCGCAGCCCCGCTAAATCCACTTGCTGCCGAGGCTCCATCGCTGCGCTCGTCTTTCGCTGTCCCCACGGCACCGTGAAGTGGAAGCGGCTGCCCTTCCCCAATTCACTCTCCACCCACATGCGGCCGCCCATCATCGTCACCAGCCGCAAGGAGATGGTCAGCCCCAGCCCCGTGCCGCCGAACGTGCGTGTCGTGGAGCCATCGGCCTGGGAGAACGCTTCGAAGATGAGCTTCTGCTTCTCGGGCGCGATGCCGATGCCGGTATCACGCACCGTGAAATGCAACAGCGCCTGATCCTGAGATCTGGATTCGACGATGACTTCGAGGCTCACGTCGCCTCGGGGTGTGAACTTGATGGCGTTGCCGATCAGATTGATGAGGATTTGGCGCAGCCGCGTGGGGTCGGCAACGACCATTTCCGGCACCTCGGGGTGAATCTCGCAAGTCAACTCGAGGCCTTTCTCGTCGGCGCGCAAGGCCAGCATCTTCAACGAATCATTCACGCTGTCGCGCAACTTGAAGCGAATGGGGTCGAGGTCGAGCCTGCCGGCTTCGATTTTGGAAAAGTCCAAGACATCGTTAAGGACGGTGAGCAAGGCGTCGGCGGAGGTTTTGACCATACCCAGGAAATCGCGCTGCTCGGCGGACAAGTCGGTTTCCAGCGTCAACTCCGTCATTCCCAGAACACCGTTGATGGGGGTGCGAATCTCGTGGCTCATGTTGGCCAGGAACATGCTTTTTGCCCGGCTGGCGGCTTCGGCATCTTCCTTGGCTTTCTGCAGCTCCAACTCCGTCCGCTTATGCTCGACGATCTCTTTCTGCAACTCCTCAGTCCGCTCCTTCACGCGCCATTCCAACTCCCTTTCGTGTGCGCGGATGGCCTGGATCCGAAGCTTATACCCGCCAATTGCCGCCGCCAGCAGCAATATTCCGGAAAAAGCGTAGGACCAGAGCGTTTGATAGAAATGCGGCTCCAGATAAAGTCCAACCGCCGCGCCTTCCTGGTTCCAATTCCCTTCCTCGTTGCGCGCGGTCACCCGAAAGCTGTATCGGCCGGGAGGAACGTTCGTGTAAGAGGCGATACGTCGCGATCCGGCATCGACCCAGCCCCGGTCGAACCCCGTCAATTGGAACTTGAAGCGCACCCGGCTGGGCGCGGAAAAACTAAGACCCGTGTAGCGGAATTCCAGCCTGTTCTGTCCCGCCGGCACCTCGATGTTTCCCAACTCAGGCATGGGCTTGCCATCGATTAAGACCTGCTCGATCATAACCCGGGGCGGGTGATCGTCTATCCTCAGGTGTGCCGGGTCGATCACTGCGACTCCCTTGAGAGTGGGGAACCACAATCTCCCATCCTTGGACTTCCAGCCGGCCGGCTGAAAGCCGCCATTGCATTCCTGGCTGGCCATACCGTCGGACTTGCCATAGGAAACGCATTGAATAGACTTGATGGTTCCTTCCGCAAACTCGTTCAGCTCCCTCTTGCTGGCACGGAAGACGCCTCGGTTACAACTCATCCAGAGATTACCCTGGTCATCCTCGAGGATCCAGTACACGATGTCATCAAACAATCCCTCTCGTCTCGTGTAGGCGGTGAACTTACCGTCCTTGAATCGGCTCAGCCCGCCGGAGCATGATCCTATCCAGAACGTTCCCTCGTGGTCCTGATAAATGGAGCAGGTTTCATCGTCCGCCAGCCCGTCTTTGGTGGTGTAGGTTCGGAAGCTGTCGCCCTTCATTGCGACGAGCCCCTTCTCGGTGGCGATCCAGAGCGTGCCTCGAGGATCCTGGTAGAGGGCCCTGATGACATCGGAAGGCAACCCGTTACGGGTTGAATAAAGGGTGAATTTCCCGTCTCGAAAGCGGTTGAGCCCACCACTCCGCGTCCCAATCCACAGGTCGCCCTGTTGGTCCTCAAGCAGCGCGCGTATGGAATCATTGGAGAGGCCGTTCTTCGTGCTGTACGTGGTGACCTTCCCGTTCTGGATGCGAGCCACTCCCGCGCCTTTCGTTCCGACCCAGAGGCTTCCGTCATGGCTTTCGAGAAGACTCAATACCTCATCCTCCGGCAAACCTTGTTTGCTGGTGCAGACGGTGACCTTGCGACCATTGATCCGGGCCAATCCACCGCTTGCAGTTCCGATCCATATGCTGCCGTCGTGGCTTTCGTAAACGGCATTGACCTCCCCCAAGCGCAATCCCGGATCATTGCCGTAGGTGACGAAGTTAGCATCTTTCAATCGAACCAAACCGCCGCCAAACGTGCCGAGCCAGAGGCTTCCCTCGTCATCTTCCATGATTGCCGAAACGGTGTCATTCGATAAGCCTTCCTTGGTAGTAAAGGCAGAGACGATTCCGTTCTCGATCCGCTCCAGCCCATGTCCATCCGTCCCGAGCCATAATGTGCCCTGTTGGTCCTCGTGGAGCGAAATCACCCTGTTCCTTTCCACACCATCTTTCCGGGAGAAGGTCTCGAAATGCCCGTCCTGCATTCTGCATAGTCCGGCGCCCGTTCCGACCCAGAAGGTCTGACCCCGTCCTGATCCCAGCGACCAAACGACATTATTGGGCAGCCCATCCTTCGTGGTGTAGAGAGTGAACTTTCCCTCTTTTAACCGGTTGAGGCCATGATTCGTGCCGATCCACAGACTTCCGTCCTCGGTTCCCATCAGCGCCCACACGAAATCATCCGACAAGCCGTCTTTGGTGGTGTAGCGGGAAAATTTGCCGTCCTTCAAGCGCCCCAGGCCATGCCCCTCAGTTCCAATCCAGAGAGTCCCGTCAGCGCTTTCGCAGAATGCTACGACGCTGTCATTGGAAAGGCCGTCCGGGGTCGGGTAGGCCTTGAAATTCCCGTCCTTCAGCCGATAGACGCCCCCTGCGTCGGTGCCAATCCAGAGGCTGCCATCATGGCCTTCGTGCAGATTGCGAATATAATCGCTCGAGAAATCGGGCGTGTTGCTTTTGTCGAAAACGCTAAAGCGGACGCCATCGAAGCGAACCAAGCCAGCCTCGGTTCCCAGCCAAATATACCCGTCGCGCGTCTGGATGATCGCTGTCACATCGTTCTCAGGCAGACCCTCCTCCTCCTGCCAGACTTCGTGAACGTACTGGGTTAAGGCTTTGGTTGGTGTTAGGGCTTGGGCCGGTGTGTTTTCGAAAAGAAAGAAGCCCAGAGGAAGGAGACATGCCACGGCCAGGATCGCAAAGCGTCGGGGCAATTTCACGTCTGGCATATCCGTACGTACTCCTCACTGCGTCGGCGGCGGGATCGACCACGCCGGCTTACACACGCTTGTCTCACAACCCTCCGCCGGCACCGCTCTGGATTCTATCTGTAACGAATATCGGCACTCAACGGTACTAAGGTAAGCTGGATAGCCGGCGGCTCGATCGAACCCACCCACATCTTCCGTTAGTGCACTCTGCGTTGGACCGGAAGCGGAAACTGCAGGGCAGGACCGGCATCATCGAGCGATCGTGCAAACTCCGAACCGGTCACCGGCAGGCCGAGAAGGGAACCTTGCACTTCGTCGCACCCGTGCTCTTTCAGGAAGGCGAACTGGGATTCCGTCTCAATACCCTCGGCCACGACACGGATGCCTAGACTATGGGCCATCGCAATGATGCCGAGTGTAATTGCTGAGTCGTCCTCATCTTGGGGAATATCTTGCACGAACGATCGGTCGATTTTCAGTGTGTCCACCCGGAACCACCGAAGCAGACTTAAAGAGGAAAATCCGGTCCCAAAATCGTCGATGGAAAGCCTGACTCCCAGTTCGCTGAGCTTCTGAAGCATTGCCTTGGCCCTTGGGATGTCTGCCATGATGACGCTTTCCGTGAGCTCGAGTTCCAGACTCTGAGGCCTCAGACCGGTCTCTTCGAGCAAATCGGAGACGGATTTGGAAAGATCACTCCGTTGGAACTGCCGGGCCGAGACGTTGACTGCAACTGGGACCAGAGGCAGTCCGACTGTTTCCCAGGCTTGGATCTGGCGGCAGGCCTCTCTCAATACCCATTCACCGATCGGGACGATCAGTCCCGTTTCCTCAGCGAGGGGGATGAATTTTTCCGGCGGCACGGATCCTAAACCCACCGCATTCCATCGTAGCAAGGCCTCGACGCCGGCGAGGCGTCCGGACTGGGTTTCGAGCTTGGGCTGAAAGCAGAGCTTCAGTTCTTCCTGCTCGATCGCGCGACGCAGCTTGGCTTCGATTTTCATCCGTTCGACGCATATCCGCGTCAAGGATTTTGTGTAGAATTCGAAGGTATTTCTTCCCTTCTGCTTAGCCTGATACATGGCCGCATCGGCGTTTCTGAGAAGCGTTCTGAGATCATCGCCGTCGGATGGGGAGACAGCAATGCCAATGCTGGCGGTAGCGAATAGCTCGTGCCCTTCGATGACGAAGGGCGCCGCCAGGGCGCTCATAATCCGGCGTACCACCAACAACGCGTCCTGCTCCTGCTGAAGACTGAAAAGAAGAATTGCAAACTCGTCGCCACCAAAGCGGAAGACAGGGGGGTTGGTGGATTGCGCGCCCGGCCGGGATACCAGGTCACTCGAACGCACGCATTGCGAAAGCCGGTCAGCGACCTGCCGCAATAACTCATCCCCCAAGCTATGCCCCAAGGCGTCATTGATGGACTTGAAATTGTCGAGGTCGAGAAAGAGCAGCGCGAGCGGCCGCTTGCTTCTTCGCACCTGACGCAAAGCCTGTGCAAGGTGTTCGGACATCATCCGGCGATTGGGAAGGCCGGTTAATCCGTCGTAATATGCCAGATACCGTATCCTTGCCTCTACCTGGCGCCGCTCGGTCAGATCCTGCAGGGTTCCTTCCACATGCTTCGGCTGGCCCCGCCCGTCAAAGCTGACTTCCGCCTGCTCCGCCACCACCCGCGTCGTTCCGTCGGGCAGTACGAGCTGGTATTCAATCTCGTATTTTTCCTCACCGCGCAATGCCGCCTGAAACAAGCGCAGAACGTGATCGCGGTCCTCAGGATGGATGACCTTCAGCATGACTTCGCGATTCGCGGGCTGCTCCTCACGGGAAAATCCAATAATCCTGCAGGCCTCATCGGAGAAAGACCACCGGTCTTCGCCGACCTCCCAATCCCAATGCCCTAATCGCGCCAACCGTTGGGCCTTGGCGAGTCTCGCCTCGCCGGCTTTTAAGGCACGGTACGTCTGACTCGCACGCAGCATGTATCGGACTCGGTGGCCGAAGAGGGCCCAGTTCACGGGCTTGGGGAGGAAGTCAATTGCTCCAGCTTCAAAGGCTCGATTCACAGACTCAACGTCGTCGCGCCCGTTGACCATCAAAACCGGCGTGTCCTGCCCGTTAGGTAAACGACGGAGGGCCGCGCAGTTTTCAAAGCCGTCCAGATTGGGCGTTTCCACGTCCATGACGACAAGATCGGGCGCCGATTCGGCGAACCTTTGGAGCGCCTTTGACCCATCTTGCGCCTCAATGACCTCGAACCCGAACCGGCACAGCGATTCCCGGATAAGGGCTCGCAACGTCGGGTCATCGTCAACTACGAGGATTACCGACCGCCGCTCGAGCTTTTCCGGATTGGACATCTGCGACTCCACCCAGCTTTCCCTCTGGCGCCGCTACAACGCGACTAGCCTCGTGCTTGATCTTTTCCAACAGCGATCCGGCTCGTCCCCAGGAGATTTCGTGCAACCGGCGTCTTCAAGTTCCTTACTTTGAGCATTCTTACACTTCTAGGCTGGATCATATCCAGCGCGGTAGGGCTCCTCAATGGTACTAAGGTCCTGAGAAGACAAACGTCCGCGTTCCGGCCGGCTGAGCGCCTAATCCGGCCGCCCTGGGGACCAACGCACCACGACCGGCTCGCGACCGTGGTTTAGACTTCTGCCAACCGGTTGGCTAGGGATGAGGAAGGGTTATTGGAAATCAGCGTGGCGAGCTTTGCGCGATGAAGCCTTTGGTTGACTCGCCGCCCGTCCTGAAAATGACGTACTCATCGGCGGGCAATTGAGCACTCTGCGCTTTCACGGTGCTCAGCGCGTCGTTGCCGGCTACCACCAGGGCCATGTGAGCGGGGTCGAACGGGTTCTCCGCCGCGAGAATCAGCGCTTCGCGTTCGCTGGCGTGTATCTTTCCGTCGATCTTGAACGCGGCGCCTTCGTAATCGAGCCGCAGTTTGCCCGCCCATAAAGCCAGCGCCGAGTTGGCTTCCGGGCGCCCCACAAAGACCACGTCGCGATGCCGCAGCAGTTCTTCGGAGGCTTCAAAGTCTTTGTAGATAGGGACCTCGCTCTCGTAGCGATCTAGGAAGTGATTCTGCATCTGTTCGGCGGCGTAGCGGTTCGCGCCGGCTTCTCGCAACGTGCCGTAGACGATCACTGCCGATGAGAGACGGCGCCAGATATCGCTCGTGAGGTATGCCGGACCTGCGGCAAGGTCGACGGGTTCGAATCGAACGCCGGCCTTTTCCCAACACTGCCTGTTTTGAATCCCCGCCGGAAGGGATCGGGCAGTTTCTCGGTTTGAAGTGGCGACGGCCAGAGGCTGCGACAACTCGAGGTTGAGATGCTGCTCCCGAGTCGACGAGGCGCCACAAGCCCAGATTTAGCTGTTCCCATTGCCAAGTGTCTCCCGTCATTGGGAGCTCAAACCAGCGTGAGAATGTGAGCGTTGGCGTCCCTGGCGAGACCGGCGATGGCTTCGTGATGTTGCCTGAGGATAGATTCAATCTGACGGGTTGAACAATTTCCGAGGCGGATCCAGATCACTTTTGGTGGAAAGCCCAACACTTCACCTATTTCGCCGAAGTCAGCATCCTTGGTGACGAGGGTCAGGTCATTCTTACCCGCATATTCCCAGAGTACGGCGTCGGAGGCTTGATCCAGTCCGGCAGTGTACACGTGCTCAGAGTCTGGGTAGAGATCCGAAAGATGATGGACGAGGCGCGGCGACAGGTTTTGGTCGAAGAGAAGCTTCACACCTTCACAACCAACTGTTGGCCCTCGCGGTCAGCCGCGTAGCTGAGGCAGGCCAGGATGTCTTCTTCTGTCAGGTAAGGGAAATCCGCCAGGATTTCCTGGTGACTCATGCCGGAAGCCAGATAAGAAAGCACGTCATAGACCGTAATACGCATTCCGCGAATGCACGGCTTTCCTCCCCGTTTCCCAGGCTCGATAGTGATGATGCCTTTGTAACTCATGAATCTAGTATAAGTGCTCGGTGTCACCCCACACAAGTAGCTTCAAGCGCCATTCCTCCTCGAACTCCGGCCTGCTTTGAATGACAGAGTTCGCTACTTGGATTGATCTGAATCGTCCAGTACTTCGCGCACCTTGCGCGCCAGAGTTTCCGGCGTGATGGGCTTCTGGAGCAGTGAGGCTCCGGTTTCCTGTGCGTTATGGCGAACAAGGGCCTCCTGTGCCTGCGCCGGCACATAGAGCGCTTTCGACTCCGGCCGTGAAGCTTTCAGGCAGTCCGCTAGCTCTTTAGCGCCCATCTGGGGCATTACCAGATCGGTCAGGAGCAGATGAATTGGATGGGAACTCTGCTCGATGACGGCCAAGGCTTGGACGGGTCCGTGCGCTTCGAAGACCTTGTAGCCCAGCGACTCGAGTGTCCTCCCCGCGATTGACCGAACTCCGCGCTCCTCGACGACCAACAGAATGGTCTCCGATCCAGCGGGCAGGGCTGGGCGCGGCTGAGTTGGCTCCGCCTTGGGTGAGGCCTCCTCGATGCGGGGAAGGTAAATCTTGAAGGTCGCGGCCTGCCCCGCCTCGCTCTCGATCCAGATGTGGCCGCCGCTCTGTTTAATGACACCGAACACATTTGCCATGCCCAATCCTGTCCCCTTGCCTGCTCTCTTTGCGGTGGAAGAAGTCTCAAAGAAGGACGCTTGAGATTCAGTATCTTCCTTCGCGCCTTTGGCGGACACGGACAGCAGCACGTGCGGACCGGCACCAGCACCGATATGGGTTCGCGAATGAGACTCCTCCAAATCGATATTGGCCGTTTCAATCGTGATCTTGCCGCCCTCGGGCATGGCATCACGCGCGTTCACGGCCAAGTGCATAAGCACCTGCTCGATCTGTCCCCGGTCAGCCTTCACTCGTCCCAAATCGGCTTGTTGAACGGTAGCGAATTCGATGCCGTCGCCGACCAGGAGGCGCAGCATCTTCAATGTGTCGCACACGACCGAGTTCAAGTCCAAGACCTTCGGAGCCAGATTTTGACCGCGGCTGAAGGAGAGCAGTTGGCGTGTGAGCGAGGCCGCCCGGTCCGCAGCCTTAAGGACCTCCTCCACCGCACCGAGGCCCTCAGGCTTCACTCGTCCTTGCAAGAGCTGGGCGTAACCGGAGATGATAGCGAGCAGGTTGTTTAATTCATGGACGACACCCCCCGCCAAGCGGCCGACCGCCTCCACCGTTTGCACCCACTTTAGCTGCCGGTCGAGTTGGCGGCGGGTTGTCGCGTCCTGCTGAGTGGCGATGAAATGGGTGACTTCTCCGCGAGGATTGCACACCGGAGCAATGTTCATCTCCTCGGTGTAAAAACTCCCGTCCTTCCGCCGGTTGATGAGCTCACCGCGCCAGGACTCCCCGGTGAGAATGGTCTTCCAAAGCTTCCGATAAGTCTCCGGGTCGTGCTCGCCGGATTTCAGGAGACGGGGATTCTGCCCCAGTGTCTCCTCCCGGGTGTATCCCGTGATGCGGGTGAATGCTGGATTGACGTATTCGATGTTTCCTTGGGCGTTGGTGATGATTACGGCTTCCGAGGATTGCTCGACGGCGGCAAAAAAGAGATGAGGCAGGCTCGCAATCATAGCCTCAATAAACACCTTGTCCCCCTGGCCTCCCATTTTCTCCAAACTCATGCAGCTCCTTCTAATCGAACATCATGTTCCTGAGGCTTCATTCTCCGGAGTTACTACGGTCTTCGGAAGTACTAGCTGTTGCCCTGGGTCAATAGTTCGCCAAGAAAGCCCTTCGTATGCGCGCCGTTTTTTCGGAGCCCCGCAGGGCCGGCATAGAGTAGCCCAGGGCGTACGCCCCATAGGCATTAACCTGAAAACGCGACGGCTACCAGAGCCGCGGAGCGGCGCCAGAAAGTAGCCCACGGCGTAAGCCGTGGGACCCCGCACGGCGTTCATATCCGCAGCCCCGGAGGGGCGACAGAGACAGTGCCGGGGAATCTGTCGCCCCTCCGGGGCTAAGACAACCCGGGGCCGCTGCTCGATCCCACGGCTTACGCCATGGGCTACTCTCTCGCGGCCCTCCGGGCCTCGCTGTTCAACCGCGCTTTGACACTCTTACTTTAGTGACCATCCTGTTTACCGGCTTCCGCCGGCGCCGTGTTCGAGACGCGCACGAGGTTCGGGTGTTCGCGCTCAACATGTTCCCCAAAGTTCTGGAGCAGTTCTGCCACGGCTTCCTTCGGCGGCTGATTTCCAGGTAGATAGAATGGTTGCAGGCAATGCGAACAAAGATAATGTAGAGGTTGAGGACTATTTGCGCCGCCTACTATCAGTTTGGGTTTTCCGTCCGTGGTTGCCTTTCCCAGAACAGGCATGGTCGTTTCCTCCCTGCCGAGGCGCCAAGAGCTGCCGGTTCGCTTTAAGTCGCGCCCGCCGTCAGGACTGCTCTGTGAGCCGTCGAGTACGCGGTTGTCTCGGTCGATACGATTCTGAATGTAAGCCATGCAGTCGCGCACTTTGGTTTTCAGGGAAAGAATGTAGAACCACGAAACAACCAGGCACGCAGCCGCGCCAATTAGAAACAACCGCTCCATTTCTCAACTCTTTCTTAACGCTTCTGATCAGCACATCTTTCCGTTTCCGCGAAGCCATTCTCGCCTGACCCTGAAGGTTTGTGAATCAGCCCGCTCAGTGCTTCCCTAACCTCTGAGAATTCAGCCGACTTGTCGAAAAAGAATCGGGCCCCCAACTGCAGGCATTTCCTCCGGTACTGCGGGAAGGCGAAGTTGGTCAGGACGAGGGTGATCGGTGTCAGTTTTTCCCTCCTCATGCCTTCCAGGACGTCGATGCCGGTTCCTTCCGGCATCCTGATGTCCAAGATTACGACATCAGGGCGGAGGTCGCGGAGCGCCTGCAGGGCTTCCACACCGGTACGAGCGCGCCCAATAATCTCGACACCGCTGATCTCATCAAGCGCTCGAACCAAGCGTTGCACGAAAACTTCGGAGTCGTCAGCGATCAGAACTTTCATGTGTCGCCCCAGGTATTAGCCTGCCCCATCCGCGGCATCGACACCATCACTCGAAGGCGGATATTTGTGTCGAGCTAAATGGATTTACCTTGTCATTGTTTCTATGACACGAGGCTGGAAACTGCAGGCAAGGTTGCAGGGGCGCCCGCCGCTCAGAGTGTGTGACTTTCTTCAGTTCGAGTGAGCAGCTGATGCTGATAACAGAGCTAAAACCCACAGCGCGTGTCATCCTGAGGAGCCGGAGGCGACGAAGGATCTGCATTTTCGTCATTTCACGGTTCTCGGCGAACTGCAGATCCTTCGCTATCGCTCAGGATGACAGGTTGGACGGTTGGCTTTGCCGGTCAGTGCCACGCAAAACCGAAAAAGTCACACGCTCTCAGTATGACAAGCGCTTGGTTTTGGGCGGGAGAGGGGACGCGTAGGCGTTAGAATCACCTCGATCGGGTTCCGGAGCCCGCCCGGGCGGGCGCAAGAATGTGGCCCACGGCGACAGCCGTGGGGAGAAAGCAGGGCCGATGCTCCTGAAAAGCCCCGGGAGGGGCGAGAGAGCTGTTTTGATAATCGCAGATCTTCTGTCGCCACTACGTGGCTCACGGTGCTCTCTGTGTGCTGTGATCCCACGGCTGGCGCCGTGGGCCACATTCTCACGCCGCTGATGCGGATTGGTGTGAGGAGAGCGGCTTATTCTAGCGCCTACGGGCAGGGGGCGTATCTGCCGGGCCGCTGCGAGACGGGGTCACTCCACCAAATGGTTCTGGAATGCGTAGCGCATCAACTCGGCCGTGGTGGTCATTTTCATCTTCTCCAGGATGCGCGCCCGATAGGTGCTGATAGTAGCCGCACTCAGGTGAAGCTCCTGGGCAATCAGGCTGATCGTTTTTCCCGAGCCAATCATGCGCAGCACCTCGAATTCACGGTTGGAGAGAGCCTCGTGGGGCAGGTGCGCGAGGTCTTCACTGAGGTCCAACGCCAGCTTTTCAGCCAGCGCCGGGCTCACATAGCGGCCGCCCGCCAGAACTTTGCGAATGGCTTTGATCAGTTCCTCCGGCGCGCCGTTCTTGTTCATGTAACCGGACGCGCCCGCTTTGAGCACCCGCTTGCCGTATTGGTCTTCGGGGTGCATGCTCAAAACCAGGACGGGCAGTTTCGGCTGTTCCCGCTTCACGTCGCTAAGAACGTCGATGCCGCTTCGCCCGGGCATGCTGACGTCCAGAATCACCAGATCCCAGGTCTGGCTGCGGACCTGAGCAAGAACCTGCTGAGCGTTTTCAGCTTCTCCACAAATGGGATCCTTGAGTTCGTGCAGCAGAATTTCGACGAGGCCCCGGCGCACAATGGCGTGGTCGTCAGCGATCAGGACCTTGAGCATGGTCTTCCTCACTATGCGTGGCGGGCTTCGGGTATTCGAATTCTCACCGTGGTGCCTTTACCCGGCTGGCCCGTGATGGTCAGAGTGCCTCCCAGCAACAGGGCCCGCTCGCGCATTCCCAAAATTCCCAACGAACTGGCGTTGGCCAGTTCATCCTCGCCGATTCCCCTGCCGTTGTCGTGGACTTCCAGAGTCAAATCGCCGTTTTCCTCGGCGAGACGTACCTTCACTTCGCTGGCGTGCGCGTGGCGCGCCACATTGGTGAGCGTCTCTTGAAAAATGCGGAACACCGCCGTCGCCGTTTCCGAATCGACCGCGATCTCTTCGGCGGCCAAATCCAGGAGGCATTTCGTGCCCGTCCGGCTCGCAAACTCTTCCGCGGCCCATTCCACTGTAGCCGCCAACCCCAGGTCATCCAGCATTCCGGGCCGCAATTCGGTCGAGATTCGGCGCACGCTCTCAATCGTCTCATCGACCAGACGCAGGAGGGGAGCACCCTTCTCCAGCAGGGGGCCGTGACCGGCCGGCAAGCCGCGAACGAGAGAGCTCAGGTCCAGCTTGATGGCGGTTAAGGCCTGGCCTAGTTGGTCGTGGATTTCGCGCGCCACCTTCTTTCTTTCCTCTTCCCGGACGTTCTGCAGGCGCGCGGCCAGAGCCCGCAACTGATCGAAGGAGCGCTGACGCTCTTCCTGCAAACGCTGCCGGGCCAGTGCGTTGGCAAACATCTGGGCTACGACTTGTAGGCGGTTCACGATCTCCTCCGGCCAGGTGTGCTCCGCTCGCGTAGAGCTGAAGGCCAACGCCCCCACAGGTGGTCGTCCCCCTGTTGCCAGCGCAATCGTCAAGACTGACTTGACGCCGAACTTGCTGTACGACTCCCGATCGCGAGCAGCCTCCTCCGGCAGCTCCGCCAAGGACGACACGGCGACGACGGTTCTCCGTCCAGACATGATTTGTAGGTAGCTCCACGGGAAATATTCGACGGCATCCACCTGAGTTGGACCTGGACCCTGCGGTCCTTCCGGACTTCGGTGAGTGTAGGTGAGCCTTAACAGCTTTGGAGCCTCCGCCGGCGCCTGCCACAGCGTACACCCGTCCAGTTCCAAGCCTTCGCAGACGCGACCGAGCGCTCCTTCGATCTCCCCGCCCAGCCGCCCGGCCGCCACATCTGCAAATCGCGCCGAGAGATCGGCCAGAAGGGTTTCAAAGCGCAACCGGTCAACCAATTCCATGTCCGCCCGCTTGCGCTCCGTGATGTCCGTCAGGAAGCCTACGCTAGCCTCACCGTCGGAAAGCTCCACCATCGCGACCGCTACTTCTACGGGCAACAGAGAGCCGTCTTTGCGTTGCCCAACGGCCTCATAGCGCGCAGGAACTGGCAGGCCTAGCGCACGCTGCCGGGCGCGTTCTTCCACCATGGCCCGACACTCCGGTGAGCACTGCTCTCCAATGGAATGTCCGATGACTTCGTCGTCGCTTTTGAGGCCATACATCTCCAGATAGGCTTGGTTAACATACAAGCTGCGCCCGGATCGGCTGATGCTGATTGCGACCGGCGCACTTTGGATGAGCGTCCGAAACCGGGTTTCACTGGCTCGCAGCGCCTCGACCGCCTGTTTGCGCTCTGTGATGTCTTCCACCATGCCCACAACAGACATGGTCCGACCGTCTGCTATCTTAACCAAGGAGGCGGTCAAATGCCCCCACACGATTTGCCCGTCCCTTTTGATATAGCGCTTCTCGGTTTCGTAGGACTCACGTTTCCCCGCCAACAGTTCCTGGTATAACTCCCAGTCGCGCTGCCGGTCGTCAGGGTGGGTAAACTCGGTGAAGAGCATGCGGCGCAGTTCTTCCTCGCTATAGCCGAGCATTCTCTGGAGTGCGGGGTTCGACTTTATGGGATGGCCTTGCATGTCCACCAACGCGATGCCGATTCCGGCCGTCTCGAAAGTCGTGCGAAAAAGCTCTTCGCTCTCGCGTAACGATCGTTCCGCCAGCTTGCGGTCGGTGATATCTCGCACCAACGCGAGCAGAATAACGTCCTCCTCGATTCCCAGGCGGCTCAGTGTGATCTCTGCATCGAAGGTAGTTCCGTCCAGGCGGACGGCCCCCCACTCAAAACAAAGCGTTTGTCCCTCACGGGCCTGCGCCAATTTCTCCAGTGCTGCCTGGCGAGGATAAGAACCTTCTGGCCCTTCAAGCGGGTAGCGCCCGGCCACTGCCTTCCCGAGGATTTCGTCGCGAGTGCACCGATACATCTCGAGAGCCCTGTGATTGCAGTCAATGAAAGTGTCGCCTCGTATAAGGAATATGGCGTCGCCGGCGGTCTCGAAGAGAACACGATAACGGCGCTCGCTCTCCTTCAGGGCCTCCTCAACTCGTTTCCGCTCGGTCACGTCGCGCAGCACGCCCCAGGCGCGGAGTAGATATTCTCCTTCCACGACTCCCAAATAGGTGTTTAAGAAGTGGTGAACTTTGCCCTGGCGGTCTTTGGCGAAAAACTCGGCGTCGGCCAGCCGATATCCCGAGCTAATGAAGGTCCGCAAGTTGGCAATTGAGCGCGGATCGAATTGGGTCAGATTCTTGACGCGCAGCCCAATCAGCTCCGACGCGCGCTCAAACCCGAACATCCGAGCCATGGAGTCGTTGCACTCCGCCAGATAAGCGGATTCCAGGACTTGTCCAACTTGCTCTTCGACTGGAAGTGCGGTGGAGACGGGCTTCTCTGTTTCCATGCGCCAGATGGCTTCCGTGCTGTTGGCAATAAAGGCGCGATAGCGCTCCTCAGAGGTTTCCACGTGCCGCTTGAGATCCAACAAGGTTTGTTGTTGCCGGAGTTTCTCCTGAAGATCCCGCATCGCCTGGTGACGGTGCTGGGCCAGGATGACGGCGCCGAAGAGGAGGAGGGAGAGCGCCGCCGCCAGCCACTCGAGCAGCGCTCGCCGATGGAAATCTGCCAACGCCTGATCCTTGTCAACCTTGCGAGCCAGGCTCGCGCCCGCGGCGGCGACGGACCGGGCAACGCCGAAAACCCGAACGCCGCGATAATCGGTGAACTCGCCAAACGCTTCGTTGCGTTCGCGCGCCGCCCTCGATTCGAAGGCATTCCCGTTCAGTGGCTGGCGAAACAGAGATCCCATTCCCAACGCATCCATTCGGGGGGAAAAGCCTACAGCTTCTCCGGGTTCCTGCCAGATCATCTCGGTTTCCGCAAACCGGGCGGGCCTGCTCTTTTCAACAAAGAAGCGGGAGACTGCTCTCCTCGGCTCGGAGATCATGACCGCGGCGCCGACGATCGAGAGGAAAGTTTGAGAAGTACTCGAGGCCCGCTCGCCGTCCGAGACAGGAATGGCCAGGTTGAGCAAAACGCGTGCAGGCCGCGGGTAGGAGGCAACGATGCTGTAGGCTCGAGTGTCTTGGGCTTCGTGGCAGGCCCTCTTGACGCCCGCCCGGGCCTCCGCCGGGACGCCTACTTGAGCCAGGATCCGGCACTCCTTGTCAGCCACGACTCCACCCATGAAGCCGTTAATGCGCGCCATTCTATCGATCGCAAGTTCAACTTCCCGCTGGGTAGCTGCCAGCTTCGCAGCGCTCAATTGATTTGAAAGCATGCGAATCGTAGCACTATTGCTGGCAATCCCTTCGGTATCCGTCTGTCTCTCGAGCAGCCACAGGGCTTCAATGCTTGTCTGTTCGTCGGCGGAGTTTGATAGATTCGAATCCCAGTAGGCCAGGGTTTCCCGGTAGGCGGCGCGCAAGTTGTACCAGAGAAAGCCTAGGACGACCGAAACCAGCAGGATAAAGATCCAAACATGCACCGGCACGCGGCTCCGGTCGGGTGTGGGTGCAGGAGAGTCGTTTTCGCGAGAAATGGGAGGCTGGGTCGTTTGAGGCAAATCGCGCGCTTGCCCCATAAGCACCGCCATCAATTCCCCGAGCTGAAGAGAATTGCAAAATCTAGTGACATCACCCCCTCACCCCCCGACCCCTCTCCCCCAAGGGGGCGAGGGGAGAAATAAGCCGAGCGCATGCCCTCGCCCCCTTGGGGGAGAGGGTGGCGCGCAGCGCCGGGTGAGGGGGTTGGTCCGTCACTCTATTATTTTACCCTCAGTAGCTTGGTGATTTTCAGGCTTGGCTGAAAGTCGCCATCTCTGATCTTGGTTTATAGATTGTACCTTCCGCACGCAGGTTTTCAAGCTAAACTCTGAGAGTGGGGTGAGGTGATATCTCGGATGGTGAACTCTCTTGCGGAAACGGTGGTTTGCCGGAAGCTTCCCGGTTATGAAGAATTTGCCGCCGTCACCCTCTACCGGTTGATCCCGAAGGTGCGGTGAAGACGGCTCTGGAGGATAAGATGGCCGAGGTCAGAATTCCCGTCTCTGGATACGAATTGCCGGCCTACTTTGCGATGCCTCGAAACCAAGGTCCATGGCCTGGGGTGGTGGTCCTCCACGATGTCCTAGGGATGAGCCCTGACCTCAGAAACCAAGCCGACTGGCTCGCGAACGAGGGCTTCGTGGCCGTGGCCCCTGACCTCTTCCATTCGGGCAAGAAGCTGAGTTGCCTGCTTGCAATCTTCCGCGACCTGCGGGCGCGAAAGGGGAGGTCGTTCGACGAAGTCGAGGCGGTGCGCGTCTGGCTGTCCAACCAGCAAGGGTGCACCGGAAAGATCGGCGTTATCGGTTTCTGCATGGGGGGCGGCTTTGCGCTGTTGCTCGCTCCCAACCATGGGTTCTCAGCCTCAAGCGTCAATTACGGCCAGGTTCCGCCGGACGCCGTTAGCTATCTGCGCGGCGCCTGTCCCATCGTCGGCAGCTTTGGCGCCAAAGACCGTACCCTGCGCGGCGGCGCCGCACGCCTCGAGCGGGCCCTCGTTGCGGCGCGCGTGCCTCACGAGGTGAAAGAGTATCCCGACGCGGGCCACGCCTTTCTCAACAATCACGACCCGGCCACCGTACCGGTGCTGTTTGTTGCGCTCGCCAAGCTCGGCGGAAGCGCATACCACGAGCCTTCGGCGCAAGATGCCCGGAGGCGCATCGTTTCGTTCTTCGATAAGCACCTGCGATGAAACAGGTCCGCCCCGGAGCGTGTTATTCCAGGGAACCGCAGGCGACGAGGAATCTCGCAGTGCGTCAAGAAGGAACCAGAGCGAGTGTCCTTACTAGGCTCGTGATGACAGCCGACAGGACGTGCCGCATCCTGATTTGGGCGGGCATCCGCTGGCTCGAGCACGGCGCTGCCGTCATGGAGTGACGGTGCGTTCACGTTACCAATTAGTGACCTGAAGTCACTTTTATTTCGTGCCCGGTCGCTTCCTTTTTTCGTGACAATCCCTATCAAAGAATGCTATGTTACGGCTGCAGTTTGTTGTTGTAATTCCGACGAGGTTCGCAAGATCTTCAAGGGTGGCTACCCTTCGACCTTGCGGCTAGTGGTGTTACAGCGGATCGTCGGGCGTACCCGCCGTTGCCGTCTCCACAAATTGCAATCTCAAACCAACAAGGACAAATAGCAGCATGAAAGAACAAGGTACAGTGAAGTGGTTTAACGCCGCCAAAGGCTACGGGTTCATCCAGCGCGAAAGCGGAGAGGATGTATTCGTTCATTTCTCGTCTATCGTGGGGAACGGATACCGGTCATTAGAGGAAGGCGCAAGAGTCAGCTTCGAAGTGAAGACCGGTCCTAAAGGGTTGCAAGCCGCGAACGTCGAGCGCGTGTAACTCAACCGGAACGCCGCCCCCGCCGGCGCCACATAGCGGGGAAACATTCTCACCTGCCGACCCGGGCAGAAAAAATGCCCGGCGAGTAAAAACTCCCAGTCCTAAGGGAGTGGTGTGCGGGTCTGTCTCGTAACGGAAGGCCCTTGTGGCTGCCTTGGGCACGCCACAAGCGGTGCGCCTCCGTCTGGGGCGACCACGAGGGCGCCCTTGTTTACACACCCTCACCGGATTTTCGAGCTCCCGAGGCGCGGTGTGCCTTGGGTTTTCGAGCCAGCCTCTCGTAAGCCTGCTTGAACTGAGAGTTGTCGGGACTGAGGGTATAGGCAGTGCGGTATTCGCCCAGCGCTTCGTTGCGATCACCCTGTTTTTCCAGCCAATAAGCCAACGAATAATGGAGTTGCGGATTGTTTGGGTCAAGCCGCAGGGCCGCGCGTGTTTCGCTGATGGCACCGCCCAGGGTGCCCGTAGTCCCCAGGGCGATGCCGAGGTTGTAATGAGCAGAGTCATTCTGCGGGTTCAAGCGCAAGACTTCCCGGTACTCCGCAATCGCCGCATCCATGTTCCCCTTCTTAAATAGCGCGGAGCCAAGGCTTACGTGGGCGTTCTCATTTCCCGGCTTCAGGAGCACCGCTTCGCGGTACTCCGCAATCGCGCCGTCCAGGTCGCCTTTATCGTTGAGCGCCAGGCCCAGGTCGAAGTGGGCAAGATCATTATTCGGATTGACCCGCAGGGCCGCGCGATATTCCCCAATCGCAGCGTCCAGGCTGCCTTTAATGTCCAACTCGAGGCCTCGGTTGACGAGCGCGTTGTCATTATTGGCGTTGGCGAGAAAGGTCTGGCGCGAGGCATCGATCGCGGGCAAAGCTTTCTCGGTGCCCTCGTGGACCTCCACATCGAACAGTCGGAATTTGGAAAAGACGTGTTCGTTGCGCAGGCGCTTGCGGCCCCAGTCCACACTCACGGTGACGCGATTCGGAAGCAGGAAGGCAGTGGGCGAGCTCAGGAAGTGATAAGGGCGATAGTCAATCTCCGATGTCTCGCGATTCAAGTTGATGTTGGAGATGGGATGAAGAGATAAGACGCCGCGTCGAAGTAGATGAAC
>CAWIUZ010000232.1:0-21927 GCA_963838915.1 uncultured Acidobacteriota bacterium
CAAAGTCGGGACACTGGCGGTAGAGGTTTACGAAGACCGCACTGCTTTAGGGCAGGCGGCGGCGACGGCGGTGGCAAGCCGTTTGCGTGAGCTGGCGAAGCAGCACGAGACCGTGCCGGTGATTTTTGCCACCGGCGATTCGCAGCGCGCCACGTTGCATGCGCTCGCGGCCATGCCGGACGTGCCCTGGAATCAAGTCATCGGATTTCGTATGGATGAATACGTGGGTCTTCCGGAGAACCACCCCGCCTCGTTTGCGCGTTACATGCGAGAGAATCTGACCAGCCGCGTTCAGTTGCGGAAGATGTACGAAATTGACGGCGCCGAGGCTAACGTCGAGAAGACTTGCCAGGAGTACGCAGAGTTGCTCCGGGCGCACGCGCCGTTGCTCTGCCTGCTGGGCGTTGGCGAGAACGGCCATCTGGCCTTCAACGATCCGGCGGAAGCGCTCTTCGACGATCCGGTCGACGTTAAGCAAGTTACTCTCGACCTTGTTTGCCGCCAACAGCAGGTTAACGAGGGCGCTTTTGCTAACGTCGCGGAAATGCCGGAAAGGGCCATCACTATTACGGTGCCTGCGCTCTTTCGCGTGCCGGAATTGATCCTTTCGATTCCGGGCCCACGCAAGGCTAAAATTGTAAAACGGACTTTGTACGATCCCATTTCGACCGCCTGCCCGGCAACGATTCTGCGGCGGCATCCCAATGCCACGGTGTTCCTGGACCGAGATTCGGCGGCGGAATTGACATCCGAATTGCGATAGACACCACCCCCGGCCCCTCCTCAGCGAGGAGGGGAGTTGAGGTCCGGTTCCCCTCCTTGATAAGGAGGGGACAGGGGTGGTTCAGAACATGCCGAATTGAGACCTTTGTTAGGAAACCAAACTGTGAAGCCCAAAAAAGGCCTGCGGTGGTGGATTGCGTGGACTCTGTTCTTCTCCACCGTCATCAACTACATTAATCGCCAGACACTATCCGTCTTGGCGCCGACGATCACGCAGCAATTTCATCTCAACCACAGCCAACTGTCGTGGATCTTCGGCTTCTTTCAATTATCCTACGCGGGCATGTGGCTCATCGGCGGCGTGCTGCTCGACATCGTCGGAACGCGGCTCGGACTCGCGATTGCGGTTATCTGGTGGTCGATCATCAGCATGCTGACGGGTTTCGCGAATTCACTTACTCAATTCGCAGTTTTCCGCTTCCTGCTGGGAATCGGAGAAGGCTGCAACTGGCCCGGCGCGAGCAAAGCAGTGGCCGAATGGTTCCCTGCGAAGGAGCGTGGGGTTGCGGTAGCCATTTTTGACAGCGGCTCGAGCGTGGGTGGCGCAGTGGCCGCGATCGCTGTGCCCTGGGTTGCCATTAAGCTAGGTTGGCGATACGCGTTCGTGGTTTCCGGCGTTCTCGGGTTTATCTGGCTGACTTTGTGGTTGCGCGTTTATTATCCCTTGAGCCGGCATCCCAGGCTAACGAGCGAAGAAAAGGACCTGATTGAAGCGGGCCGCGACACGGCCAAGGTTTCCGAGCGCGCGGGCGCGGGCCGATGGCTGACCCTGCTTACCGACAGCAATACCTGGGGAATCCTTCTTGGGCGGTCGCTCACCGATCCCATCTGGTGGTTCTATGTATTTTGGCTGCCGCAGTATCTGAGCGACGCGCGCGGGTTCAGCCTGAGACAGATCGCCGCCTTCGCCTGGATTCCGTTTGTGGCGGCCGATATCGGCAACTTCACGGGCGGGTTGATTTCGGGATTCCTGATTAAGCGCGGGATACCAACCCTGCGGGCGCGGAAATGGGTGTGCGTTGTGAGTTGCCTGCCGGTCATCGCCGGAATTCCGGCAGTCAGGACTCATAACGCTTATCTGGCGATAGGGCTGATCGCCTTCGCGGTCTGGGGGTACGCAAGTTGGTCAACGATGGGGCTAACTTTCCCCTCCGACTTGTTTCCGCAGGATGTTGTGGCTTCGGTGACAGGAGTGAGCGGCCTCGGCGCCGGCCTCGCAGGCGCGGCATTTACTTTGATAGTCGGAAAGCTTGTGGACCGGTTCTCGTATTATCCCGCCTTCTTCATCGCCGCCACCATGCCGTTGCTCGCTACAGCCGCGGTCCTGATTCTCCTCCGTCCGCGGCAGGCAGTGGGCAGGTAGGCAGGTGGGCCGCTTGGCAAGTGTTGGAATGTTCGTGGGCGAGCGGGGCTCCACCGGCCCGCGAGTTGCCCGGAGAAGGATTAAATGGAAAGCCCTCTCCCTTGGGGAGAGGGTGTCACGCTCCGGCGTTTTCACCAGCCGGAGCGTGACGGGTGAGGGGTTACTTCCCCGGCCAGCATTCGCCGATGCGCTGAGTCACGACTGTGCCGATGTACCGGACAATCGCGCTTTCTATCAACGGGTGACTCATTTTCTTTCATGCTGAGCCGGAGCCAAGGCGAGCAGTGCAGCAGAACTCAGTTGGGAGTTGAGCAGGCAGCCACACAAATGACCCCTCACCCGGCCCGCGACGGCTGATGAAAGCGCCGTCGCGGGTCACCCTCTCCCCAAGGGAGAGGGCAGTCACTCCTAAGTTCTGCCTTCTGCTTACCGCCTACTCTTCCTCTTCCTCCGCGGACGGCTTATGCGCGGCGACGATCTTATCCGCGATCAGCTGCGGGACGACTTCGTAGTGGGAGTACTCCATCGCGTAAGTTCCTCGTCCCTGGGTCATGGAGGTGAGGTCTGAGGCGTAGGTGAGCATTTCGGCGAGGGGCACCTGGGCTTTGATGACGGTGGACCCGCCCTTGGGATCCATGCCCTGCACGCGCCCGCGCCTGCCGTTCAGGTTTCCCATAATGTCGCCGGCATTATTCTCTGGAACGGTAATTTCGACATTCATAATGGGCTCGAGCAGGCAGGGCTTGGCCTGTTCCATGCACTTCTTGAATCCCTTTGAGCCGGCGAGCTTGAATGCAATTTCAGAAGAATCCACTTCGTGGTAGGAACCGTCGAAGAGAATGACTCGGAAATCCACCATGGGACAGCCGGCCAGATACCCTTTCGCGGCGGCCTCGATGATGCCCTTCTCGACGGCGGGGATGTAGTTTTTGGGGATCGAGCCGCCGAAGATGTCGTTGACAAACTCGAAGCCCGCCCCGCGCTGGAGTGGTTCCACCTTGATCCAGCAGTCGCCGTACTGGCCGTGTCCGCCGGTCTGTTTTTTGTGCTTGCCCTGCGCTTCGGCCTTGGCGCGAATCGTCTCGCGATAAGGAATCTTAGGGGCCTTCAAAGTGACTTCAATGTTGAACCGCCGCTTGAGCTTCGAAACGGCCACTTCCACGTGCTGCTGGCCCGCACCGGAGAGCAGGAATTCCTTGGTTTGCGGGTCGCGCGAGAACCGCAGGAGCAAGTCTTCCTCGAGCATGCGATGGATGGCGGTGGAGAGCTTGTCTTCGTCACCGCGCGACTTCGGTTCGATGGCAAACGAGATGGCGGGTTCCGCCAGCTTCAGCTTCGGGAACAAGATGGGAGCGGCTTTGTCACCCAAGGTATCGCCCGTCAGGGTGTCTTTGAGTTTGGCCACCGCTCCGATGTCGCCGGCATGGAGCTCGGCCACTGGCGTCTGCGTTTTGCCCTGCACTATGCCGATGTGCGAAAGGCGCTCGCTGGTGCCTCGATTGAAGTTGGCCAGGTTGGCTTCGTTCTTGACCACTCCCGACATCACTTTGAAATAGCTCACACGGCCCGCAAAGGCGTCCGCCACGGTTTTGAACACGAAGGCGGCTGTCGGCTGGTCATCGGCGATCTTGCGTTTGACGGGCTCTCCGCCCTCGCGATCCAGACCTTCCACTTCCTTACGTTGGAGCGGTGAAGGAAGGTAGTCGACGATTAGCTTCAGCAGATTCTCACTACCAATATTCGGGAGACCGGCGGCAACCACCACCGGGAAGATGCGCCTGTCGCACACCGCGGACCTCAGGCCTGCAACCAGGTCCTCCTCAGGCAAGGTACCTTGTTCGAAAAACTCTTCCATCAACTTGTCGTTGCCCTCAGCCACCATTTCCACCAGGGCTTCGTGAGCCGTGGTCGCAGCATCCTTCAGCTCGGCAGGGATTTCGCCTTCCTGCGCCTTGCCGGAGCCGCTCGAGTCGTAGAGGTAGGCCTTCATGCGAACCAGGTCAACGAGGCCGCGGAAATTCTTTTCTTCACCAATCGGAAGCTGGATAGGAACCGCGGTGCGCCCGAATTCCTTGTGCAGGGCTTCGAGCGTGCGCTCAAAGCTGGCGCGGTCGCGTTCCATCTGATTGATCACCAGGGCGCGCGGCAATCCGTATTTCTCCGAGAAGCCCCAGGATTTTTCCGTTTGCACTTCGATTCCTGCGACCGCATGAATCAGCAGCAGGGCGGCGTCGGCCGCGAGCAGCGCTCCTTCGGTTTCGTGCATGAATATGTTGTATCCGGGCGTATCGATGAAATTGATCTTGGCCTTGCCCCATTCCGCGTAGGCGAGCCCGGCGGTGATCGAGAACTTGCGCTGAATCTCCTCTTCGTCGTAGTCCGTGATCGAGGTTCCGTCGTCCACCTTGCCGAGCCGATTCACCATGCCCGCCGCATAGAGCATCGCAGAAACAAGCTGGGTCTTGCCCGTGTCGCCGTGACCGATTAGTGCAACGTTGCGAATATCTTGTCCGTCGTAAATTCTCACCGGGAACTCCTTGAGAGTCTGGGACCGGCATTAGGCGCGCCCTGCCGGTCGCGAAGCAATTCCCCATCGTAGCACAACTCGATGGGACACTCCAACGCTCCGGTTTCACGCAAAGACGCCAAGGGCGCAAAGGGCGCAAAGAAAAGCCAGGGGCAGATTCCTCGCTCCGCTTTCTCGAAAATCACGTCATTCCCGCGAAAGCGGGAATCCATCGTGTCCCTGACCAACGATGGGCGTCCGCTTTTGCGGGGCCGACGGCATAAGCGATCTTCATTCCTTTGGTGGGTGGGTCGAAGGCGCATGCCCACACGGAATGACGGCGAAGGTGGGCCAGGCGGGCCTAAGTGGGAGGCTTGACCGCGTGAAACGAACGGTAATGGCTCTCGAAAAAGCCCGGGCGCGCAGGGGCAGCTCACAAGTCGCCCCTGCGGTCCAGCGTGACGCGACCGGTTACTTTGTTGGTTGCGGCGGTTGAGTGTTGACAAACGATATTCCGCCATGAGGTGAATACTTCTCGAGTTCGCTGATGAGGGATTTAGCGGGCGCAGGGATCTCCCCCGTGCCTCGGATCAGAAGTTCCCAGGGGTCCACCGGATGGCCATACAGCCGCGAGTTGGCCTCGCTATCCTCAGTAACGGCAGCTCCCTTTAGGGCGATGCCGGCGAACAAGCCCCGCGACCGCGAATAAGTGAGAATCTCAGCGGTCATCAGCAAATCCGTGGAAGCTGAAGCCGTCCGTCCCACCGGCCCGGCCGCCACGGCAACATCCGCGCCCAGCTCCCCCTTACTCTTGAGCAGCCTCCGGATCCCGCTCGGGTTCACTACCACAAGAACCACGTCGGTCTCCGTTCCTCCCCACTGAAAACCAAGACTGCCGCCATGCACGGCAATCATCGAAGGCGCGCCCCAAGGGCCGTCCCCGTGCCTTCTGCATACCAACACGCCGCGCCCGTAGGTTCCGCCGACAATGAAAGCCCCTTTCTTCTCCCCGGGGACGATGCCCACGCACACCGACCTGTCGAGCAAGTCCCGCGGGATCGAGTTCTCGGGCGTCTTCATGATTTCGTACAAATCTACGGCGGCATTTTCGAGCCGGTCATCGATCTTCGTAGCCTCTTTGGCCTGAAACTCGACCGGCAGGCAGAACACTACCATCACAACAGCAATTACCAGTTTTTTCACTGTGTCATCCTCCTGAGTAGCGGACTTTGTAGCTGGTTGCGTGTCCTTATGGGCATCCCGGCACAATCGAGATGCTGAAGCTTTCGAGAGAGTTGAGTTCGAGTCCTCGGATCCTGAACCTATCTGCCAGAGACGTCCTATTCTACCCCAGGCGGCGCCGGATGCCCTCAAAAAAAGTTCTTGACAAACTACGCTTATTACGATAGCCTAGTTAGACTGTCCTTGAAAGGAGGCACTTATGAGTACTGGACTTCCTTTGGTGGTCATAGCGCTTTTGGCACTCGTAATTGGGTACTTGGCGTTTCGGAGCCTGCGCGCTTATTTCAAGCTGCGCGGGAAGAGGCTGGTCACCTGCCCTGAAACCCGGATGCCAGCGGCGGTGGATTTAGACGCCGCACACTTGGCCAGGGATGCGGCTTTCGGCACACCGCAGCTTCGGCTAAGCGAATGTTCCCGCTGGCCGGAACGGCAGGGTTGTGGCCAGGAGTGTTTGAAACAGATCGAAGCGGCGCCGCAAGGCTGCCTGGTCCGGCGTATCGTTGCGGACTGGTATGCCGGCAAAACCTGTGTAATCTGCGGCAAGCCGGTGGAAGCAGCCGAGCAATGGGTGGGACACGTGCCGGCCCTGCTGAACCTGGAGAAAAGGACCACTTATTGGGACAAGGTCGCTCCCGAGAGCTTGCCGGAAGTACTTCAGACTCACTCACCGGTTTGCTGGTCCTGCCACATCGCGGAAACCTTCCGTCACGACCATCCGGATTTGGTTGTCGACCGGCCGGCAAGGTGGTGAAGGAATAGCACAAGATGAGCCTCACGCGCGCAGGCCGCGTTGTATAATAACCGTTCGCACCGGTATCAAGTCCGCAGTCTGAAGGCTTGGAAAAAACCAAAGGGCGCTGTCATTCCAAGCGCAGACGTCATCATCCTTCGGCTCACTGCCGTGCATGAAGACCGTGTCATTCTGAGCGAAGCGAAGAATCTAGCTCTGCTTCGGATCGGACCGAGGAGCAAAGACCAGGGCGAGATTCTTCGCTTCGCTCAGAATGACAGCGCATTTTCATGGCAGCGAGGAATCTCGCTCTGGTTCACGCGCCCTGGGACTACAAGCAGAGCAGGATTCCTCGCTGCGCTCGGAATGACACTCGCCGGCGGTTTGCGGTAAGTCCAGAATCGGAAAACTCATGAACCGAAACCTCTCCACTGTGCTGCGCTTCTCGGTGATGGCCGCTTTGATTCTTGCTTCGTGTTTCACCTCCGCCCGGCCTGGTTTGGGAGGTCCGCAAGCTGGAAAGCCGGCTGCCTCGAAGACTGCTGGCAAGAGTTCTACCGCAGGGTCGGCGGCCGTTCAATCCCAACGTAATATCGGCAAGGCGTATTACGAGCAAGGCAAATATACAGAGGCGATCGATCAGTTTCAAAAGATCCTGGCATCGGGCAAGGCCCTGGCGACGGACCACTTTGACCTCGGCCTCTCTCTGATGCAGGCCAACAAGCTGGACGAGGCTCTCGGCGAGTTGACCACTGCCAAGCAGATGGACCCCAAGCTGGTAGCCGTCGATTACAACCTGGGCATCGTGTACAAGCGCGAGCTTCGCTACCCCGACTCCGAAAAAGCTCTCAAGCGAGTGATTGCAGCCGACCCGAACGACCCCGCGGCATGGTTCAATCTGGCATCCGTTTACTTTGCCGAGAAACGCTTGGAGGACGCGCTCTCGGCGTGGGAGCACGTGGTCAATATGGGGTTCGGAAAGGGGCAGAACTTTTACGTTGCGGCCCTTTTCCACACCTTTACCACCTACGTGCGCCTGAATCGCAACGCGGAAGCCCAGAAGGCCCTGAAGGTCCATGAAAGGATGAGAGACAAGGTTCCCGGCATTTCGCTTCAGAATCCTGCCCTGGAAGGAGGAACATACGGCGCCCTGCTTCTTCCCGCCCTGCCCCCCTCGGAACCTGGTCCTGGCACAGGACTCGAGAAGGTGACCTTCGCCGACATCACCGGGCGTCTGGGCCTGACGTTGCCGGCACAACAAAGCGCTGCGGCAGAATCCCAAGGCCGGACCAAAGCAGCGGATTACTCTCTGGATTACGCGCGGCGGAACCTGCTTCCCCTCTTCGCTGCCTCGCTGGCATTCGGTGATTACAATGGCGACGGCCGCATGGACATCTACGTGGTTAACCCCGGCGGCGCGAACTATCTCCTGCATAACAATGGCGACGGGACGTTCACGGATGTAACCGAGAAGTCCGGGCTGGCCGGAACCGGCGCCGCCGTCTCCGCCACCTTTGCCGACTATAACAACAGTGGCAAGCCCAGCCTTTTCGTGGCTGGCGTGGGCGGCGTCCGGCTCTACCGGAACACGGGCGATGGAGTTTTCCAGGATGAGACGGAGAAGGCAGGTCTTGCTGCGATTCCCGGCGAACTTGACACTCAGGCGGTGCTGTTCGACGCCGACGTCGATGGTTTTCTTGATCTCGTCGTAACGGCCTACACGAACTTGAACGACCCGCCCAAGCAAGACTCTTTCAGCTTCCCGGGCGATTTCGCAGGCGCCACTGTTCATTTCTATCGTAATAACGGGGATGGCACTTTCACCGACGCCACTGCCTCCTCCGGACTGGCCTCGGCCAAGGGACGCATGCGCGGCGCGGTGCTCGCGGATTTTGATAACGATGGCTACACCGACCTCTGTTTGTACCGTGACGATGGCCCACCCTTGCTGTACGCCAACCTGGGTGAGGGGAAGTTTGCCAACCGAACCTCCGAAGCAGACGCAGGAATCGGCAAGTGGATCGCCTACGACGTTCAGGCGGCGGATTTCAACCACGACGGGCGCTTCGACCTGGCGATGTGGGGGCCTAAAGGCTATCAAGTCCTGATCAACCGGGGCGATTGGAAATTCACTCCCCTGGCTCCCCTACCGCCCGTTCGTCCTCCCGCCGGCTTTTTTGCATTTCGCGGCACGGTGATCGACGCGAACGGCGACAGCTTTGCGGACCTCCTGGCTTGTGATGCCGCGGGCAAATGGCGGCTGCTGGTCAATCACTTCGGCAAGTTTCGGGAGGGGAATATAAGCATCCCAGCCAGTACGGCGGGCTCGGTCGGCATGCTCAGCCCCACTTGGTTGAGCAATCCGGGCAAGCTGGACTTGGTGGGACTCGCCAGCAACGGGCAATTGCTGGCCTACGAAAAAGAAGGTCCCACGCCGCACTGGTTGGAAGTGAAGATGATCGGGTACAAAAGCAACTCCGAGGGCATCGGCAGCCTGGTCGAGGTCAAGGCAGGGAACTATTACAACAAGATTGTGGTCACTGGAAATCCCATCCGGGTTTTTACCGGAAACCTCTCGAAGGTAGATGTGGTGCGCGTCACCTGGCCGAACGCGGTCATACAGAACTGGATTGACGTGCCCACTGACAAGCCGATTGACGTGCGGGAGTCCGAGCGTCTGGCCACTTCCTGCCCGCTGCTTTACGCCTGGAATGGCGAGCGTTATGTGTTTGTCACGGACGTTCTGGGCACCGGGCCGCTGGGCGAGCTTAACCCGGACGGAACTCGCATCAAGCCCTTCCCGGAAGAGTTTGTGCGTCTGCCGCACGACCTCGAAGTCCAAAACGGCCGGTACGTTTTCCAGCTCACCGACGAATTGAGGGAAGCCGATTTCTTCGATCAGCTCCGGCTCTTGGCGGTGGACCATCCGGCCGGCCAGGAGATTTACTCGAACGAAATCTATGCCTCTTCGCCCGAGGCTCCGGCGCTCTATTCCGTACACGAGAAGCGCTTCCCGGTTGCGGCGATTGACGATCGGGGCCGCAACGTCCTGCCCCTGCTCCTGAAGCAGGATGGAGCGTATCCCACCGATTTCGCTCGCGAGCGCATCCTCGGCCTCGCGGAGCCTCACTCCCTGACGCTCGATTTGGGAGACCTGCCGTCTTCTGCACGCGTTTCGTTGTGGCTGAACGGTTGGGTGTACTGGACGGACTCGAACGGGTCGCGCGCCTTGATGTCCAATAAGCAGGTCGAACTGATTGCTCCCTACCTCGAGGTTCGCAACGCGCGGGGTGAATGGGAAACGGTGATTCCGGATATGGGTCTGCCGAGCGGCACGCGCCGCACCATGCGGGTCGACTTGACGGGCAAGTTCCTCACCTCCGACCACCACGTGCGCATTGTGACCAACTTGTGCGTCTATTGGGACCAGATCTTCTTCTCCCTTGATGACGGCCCGGCGCCTGCTCCGGCCGAACTTCCGCTGCTCTCCGCGGATTTGCATTATCGCGGGTTCTCAACCCCCGCGAGCGACCCGCAACACCAGCGCCCCGACTCCTTCGATTACGACAACGTGATGGCCATCGCTCCCTGGAATCCCATGATGGGCATGTACACGCGCTATGGCGCCGTGGAAAAACTGCTGGCTCGCGCAGACGATCAGTTGGTGGTGATGGCGCCTGGTGACGAAATCACCGTGAGCTTCGACGCGGGAAGGCTGCCGCCGCTGAAGCCGGGCTGGATACGCGATTTCTTCCTGTATACGAACGGCTGGGCGAAGGACGGCGAGCCCAACACCGCGTTCTCAGCAACCGTCCAGCCTTTGCCCTTTCACGGCATGGCGAACTACCCGCCCGGCGCAAATGACCGCGCGCCTTCGGGCGATGAGTACCGGCGCTATCAACACGAGTATTTAACCCGTCCGCGGCGCTTGCTGATTCCGCCCCTCGCGCCGGCCGTTGGCCCGGGGATGTGAGCTTTTGGGGTCCAATTCTCGGTGTCATTCCGAGCGCAGCGAGGAATCTCGCTCTGGTCTCGCAAAGACTAGAGCCCGAGAAAACCCAGGAGGCAGCCGGGTTGAAGGGCAGAGCGAGATTCTTCGCTTCGCTCAGAATGACACCAGGAGGAGCGAGCGAGCTCGAGATCTGATGACAAGAGGTCTAATACTACGATGCTCAATATACATTGCGGAACGATGTTACACACTCTGCTGGCGGCACTTGCAGTGTTCGCGCTCGCGGCCGGAGGCAAACTTATGGCAACAGATTTTCCCCAGACCGAGATTTCAAACGGCAAGCTCCGCGTGAAGTTATATCTTCCCGATCCTAAGAACGGTTACTACCGTGGTACCCGGTTTGACTGGTCAGGAGTCATCGCCAGTCTCGAGTACGAAGGCCACAACTACTACGGCCCGTGGTTTGACCGAATCGAGCCGCCTGTCCACGATTATGTCTTCAAGGGAACGGAAGTGGTGGCGGGGGCCTGCAGCGGCATTTCAGGGCCCGTCGAAGAGTTCCAGACCGGTGACGCAGCCCTCGGGTGGGACGAAGCCAAGGCGGGCGGGACCTTTATCAAAATCGGCGTCGGGGCGCTTCGAAAGGTCGGCGCGAGCTACGACGCGTACACGCTGTATGAGATCGTGGACCCGGGGAAATGGACGGTCAAGCAGCATCCCGATTCCATCGAGTTCACGCAGGAGTTGACCGACCCGTCTTCGGGTTATGGCTACGTGTATCGCAAGATCGTGCGGCTTGTAGAAGGCAAACCGGAGATGGTACTCGAGCACAGTCTGAAGAACACTGGCCGCCGCACCATCCACAGCACCGTCTACAATCACAATTTCCTGGTGCTCGACAAGCAACCGCCCGGCCCCGATTTTGCGATCTCGCTTCCCTTCCAGATTCATCCTGCGCCGTCGGCTGATGAGCGCTTCGCCAAGGCTCAAGACAACCGCATCGTTTTTGCGAAGGCGCTGGAGAATGAAGATGTAGTGGAAATCCCCTTTCGGGGTTTCGGCGACACGCCCAAAGACTACGATATCCGGATCGATAATCCCAAAGTGGGCGCGGGAATGCGGATTCAAGGGGACCGCCCGCTTTCGTTCGTAAACTTCTGGTCGATGCGCAACGTCCTCGCTATGGAACCCTTCATCGCCATGACGATCGATCCGGGCCAGGAATTCACCTGGACGGTGCATTACGAGTATTACACTCTTCCGGCAAGACAGAATCCCTAACCCCAATCCGTCGATAACCGTCCCGCTGTACGGGGACGGCTTGCCGTCCCCTCATTTCCGCCGGTCCCGACAAGGGTAGGGCAAGCCCTCCCCCTACACCGCGCGGGTCCAGCCGCGCTCGCCGCAGACGGTTCAAGTACCTCACGGCCTGAGTGTCATCCATGCGGCAAGCAAATCCATAGGCCATTGCAGGAAGATCATCCGCGGGAGGGCGCGCGTCCGCAGGTAGATGAGTTGGATGATCACGATCAACGGTAAGAACTGGAGGAAGCGGAACAGCATGAGCCGCCAGTCGAGCACCAAGGGGAACATACTGTGCTGGAAGGCCCACCAGAACCCTACCACCGTCACCGTGACCCAGGTCTTGCCAGTTAGCGCCTTGAGCCGGGCTGCACAATAAGCCTGGTAAATGGCTTGTTCGGTCGGCGACCAGACGAGCCAGAAGACAGACAAGCTATAGTAGACAGCCCAACGTGGAAGATGTCGTGCGGAGATGAGGCCCACTGCTGAACTCGCGGTATTGAGATGGATGGTCCCATAAACCAGCCAAGAAGCAAGCGTCGCGCCGCCCCCCACCACGATTGGAAAGAGGATGAGGAAGAGCGCGAGACCCCACAGCGCCTCCCATCTAAGCCGGGATCGATCTATTTCGAAAAGGTCGCGGAGCCGGATGCCTTCCGAACGTGCCCGCCACCATAGAAGCAGCAGGCATCCGATATCGATGAGGGTTGCGTAGACGGTCCACCAGGGCGCTTGAGCTCGCCAAGGGGAAGGATTACCACGGAGCCATAGGATGGCCGCGAGCCCGCCTTGCACCACAAGAACGAGGCAGGTCCGCGCCGGCGCGAGGGCTAGAGGTCCCCACCAACCGATGCGGCCGGATTGCACTCGTTGTTGGATGGCAAGCGCGGAGTTGGGGGTCAGGAGTTCGTCCATCAACGTTCACCTCCTCGCAAGTCGCTTGAGGTAGTCCTCGAGCTCTCTCAACCTAAGCAACCTGGCGAGGAGCACCGTCAGCACCAAACCTACTGAGCTCACGATCACCAAAACCAGCAGAGCCTGATGAGTTGTTTGCCAGCCCAGTCGCAATCCCAACCAATTAGTCAGTTCGAAGCACGCGACTCCTGTCAGCGCGGACACAGCCCCGATCTTAAGCAAGAACACCAGAAACCCCCGGCCCTCGCGATTGCGGGTTCGGCGATTCAAGAGAAGAAGCAGAATCACCGTGCAGGCGGTAATGCCAAGGGAACTCGCCCAGGCGAGCCCGAGGTACTGAAAGTGGCGGGCCAGCCACCAGTATAGGGGAAGGCTGAGGAAAGTGATCCCGGTACCCACCACGGCCGGGGTAATGGTGTCGCGAGCGGCGTAGAACGCGCGCGCCAGGATGTTCTGCATCGCCCAGGCAAACATGCCGAGGGAAAAAACCCGCAAGGCGGCAGAGGTGGCTTCGAAATCGCTTCCGTGCAGGCGGGTGTGCGAGAAGAGGAAGTGGGTGAGCGGCGTGCTCTGGGCGATGATCAAGGCGGAAATCGGGACAAGAGGAACGAGCAATCCTTTCAGCGTGGCGTTCACGGCGCGGTTGAGGTCATCGAGTTTCCCCTCCGAATAAAGCTGTGCCATGTATGGAAACGATGCCACCCCCACCGACATACCGACCACGCCGAGCGGTACGCGCATCAGCGCCTTCGCATAGGTCAGCCAAGTGATGGACGCGCGGCCCAGAAAAGAGCCGAACCAGCGGATGATCCAATCATCGGTGGCAGGAAGAGAGAGTGCCAGCATAATTGGGATCGAGAGCCTGATGAACCAACGGAAGCCGGGATGCCGGATGTTCAGGTTGGGAGTAAAGCGTGCCCCAGCCCGGCGGGCGCCATAAATCTGGAGAAGGAAATTCCCACAGAATGCGCCGGCCACGACTCCGACCGCGAAGCCCGTGATGCCGATGCGCGAAGAGAGCAACAATCCGCCAAGAACAACCCCAAGGTTATAAACCACTCCGGCGACGGAGGGGATAACGAACTGCCCTTTGGCGTATTGAACGGCGGTCAGAATGCTTCCCAGGTAGAAGAACACCTGCGCCGGCAACATCAATCGGGTTAGAAAGACGGTTTGCGCCTTGGCGGGAGGAGCAAAGCCCGGCGCGATGGCTGCGACCAACTGAGGGGCGAAGATCTCGCCGATCCCCACCAACCCCACAACCACCAATCCCATCACTGTGACCACAGTCGAGAATGCTCGCCAACCCTCCTCCTCCTGATTCTCTGCCATGTAACGGGAGAAGACAGGAATAAAGGTCACGCTCAGAGCGCCGGCGGCCACCAGGTAGTTCAAGAAGTCGGGCAGCGTAAAGGCCGCGTAGTAGGTGTCGGTGATGGCGTTCGCGCCGCTCTGGTGGGCCACCGTCCAGTCACGAAAGTAACCCAGCACGCGGCTCAGCAACACCCCCGCCATCACGATTCCGGAGGCTTTGGCGATTCGGCTCGTGACGCTCGAGATGGCCATTTGTAGACGCTAGCTCTCAGGGAAGGGGAAGCGCTTCCGGCAATGACCGCAACGCGCCATCTTGGGGCGGAACAGAAGGCGTTCCGCGGCGGTACGCCGAGAACGGCGAAAGTTGGCGCTGCCACAATACGGGCACCGGCCTGATTCCTGGCTCGAGGAACTGGCGGAGTCTTTTTGCTCGTCAGCCTTCGGCTGGATTATCTTACCGGCCGTTGTTGACCCCTCTGGCTCATCAGGGTGTTTGACGTAGGGAAACCGCTTGCCGCACTTCTCGCAACGGGCCATCGGCGGGCGTTGCAAAGTTCGTTCCAGAGCAGTGCGCTCGGTGCGATGGTATTTCGAGCTGCCGCAAGCCGGACACTTGGGCACTTCATCTTTCGACGATTTGGCGTGGACAGGTTCTTGCGGGACTTCACCTTGGGTGTTCTCTTTGGCCATTTTTGGAAGTTCTATCTCCTCTGGACGTTGAGATTCGGCTGCCGGCGCCTGCGCTGACTCCGCCCGCTTAGGATGACCTGGATGCGGAAACCGCAGGCCAGAAATCTCGCAGCGAGCCATCGGTCCTCGGCGCGACATCCGCTCCTGGATGGTGCGCTCGGTTCGATGGTATCCCTTACTGCCGCAAGCCGGACAGCGGAATACGTCACCGCTCGGCAAATCGACCGACGCTGGAGCCCCTTTCGGTCCGGGGCCTGCCTCCCCCCTCACAATTTCCCCGGGGTCCGCCTCAGACCGGGGTACGCTGGTCGGCTTCAACCCCGATTGGGCAGAGCCAGAAGGATTATTGCTATGCCTCGGCAGATAGCGTGCCGCGCGACAGCGGGAGCACTTCTGCAGTCTGTACCCCAAGGCCCGCGCAAGGTTGTACTTGAAGTTGTGCGGAACGGGATCGGTTTTTGTCGCGCCGCATTTGGGACATGGCGGAATCATCACAAACAATCGTGACAGCTAAGTTACAACGGGATTACATTAGCAGACGCCGACCGCGTCCGCAACCCGGAAGTGTGGCGATCGCAAGTGTCCGGACGCATAGGGTCAAGCATTGACACGGCCGTAGGGGTGGTTCGCGAACCGCCCCTACATTCCGTACTTTATCTCCGCCTTTCCTGGAATTCGGCTTGTTAGACCGCAATAGGCAATCTGTAACTCCTTGAATTATCGAAGGAAGATCGCGGCTATCACAGATTCCTAGAGGCCGTGCGCCTTTTCACCCCTTCCGCCAGTTTGCCAACGGTCATTTTGCGCACCCCCCAATCTCAGAATTTTCGCCTGCTTTTTGCCCTGGTTATCCTCCACGACTTGCTAAGCTCCTCTATTCCATCGGCTTGAACTCATCGTGCGTGAGTTCCTTGCTCGCCTCGAGTTTGGCATGAAGCGTGCCTGTTCCGTGGGTGCGAGGGACTTCGGGTCCAAGGGACCCGTCGTTCGACGGGTTGGGGGTTGGGAATTCCGGAAATTGGACGAACCGGAGCTCTTGACCCCCCTATAAATTCTCAAGTTCAAACGCGCGCCACGAAAGTTCCCTTTGCGACTCCAGGGCAACCCACGAGAGGCATAGGACCGTGAATATTGTGCACCAAGCTTGGCCGATCTGCTTCATGGGCAACCTGGATCCGGTATTGATTGGAGTTGCGGCCCCTGCGATCAACCGAGCTGCTTTGCGCTCGAGCGGGAATCGTTCCCGTGGACAATGCATTTCCGCTGGTGCGGCATGGATTTCCACACGTCCGGGGGAAATACGCTGGCCTGGAGCACAGCCGAGCGCCGCAATTGCCGGAGGGATGGACAAAAACGTGCTCAAGGAAATAGTGGCTGCGTCAAACAGCCGCTACTAAGAAGCGGGTCGTGCAATGTGGCTTAACAATCTAGACTACAAACCGCGGCTCGTTTTTTGGGAGGTTACCAAGGGATGCAATCTACGTTGTATCCATTGTCGCGCCACCGCATCAGAACTCTCATCACCATTAGACCTACCTACAACCAAAGCCCTGAACTTAATAAAGCAAGTCTCTCAGTCATACCTACCAATCATAGTTCTGAGCGGTGGCGAACCTCTCTTTCGTCACGACATCTTTGAGCTTTCGAGCTACGCCACATCCCTGGGGATTCGAGTGGCGCTGGCCACCAATGGAACGTTGGTCGACAAGCAGGTGGCGCGCCGGATTTCGGAATCGGGAGTGCGGCGTGTTTCCATCAGTCTGGACGGCGCCGACGCAGCAACCCATGACGCGTTTCGCGGCATTTCCGGCGCCTTCGATGCCGCCCTGCGCGGCTTCCAAAACTTGCGCGAGCTGGGGATGTCTCTGCAGATCAACATGACGATTGCTCGTCATAATGCGCACCAACTTCCTGCGGTGCTGGAGATGGCCAAAGAAATCGGGGCGGATGCGCTGCACACGTTCCTTCTGGTTCCGGTGGGTTGCGGCGTGGACATCGCCGCCGAGCAAATGGTGCCCGCCGAAGAATACGAAGAGATCCTGAATTGGTTCTACGATCGCTCGCTCGAAGGCGGGATCGAGCTGAAAGCCACCTGCGCCCCTCATTACTTTCGCGTAATGCGGCAACGCCGCGCCGCCGAGCGCCGGGCAGCCATCGGCGCACTCATCGAGACGCACCCGGCAGACGCCGGCGGATCGAAAGATGCCATTGGCCCAACGGAAATGACCATGCCCGGTTCGACGGGTGTAGCGCTCCGTCCGCAGGGCGCCCAACCTGGCCACGCCCATCCCCAGAGCATGAACGCCATGACCAAGGGTTGTCTTGCCGGCACGGGCGTGTGCTTCATTTCACACAGAGGCGAGGTTTTTCCCTGCGGATACCTGCCGGTCCTGGCAGGGGACTTGAACAAGCAATCGTTCGCCGAGATTTGGGAGAGCGCCCCGGTTTTTCAGCAACTGCGCAACACGGATAATTTGAAAGGCAAGTGCGGCTGCTGTGAGTTTCGCAATGTTTGCATGGGATGCCGCGCACGAGCCTATGCGGCCAGCGGTGATTATCTTGACGAAGAGCCATTCTGCGTTTACCAACCCCGGCGGAATAGCTCCGATCAAGGGTCTGGCAAAGTCAACTCCTGTCATCCTGAGCGAAGCGAAGGATCTCCGCAGTTGCTTGTGAATGCCACAAACCCTGCATAGCTGCTGAGATGCTTCGCGGCGCTCAGCTTGACAGATGGAATCCTGAGGGAGGAAGCACCCATGTTTCAGTTCAGCGATCTTGTTCGTGGCGGCGAACTGGTCCGCGACATCAAGCAGAAGTTCCCGGAGACCGACGAGGTGTTCGTGAAGTTCGGACTTCGCCCCTCATGCTATGACTGTTCGATTGAGATGGCGGCGCGCAAAGTCGGCGCTTCGCTCGATGACTTGATGGTGGAAGTGAACAAAGCGATCTACAAAAGCCGTGGCGTTACAGCTTGATTTATCCGCCGGCGGAGTCCAATCCGGCCCTTACTTTTCATACCTGCCATGGTCTAACCAGAACCCGAGAGAACGAAGGTCTTTTTATACCTTATCATAATCAACCCTTCGTTCTCTCGGGACATAGTAAAGGTTGAAGGCCAAAGTCTAAGGGTCAATTTGCAACATGCTCGACTTCCAGCATTCGGTCTTTACCCCTTAACCTTTACCCTTTAACCTGCACCCTTCACCCCTCAAGAAAACTCCCACCCCCGGCCCTTATCGATTTCGCAGCGGCTTCGGTTGAGGTAATGTCTTAGCTCTTCGAGTCCGTATTCTCGCGCCAGCGCCGCGTCCAGGTGTGCGATGGGTGCAGCCCTAATCCGTCGATAAGGGAGATCGAAGATGGCAGGGATCATGGCTTTCCGCCTCCACGCCGCACGCGATTGGACCCGGGCGGTGTAGGGGGTAGGGCTTGCCCTACCCTCGTCGGGGCCAGCAGAAATGCGGGGACGGCAAGCCGTCCCCCTACGGGAGGAACGTTATTGTCGGATGACGGAAGCAGCTTTTGGACTTGACACGGGCCGACCGAAACACTACGTTCCTTTTCTGAGGTCTCGCACGCGGAGCGCCGCTGTCCCGTGCACGGAAACTCGCCGGGCGGACACGCACCGAGGCCGCTCGAAACAGAAGGAGAAATCCCATGCAACGTCGCGATTTCCTGTCGGCCATGAGTCTGGGTGGTTACTCGCTGCTCGCGAGTGCAGGCCCTTCGCCGGCCTCGCCATCCCCCACGCCGGCCCCGCCTGCGAATGCGCCGGCCGGGCGGCGCGCCAAGATCGGCTGCGTCAGTTGGAACTTCCATAGCCTTGGCCCGGGCGCTCACCCCGAAGAAGCGATCGACATCATCGGCAGCCTCGGTTTCGAAGGAGTGGAACTGATCGCCAACTCCCGCATGGACGTTGACGAGTATTGGACCGATGCCACAATCGACCGCGTCAAGAAACAACTCGGACGAAACCATCTGGTATTGAATCAGTTTCCCTTTTTCCAACCGGTGGTCGAGGACTTGACGAGCCCTGACCCCGAGAAGCGCAAGGTCAGCCTGGACTACTTCGAGAAGGGCTGCCGCATTGCGCATAAGCTTGGCGCACCGATGGTGAATATCGTGGCGCCTTGGGCGCGGCAATTGAGCGCCGCCAACACTACCTACCTGCCACGCTACTTCCTCGGCGACGTCAAACCCGGCGAGAAGTTTCATATCGACATCGCTCCGGGATATAACTTCAACGAACTGTGGCCCCAGTTTGTCGAGACGATCAAGGCCTGCCTCGAGCGTGCCCAGGCGCTCGGCATGAAGTTCTCCATCGAAAACCACACTTACACCATGCTTCCCGTTTCCGACAGCTTCCTGCGCCTCTGCGATCACATTTCGAGTCCGGCCTTCGGCTGCAATCTCGACTGCGGCTGGGCCATGAACCAGCGGGACTACCCTCCCGTCGCCATTCATAAGCTGAACCGCCGCCTGATGAATCTTCACGTACGCGATATCGATCCCGCCATGCGCGAATACGTTCCCATCGGCAAAGGCGTGATGGATATCAAAGCCATCGCCGACGCCGCGAAAGCCATCGGCTTCACCGGCTTCCTCTCCCTCGAGCAAGACGGCTCGAGCGAAGATATGAAAGAAACCTGCCGCCGCTATATCAGCATGATGAAGGAATACCTCGCGTAGAGACAGAAGGCAGAAAGCAGAAGGCGGAAGGCAGCCCGGCGCGCCGCTGGCCATAGGTGATCTGGCGGCAGACGATTCCCCTCCTTGTTAAGGAGGGGTCAGGGGTGGTTGACTTCCTGACTGCGATTGCAGACGTCTCCACTGAACCAACGCGCGCCTGGAAGACCCGCTTTGGGCGATCAACCCGCAACCTGAATCGGACAGAGAACCTCGAGCCCTCAGGAGCAAAACCTCCGAGCGTGCTACCCTCACCAAACCGCACAGCCAAAGCTGCGCGCCAGCCACGGGTGAGGGGTTGTTTCCGAAGAATGCGAACACCCGTTCCGTTCTCGAGATTATCAAGGCAGGCAATTCAGATTCAAAGAGTTGGCCGGAATCGCAATACTGTGAGCTCGCTACTGCGTGGCCGGTTGCGGGGTTGCGATCCCGCACTGGTTCCGCAGCGTGGTATAGAACGCTGTACCATCCGGCTTGATATTGAACCCGACACCGACGAGGGGATCTGTTCCGGTCTGCGATGCGGATAGATCAATGGTGGTAGAGAAGAGAGTTGACGGCTTCGCTCCGCTCGTCGTCGGTACCCGTGAAATCGTGAGCAATGTCTCTGCGGGATTGCCAGCGACAGGGCTCGCGGATTCCACGTCCACCGCATTTCCGCTCGGCTCCACAAGGATGCGGAACGAGTAAGCGGGGAGTTCCACCGCGGGACTCGCCGCGAAGCTCTGTGTGTTCACGTAGAAGAGCTCGTCGGTGGGTGTGGTTGCGCCTGCTGCGAGAACCGGCGCTTTTACTCCCACAAGGTCCGGCCCGAGCCACTGCACGGACCATCCACCGGCCAAGCCAACGGACTCGTTCCCCGGACGCAATTGGGACACTGGGGTAAAGTTGAGCGGAGTCGATCCAACGTTGGTGAACGTTATTGCGGTATCGGTCTGATCAACCGTGAGCGAGTATACAAAGAGGGTTGTGCCTTCGCGATCAAGCACGGCGAGGAGTGTCTGTGTGCCGTCGCTGTACATCGCGAGCGCAAAGGGCTCCTGTCCGGCGGCAACACGGTAAAAAGTTGCATTCCCGGATGTATTCGGCAGCGCGCTCTTCGCGGTAAAGCACGTTGCAAGTCCTACTGTGTATTCGCCCACGCATACAATGTTGTTCATCGCTGCGATGCCGCCCATCGACGTGGTGCCGGTAAAATTGGTGTCATACGCGCTGCCGATAAGAGTGCCGTCAGTGGTCAACCCATTGATGATTCCGATTCCGAAGAACCAAACCGCACCGGCGCCGTTCGAGCCGAATTCGTCGAACGCGATGCCGATGCTGCCCGGAAAAGCAGTATCAGAGGGAACAAGGGAACCGTCCGGCGTGCAATCCGGTTTGTTTTTCCAGATGGCGCCTGCGGCGCGATCCATTGTGATGATTTCGCCGGGTTCGGTGCTTTTGGGAGCGGTGTCTATCACCGCGATGTTCTCACTCCCGAAATCCAGGAAAGCGGCAGGGTTTGAGCAGTTGACTGCTTGTGCCCTGCAATCCCAGATTACATAGGGGCCGTCGGAACGTCCAATCATCATCCAATCCGAACACTATGATGGACTGATTGGAGCTGACAAGCACTGTCCCCTGGTAATTGATGTTCGGGGCGGAAGCGATGTAATCCAGCATGAAGCCGTAGCCATTGAGCGTGACCTGCGGCTTTTGGCATATGCCATCGCAGTACGTTTCCCACGGGGAGCTGGACACGATCGTTGACGTACCGGTCACATTGATGTTTGCCGAAGCGGTCTTGCTCGTGTCTGCCTCGGCTGTGGCGGTAACGGTCGCCGTTAAGCTTGTTGCTGTGACGGCTGCCGTGAATAGTCCAGCATTGAATGTTCCAGCGGAAGTCGGCGCGACCGACCATGTGGCCGCGGTATTGGTCGATCCGGTCACGGTTGCTTCAAACTGGATCATTCCTCCGGCTCCGACTGTGATCGGTAGTGGAGGGGATGTGATGGAGATCGAAACGGATTGGGTTACAGTCAGCGTAGCTCCGGTCAAACTGCACCCGGTCGCTTCATTGGAAGCAGTCCACCCCGAGCCGCTGATTGTCGCGCTGCCGGCACCTACGCCAGTGAGCGTGTCGCCGGAGATCGTCACTACTCCTGAAGGACTCACAGAAAAGCTGCCACCCGTCCATCCCGAGGGAGCAGAAGCGGTGCTCGTCCCGCCAACCACGATGGCGGTCGGATTGACCGTCACCGCGCCTGTAGGACAACTTGGTGGTGGCGGAGTTGGATTTCCGCCACCGCTGCCCCCGCAGGAAGAGATGAACCCTGCAGGTGCGCAAAACAACAAGATCAACATCAGTTTTGTCACGGAAACCCCCCTTGCCGGGGATTTGTCTTACGGCTGGGCACCGTATAGCAGCTTTTCCCTGATTTGTCCAGATCAAATCGAGCGAGATC